>CAZCXJ010000003.1:0-46761 GCA_964502585.1 uncultured Candidatus Halobonum sp.
CCTCGAATACAAAGGCGAGATACGTGGTGTCGAGGTACTGAAAGAGAACGAGTGGAACACCTCGAAGACGTGTTCAGCGTGTGGCGATGAGACGAAGTCGAACCGGAAGCACCGTGGGTTGTACGTCTGCTCGTCGTGCGGGTTGGTCGGGAACGCGGATTGTAACGGCGCGGAGAATATGCGTCAGAAGATAACTCCGAGTCCTCACGGCGAGGATAGGAGTAACGGCTGTGTGGCACAGCCCTCGGTACACCTGTTTGATTCAGAGAGTGGGGTGTTCGCCCCGCGAGAACAGGTCGTGTCGTAGACCAGCAAATATCCCAACTGCGGTACGGGAAGCCCCGGGGTTTAGGCCCGGGAGGATGTCACCCGCCTGTATCGTACTTGTAAGTTGCCTCGTCGGGATCAATCCCGAAATCCTCCGCGACCTCTTCCGGCTCCGCCCCGCCCCCACCCGTTACGGGGCTTGCCGACTTGAACCGCTCACGCAGTCGATTTGGCATCGAGAAGGCCGTCGTATCGATCCGAAGTGCTTCGGCATCCGGACCGGTTTCACGCACCTCGGCCAACCGGTCTGCAAGCGGGGCTGGCAGCCCGTCGGTCTCCACGCGTTCGAAGCCGAACTGCGCGAGGTACGTGGTCTCATCCGTGAACGCGTAGAGCGTCTCGAACCCCTCGTCACCTGCTTTCTCGGTGAGTCGTTCGAGGACATGAGCCCCAACGCCTTGATTCCGCCACGCCGGGAGCACGCCGACACTGGTCACCTCACAGAACTCCCCCGCGTCCGTTTTGTGGATCCGTATCCGACCGAACCCCGCTCGTTCGTCCGTTTCTTCATCGACCGCGATGACGTAATCACGTGAGCGGAACGATTCCGCGTCCAGCCCCATCTCGTCGATTCGATCGAGGAGCCAGACCTCGTCGCGGTTCCGAGCATCGCGGACGTACATACGGTTCCGTACGCGTGGGTCCGGCATAGCGTTTTTCACGGGAATCAACCTGGTATCGGGCCGTTGTCTCCTCTCACGTCCGACAACTTACTTGTCGGACGGGTCGGAACGTCCGGTATGGCCTCAAGGGAGATCGATACCGACCGGATCGTTCACGAACCGGATCCGCAATTTGCCGAGGCGACGAACGTGCGGGCGTTCATGCGAGAGTACGGTATCGACAGCCACGAACAGTTGATCGAGCGGACGACCACTGAGGTCCCTGGTGAATCGGCGTCGGGTCTCGACTGGTTCTGGGACGAACTCGTCGACTACCTCGGAATTGACTTCTACAAAGACTACGAGGAGGTCCGCGACGCGACTGACGGACCACAGTTCACCGACTGGTACGTTGGCGGAGAACTGAACCTCGCGCACAACGTCCTCGACCGTCACGCACGGGCTGACGCCGCGGCGCGCAACAGGCTGGCACTCATTTGGGAGGGCGAGCCCGGTGACGAGAGACATGTCAGTTTTCACGACCTCCTGCAGCAGACCAACCGGGTCGCCAACTACCTCGATTCCCTCGGCATCGAAACAGGGGATACCGTGGGCCTATACATGCCGATGGTCCCGGAGGTGGTATCCATTCTCTACGGCTGTTTCAAGATCGGGGCCATCGCAGTCCCGATCTTTTCTGGTTTCGGGACGGACGCGACGGCGACCCGGATCGCCGATCCTGACTGTTCGGTCCTGTTTACGGCGGACGGGTTTTATCGCCGTGGGGATGAGGTGCTGCTCAAGCCGACCGCCGATGAGGCCATCAGTCAGGCGGGCGGCGTTGACCGCGTCGTCGTGTACGACCGGCTCGGTGCGAGCGATGATGACGCCGACGTGGACGTATCCTGGGCGTCGGGTCGCGACGAGTGGTGGTCCGATTCCGTTGCCGAGGCTTCGGATACCTACGAGACGAAGCCCCTTCCCTCGGCGCAGGAGTCGATGCTATTGTACTCTTCAGGGACGACAGGCAGGCCGAAGGGGATCGTCCATACCCACGCTGGTGTTCAGGTCCAGTGCGCCAAGGAGATTCACTTTGGGTTCGACCAGAAGCCGCAGGACCGGTTCTTCTGGGTCTCCGATATCGGCTGGATGATGGGGCCATGGACGCTGATCGGGAACCACACGTTTGGCGGAACGGTGTTCATGTACGAGGGCGCGCCTGACCATCCGGGCCCTGACCGCTTTTGGGACATGATCGAGCGACACGGGATCACGATTTTCGGGATATCCCCCACAGCCATCCGAGCCCTTCGGAAACACGGCTCCGAGCCAGTCGACCGACACGATCTTTCGAGCCTCCGTTTGCTCGGATCGACGGGCGAACCGTGGGATCCCGAGTCCTGGATGTGGTTCTACGAGACTGTCGGTAACGGTGACTGTCCGATCATCAACATCTCGGGGGGAACGGAGATCTGCGGCTGTTTCCTGATGCCGATGCCGGACCAGCCGCTGAAACCGTGCACGCTCGGTGGGCCCGGGCTCGGAATGGACATCGACATCGTGGACTCGGACGGACAGTCGATCCTGGATACCGGTGAACGCGGCTATCTCGTCGCTCGACACTCCTGTCCGTCCACCACCAAATCGCTGTGGGACGGGGACGAGCGATACATCCAGGAGTACTGGTCGACGTGGGCCGACCTTTGGGATCACGGCGATTGGGCACAACGCGACGCCGACGGCTTCTGGTATCTTCACGGACGGGCAGACGACGCTCTCAACGTTGCCGGACGGAAGGTGGGTCCGGCCGAGGTCGAAGGGGTCCTGATCGACCATCCGGACGTGACGCAGGCAGCAGCTGTTGGCGTACCCGACAAGACGACCGGCACCGCGGTCGTTTGCTACGTCGTCACCGAGCCCGGTGTCGACCCTGATGACGAACTCCGACAGGGCCTGTCGGACCTCGTCGCCGAGGAACATGGGAAACCATTCCGCCCCCGCGAGATACTGTTCGTCGATGAGCTACCCAAAACCCAATCCGGGAAGATTATCAGACGGGCGATAGCCGCCGTCCACCAGGGCAATGATCCCGGTGACCTTTCCTCCATAGAGAACCCCGATGCGCTCGACGCGGTCCGTGCGGCAAGCTAGAGTGGCAGGCGGTCGGGGTTGAGGGTCGCGGTCTCCTCGGTCCTTGGACTGTCCCCGATCATAATTGTTGCCTCAGTCAGCTTCGATGGTTGCAGGAGAATCGTTCCCCCCACGATCAGGGGGGCAACGATCCCGGCGGCTATCGTCCCAGGATCTGATAGTGCCCCTCCGATAGCGACTCTGGCGTCGCCCGCCAGTTCATACTCTTCGACAACGGTCCGAGCCGCCGCGAGGAGCTCGGCATGGGTGAATTCTCTCTCAGTCTCGGGTTCGATCAGAACCCTGTCTTCCGGCCCGTGTTCCCCCGGAGGCGAGGCGGGATTCTCACTCCAAACCTCGGCCTCCCAGTGCGTCGTTTCCGGCCGGTCAGGACTGCTGCCATAACAGATCAGTGCAACCCCCGGGGAGGGATCGATCGACCCTTCAGCGTCCGCCGGAACCACGATCGCGCTGGTCGACTCGCTCTCCACGGTCTCAGGGTGGGCTCCGATCGTAGCGATCCCCCCAACGAGAGCGGTCCCGAGAAAGCTCAACACCACCTCCGGAGCCAAGTCATCGGCGAGTACGACGCCATCGCCGCGCCGTACACCGACATGCCGCAAGACGTTGGCCGCCTTCGCTGCGGTATTGCAAAGGTCAAAGTACGTGTAGGGGCGGTCGGGTTTGATGGCGTGTAGGGCTGTGGCCTCACTCCGACGAGACCGAGCGACCAGGTCGTCGATGACTGCCACGTCCATGTATAGCCCTCGACCGGACCGTGGAAAAACCGACTGCTCATCGACAGGCGGTCAGGGTGATCCCGAAATACCCAGCAGCTCCCGGCGGGCACCTCAACTGGTTTGGTGGACTCCTCACAGGGACACTCGGCAGGCACCTCCCGGTTCGCGAGCGTCCGTCTCTGCCTCGAATCTAATTCCTCCCCTCTTGTCTGCGAGTTACTCCACCGAGTCCTGATTCTTCTGCGCGTTACCGATATTCGTCGCCGCACATCCTCCGGATCAGCGGCGGTGGTACCGAAACCCATGTACACACTTGAGCGGCTTCCGGCGGACCCGGCTCACCCGAGTCGGGCTCCGTTCTCACAGATGCTGAGTTCCGTATGGGCCGTTGTGCCACTACTCCGGTCGATGGCACGTATCCACCGAGACCGCTCTCGATGTGGCCGACAGCCGGCAGCTTGCTTAACTCGCTTTCCTGTGCTCCGACGGGGTCTCATCGGACCCGTTCGTCTGCATCAATGCGATTCCTCGCCGACCCGGTCGACCTCAGAACGAGTTCTTCAACTTCTCGAAGATACCCTGATCAACGTCGATCTCCTCGCCGCCGGCCTCCACGAATGCTTCCAAGGCTTCTCGCTGCGCAGCATCGAGACTCGATGGGTCTGGCGTAACGAGCTGCACCGCCACGTAGAGGTCTCCCCGTCCCCGGCCCCGCAACCGGGGCATGCCCTCGTTCCGGAGACGGAACGTCTCTCCACTCTGAGTTCCTTCGGGAACGTCGAGTTCCACCTCCTGCTCGAGGGTTTCGATACGGATGGTATCGCCGAACACCGCTTGCGGGAACGAGAGCGGTTCCGTCTTGTAGAGGTCGTCCCCATCCCGCTCGAACGCCTCGTGCTCCCGGATAGACACGTCGATCAGGAGGTCCCCATCCGGGGCGCCACGGTCACCCGGTGCGCCCTCTCCATCCATCCGGAGGGTCTGTCCGTCCCGGATCCCCGCGGGGACCTCTACGGTCAGGGTCGACTCCTCCTGTGTGATCCCGCTCCCGTTACAGGTGCCACACGTTTCCGACGTGAGTTCGCCGTCGCCTTCACAGCGGGGACAGGTGGTCGTCTGCTGGACGCGCCCGAGCGGCGTCTGTTGGACGCGTCGGACCTGTCCCTGACCGTTACATTCGGGACACGTCCGAACATCAGCCTCTGGGGGATAGCCCCGACCCTCGCACGTCGGACACCGCTGTGGCCGTGTCACGGTTAGCTGCTTGGAGACCCCCTGGAAGGCTTCCTCCAGGTCGATCGTCATCGATGTGCGGAGATCTCGCCCAGACCGTGGTCCGCTACTCCGGCCCCCGCCGAAGATCTCCTCAAACAGGTCGCCAATTCCACCCATCCCCCCAACATCGCCGAAAGGATCGCCGGCAGTACCAGCCCGTCCTCCCATTCCTCCGCCGGCCCCGTCGAAGCCTCCGTGCTTTTCGGCCTGTTCGAACCGCTCGTGACCCATCCGGTCGTACGCCTCCCGCTTCTCTTCGTCAGTTAGGACCTCCTTTGCTTTCTTGATCTTCTTGAACTTCTCTTCTGCGTCCGGTTCATCGCTGACGTCCGGATGATACTTCGTCGCCTTCTCTCGATAGGCCTGCTTTATTTCCTCCTCGGAGGCGTCCCGGGAGACTCCCAACACATCGTAGAAGTCCTCGCTCATTCGTTACTGGAGGGTTATCGGTCGTCCTACTTCAACAGCGTGGCTCGTTCTCGCCGTTCCGCCAGCCCTCCAGGTGGCAGGGTAAGGTCCGAAGGGTGCCAAGGGTGTGATTCTGCTTCTGGTCACGAATGGTCCGGGGGCCCTGATTGCGCCGGCGTCAGACGTCCGTCTGCCGGATATTTAAGCCCGACTCGACCGATTCCCGTACCATGCCATCGGGGGAACCGTCGTTCGACACGTTGACCGTTCCGGACGGGACCCATGTTCAGGAACGTCACGTCCTGACGGATGGCGACGTGTTCGTCGGCGGTGGAAGCACGATCGAGTTAGGAGTCCGCGGACGCAACGTGGCCGCCGGTGAACGGGTGGACTTCGGCGGTGATATCGAGGCCGAGGGGGACTGCAGGCTGGGACTGTTGTGCGATGTGGCGGGCGATGTATACGCCAGCGAGAACGCCTACATCGGCGACCGAGCGCACATCCGCGGCCGATTGGCCGTCGCGGGAGATCTGGATATCGGCGACGACGTGGAAGTCGAAGGGTCGCTCGAAGCTGACGGGTGGATCGTCACCCGGACATCGATCCCCACGCTCGTTCTCTACTTTATCGTGCTCAGCTACTACCTGCAGGTAGGCCCGGACGCGGACGAGGGGTTACTCGACGTCCCTGAACCAGCCGATACCGACCCGTTGATCGTGCCACGGGACGCAATGGTGACCGATGATTTCTGGCGCGTCCCTGCACCGGCAGAGATCGGCTCCGAGTGCCGCCTCCACGGCAACATCCGTGCCGAGACGGTCACCATCCAGCAGGAGACCGAGGTCTTCGGTGGGCTGACTGCCGACGGGGACATCGTGGTCGGGCCCGGGACTGTCGTCCACGGGGACATCTTGTCCCATGGTGGGATTGCGGAAATACGAGCCGGTGCACACGTCCGTGGTGGCATCGACTGTCGGGAGCTGGTTGTACATGAATCGGCTACTGTGGAAGGTACGCTCCGGGCCGACAGGGAGATGCGACTGGTCCAAGACCGGTCCACATCCTCATCTCAATCCTCCGAGACGGATGCTCTTGCGGCCGTATCAGGGGACGGAACGGTCGCTGAGACCGCCGCGGAGGACGCTGATCCTGCCAAGGTACGGTCCCGGCTCCGGGAGATTTTGCGT
Source organism: uncultured Candidatus Halobonum sp. (assembly GCA_964502585.1). Taxonomy (GTDB): domain Archaea; phylum Halobacteriota; class Halobacteria; order Halobacteriales; family Haloferacaceae; genus CAZCXJ01. The sequence goes on from CAZCXJ010000003.1 coordinate 6,670, forward strand.
AGCCGGCTGGACGAAAAGCCATATAACGATCTTCAGTCGATCGCGGCTGATATCGACGGCATCACCGCAAAAGGCGGCCGTGAAGAACTTACCGGGAAGATCATCGACGCCAAGCTGCGAAAGGCGATCGGTGAAAACAGAGATTCCGCTCAAGAAGCCTGGGCCGCTCGCGATGAGGAACCCTCCGAGACGACTGACCAGGAGGTAGGTTTCGAGGCGCATGCACAGCCCCAATCCACGTCAGCACGGGACGACTCACAGTCGTCCGATACCCATCACGATGGTTCCGACCCGACCGAGGACGCGGAGATCATCGAAGACACGCCGGGGGAGGATCCCGTCGAAGAGACTGACACGGATGACGGGTCGGAGTCGGAACACGATGACCAAGTTCCCGCGGACTGACTAGGCGTTCCGGGGGCAGGCCCACGCCGCTCTCAGCGGCCTTTGACTCGTCTCCACCTAGTTTTATATTTCAGCCACCCTCCGGGAGCCGGTAATACCCTAGGAACAGTGATGAGTCGATCCAGCTACTGGGACGACGTGGCTGCCCTCGCCGAACGGTCTCGGCGAGCCAGTGCCGAATTCGACCCCTCAAGCGGGACTCCAGCCGACTGTATCGAAGCGGGTGTCGCGCCCATCGTTCGACTCTATATCGAAACGTGTCGCGAGGGGGCGGACCTGTCGGCAGTCGAACGCTCGCTTCTGGAGGGGGCGCTGAACGATTGGCTCCAACAGTACGCCGCTTGTCGAGAACTGCCGGCCTACGAGGGAACCGCGTTCTCGGTACACGAGGTGGCGATGGAGGCGGCACGGACCGGAGAGGTCGAGACCGCAGTAACGAGCCTCCTCAAAAGCGAGGGCTCGATGACCGACCACGAGGTGCCGAAGTGACGCTCCCGGGAGTGGCGGACGAGGAAAAACTGTCACTGGACGCGCCCCGCTCAGTGTGGAAACGGCCCTACCGAAACGAAAGCTAGTTCCGAGTGACCCCGGAACCTCTGGCATGCTCACGGTCGCGCTCGCCGGGAAACCAAATGCCGGCAAATCAACGTTCTACGAGGCCGCGACCGCTGCGGATGCAGGTATCGGCAACTATCCCTTTACGACCGTTGACCCGAATCGGGGGGTCGCTCACGTCCGTACGTCCTGTCCGTGTCTCGATCGTGACGAGCGATGTGGGAGAGAGCGCTGTCATGACGGGAAACGGTACGTGCCGGTGGAACTTCTGGACGTTGCTGGCCTCGTCCCCGGTGCCCACGAGGGACGCGGGCTTGGAAACCAGTTCCTCGATGAACTGACAACCGCCGATGTCGTCCTCCAGGTGATCGACGCCGCGGGGGCGACGGATGCCGAGGGAGAGCCTGTGGAAGTCGGTATGTACGACCCGCTCGAGGAGGTCGATTTCGTGGAAGGGGAACTCGACCAGTGGCTCGCGAGCATAGTCGGTCGGAATTGGGAATCTGTCGAGCGGAAATCCCGCTCCCCCGACTTCGACCTTGACGACGCACTCGCGGAACTGCTGACGGGATTCGGTGCTACCTCGACCGACGTGGCGGCTGTCATGCGGGAGCTGGAATACCCGTCCGATCCTGCCGCCTGGACGGATGGGGACCGTTTTGCACTCGCCGAGAAGCTCCGGAGTCGAACGTTACCTCTCGTTGTGGTGGCAAACAAGGCCGATATCGCTCCGGAATCGCTTGTCGACAAGCTTCTGGAAATCGACAAGCCAGTCATCCCCACGACCGCTGACGGCGAACGTGCCCTCCGACGTGCGGTCGAGGCTGGAATGATCCGGTATGATCCTGGGGATGACTCGTTCGAACTCGTCGGGGAGGTCAGCGACAGGCAAGCTTCGGGACTGGAACGCATCCGGAATACGATGAGCGAGTACGGCTCTACTGGCGTTCAAAAAGCGTTGAATACTGCGGTCTACGAGGTCCTCAGTCATGTCACCGTCTACCCGGTCGAAAACGAGACGAATTGGACGGACAGCCAGGGCAACGTCCTGCCGGACGCGCACCTGCTTCCTGAGGGATCCGGCCCCCGGGACCTGGCGTATGCCATTCATTCAGACATCGGTGACGGATACCTTCACGCCCTGGACGCCCGGACAGGTCGGCGGATTGGCGAAGATTACGAACTCGAAGAGGGGGACGTAATCAAGATCGTCTCGACCGCGGACTGAGCATCTATCCGTCTCTGTTTCGATGCCCCGCTCCACCCTGCGGATGAGGGTGTGGCGTATGCTCCCCTCCATCCCGATCGGACTCATGAGTGGGACCCGGAATATACCGATCCACCCGCTATCGATTATCGTACGGTTCGACGGATCGCGTCCCCCAGTCGGTCAATCTCTTGTTCCGTGTTGAAGGCGTGAACGGAGGCACGGATCGCCTTCGGATCTGTAAGTGACCTGATCGCGAGACCGTCCGTCTCGAGTCGTTCGACGGTTTCGTCCGGTTCCTCCACCGCGACGGTCACGAGGCCACTCTCCGGGTCGAGCGGACTCACCACTGATGCCTCGGGCAATCGGGCGACGAGTCTGTTCGCAAGGCGCAAGCTCCGGTCCCGAATCACGTCTGGGCCGATGGTGTCTGACACCCGGATTGCCGCAGCAAGCCCCACGTACGGGGCAGGAGCGCTGGTGCCGCGTTCGAAACGGGCGGCACCCGTGGCGAGCTCGTATTCAGAGGGGCAGCCCGCTGTTCCCGACACGCTCCGGTATGTCACCTGGGCCGGCTGGAGTTCCTCCACCACGTCACGATTGACGTACAAAATCCCGGATCCCCAGGGACCGAGAAGCCACTTGTGACCCGAGGCGACCACAGCGTCCACCCCCCAGGAGGTGAAGTCTAGGGGGCCCTGTCCAGGTTCCTGGACTGCATCCACGAGGGTGAACGCGCCGGTCTCAGAGGCAATGTCGGCGAGTTCCTGGACCGGAAGTCTCGTACCATAATTCCACGACAGCGAGGAGAAACAGACGACATCGGCGTCCCCGATTCGGTCCGCGAACGAGGCCAAGTCGATCCGGCCAGCCTCGGTTTTGAGTTCGCGAACCTCGACGTTCCGCCGTCGCTCGAGAGCGGCCCAAGGGAGCGTCCCGGCGGGGTGCTCGAGATCTGTCCGGACGATCGTGTCACCGGAGTCTAGGTCGAGTGCGGCGGCCACTGCGCTGAGTCCGTCACCGGTCGACCCCATCAACGCGATTTCCTCCGGATCGGCTCCAACATGCGATGCGACGGCCTTCCGGCTGGCCTCGTAGGCCCCAAACCCCAGTTCGTACGTCCATTCACCCGCAGGCATCCGTCCCTTCTGTTCCTGATGAAACTCCGCCATGGCGTCCATCACCGGCCTCGGACTCGGCCCACTAGCCCCGGTATTGAAGTAGGCGCCGTTCTCTGGCCCGAGAGCCGGAATCGAATCCCGTAACCCATCCGGGTCGGCGGGAACCTCTGCGGGGTCCGGAAGGAGATCGGTGACGAGTTCCTGAGCAGGATCGATCCCCATGTTCAGGCTCCGACTGCGGTAGCCGTCGAAGCGATCACCTCGAGAGCGTCCTTGAGGGTCTCCTCGTCAGCTGCGTAGGAGATCCGGGCGTGGCCGGCACCCCGGTCGCCGAACGCGTCCCCTGGCACTATCACGACGCCGCGGTCGATGCACTCGAACACGAACCCGTCCGGCACCTCCGGGAAGGCGTAGAAGGCGCCCTGCGGTGTCGGACACGTGAGTCCCGCTTCCGTCAGGCCGTCCAGGACGATATCCCGGCGCCGTTCGAATGCGGAGCGCATGGTGTCGACTACATCCTGGGGCCCAGTCAGGGCGGCTTCGGCGGCATGCTGTGCGGCGGCTGTCGCGCAGGCCTGGGTGTATTGGTGGACGCGGAGCATCCGTTCGATCTGTGACTCGGTGCCCGTGACCCATCCCAGTCGCCATCCTGTCATCGAGTACGTTTTCGAACACGCATTCACGACGATAACGTTCTCGGCTCCTGTGTACTCCAGGGGAGAGTGGTGTTCACCGTCGAAAATCAGCTGCTCGTACACCTCGTCCGAGATGCAGAGCACGTCGTTCTCCTCAGCGATTCGTGCGAACGCCCGCATGTCCTTTGCCGACTGGACTGCTCCTGTCGGGTTGGCCGGTGAGTTGACGATGAATGCAGCAGTATCTTCCGTGAGAGCGTTCTCCACCTCCGCCGGATCGAGTGTCAGGTCTTCCCGGAGTGGGACCGCAACCGGGGTCCCACCAGCGAGATGGGTCAACGCCTCGTACGAAACGAACCCAGGGTCCGGAATGAGTACCTCCTCACCCGGGTCCACATGAGCCTCCATCGCGAGATGTAGTGCTTCGCTCCCGCCCGCTGTCGCTATAATATGCTCCGGATCGATCTGGATGTCGTTGTCGCGGTCGTGCTTGGCGGCAATAGCCTCCCGTAGCGGTTCGATGCCTTTGTTGGTGGTGTATCCGTCTGCTTGCCCGGCCTCGATCGCATCGATCGCTGCCCTCCTGGCGTGCTGTGGCGTCGGGAAATCCGGCTGTCCAAGCCCAAGATTGATGGCGTCCTCACCGGCCGCGGCAAACGCCTCGCGGATGCCGCTGAGATCGACACGTTCGACGCGCTGGGAGAAATCCGTCATGCACAATCTCCCGACGTCGACCGGGATAGGCTTTGCTACGATTCTATCGCTACGGTCGTGCAGAGACGGATGGTTTCTGTCCGGGATTGGGTTGGTCTCCGATTCGCGATTCGACCTGGTTCACGACAGGACCGGAAACCTGACGTCAGTGTGTCGGGTCAGGTCCGGTCCTCTAGGAAATCGGTCGAGAAGACGAGATACGCCAACGCGGAACAAAAGAGAATGGGGGGAAGGATAACGAATCCCCAAAGCGGATCGATTCCCCAGCGTAACAAGAGGAGGACGTCCGCGATCCCGAGGGCCAAAAACGGCAACACCGCGAGGACCGCCCTCTTCCGGTTTCCAGGACCGCTCTGGCCCGGTCCCCCCTCTCTGTTGGCGGCCGGGGTGGATTGATCCTGGATTCCGCCATCGCTCTCGTCCCGACCTGACTCCTCGGCTGATGCCGCCATGTCTTCACTTCGGCCAGCGGTACTGAAAAGGGGTCCGTTCATCGGTCCTGCCGAGAAACCACCTCTACCATCAGGAACAGTGCCGCCAGTCCGAGGAACGCCATCCCCATCGCGTAGAGGCCCAGGGCGAGACCCGTTCCAGGGAGGCTCAGGAGGCCGAACACACGGACGGTGGAAACTGACGCGTTTGTCCCGACAACGTATCCGACCAGACCGGCAGCGAGGACTCCGACCCCGCCCACCAAGAGAAACAAGGAACGGCCCGTCCGGGTTCCCGCAGTTTCCTCGGGACCGCATGGGTCGTTGGGAGGGTTTCTGTCGGCTGGTTCTGGTGGCTGCGTCACGGATGCCGATAGTTCGGGAGGCGAGGTGCATCCGTCTGTCGGAACGGCACGATGTTTAACCACCCGGCGGCTCAGTGTCCTGCCATGACTCGCAAAGTTGCCGACGGAGGGTCCGAGGATCGTGACGATGTCTCCGGGCGGGCTCCGTCAGATGATCCGCTGATTCAGAAGGCTCGATCGGCTCTCGACGCAGCGTACGTTCCCTATTCGGAGTATCGTGTGGGGGCGGCACTCCGCACTGAGGATGGTACCGTGTTCGTCGGGTGCAACATCGAGAATGCGAACTATTCGAACTCGCTCCACGCCGAAGAGGTGGCCATCGCGGAGGCCGTCAAGGCCGGCCGGACCGATTTCGATCGTCTGGCCGTCGCTTCGGGCAGTCGTGATGGGGTCACCCCCTGCGGAATGTGTCGCCAAACGTTGGCAGAGTTCGCGACTGAGGACCTCGAAATCGTCTGTGATGAAGGGACCGACGTTGCAACCTATACGCTCGGTGAACTCATTCCCAACACCATCAGTCCTGAAACGCTCTCGGAGGCAAGTCGCTCCGGTGAGGATACGCCCTCCTAGCCCGGGGCGTCTATCAACCTCGTTTTCGTCCAGCGGAGTGCCGACATGGAGCGCCTTCGTCGAGGAGTTACGGGACAACAATGGGGTCTGTGGATGAAACTCCGAATGGATAGAACTACGAGGAGGGTCCTTCAAGAAAGACGGCATGACCGACAGCCATGATACTGAAAATGGAGTTCAGTATCACGTCGAACTCGCGGAGGGGGACGTCGCCGAGACCGTTCTGCTCCCCGGGAATCCCGAACGGGTCGACAAGGTAACCGCGTTGTGGGACGAGTCCGAAGAGGTGGCTTATCATCGCGAGTACCGGACGGCCACGGGAGAGTACGACGGAACGCCTATTTCCGTGACCTCAACCGGAATCGGGTCTCCCTCTGCCGCCATCGCGATCGAGGAACTCGCACGTGTGGGTGCCCGGACCTTCATCCGTGTAGGATCATGTGGCGGGATCCAGCCGGAGATGAGCGTCGGCGACTTGGTTATCACGTCCGGGGCCGTCCGGCAGGAGGGAACGAGCGACGAGTACGTCCGGGAGGATTATCCGGCTGTCGCGGACGGCGAGGTAGTCTCAGCACTCGTGGCAGCGGCGGAGCGTCTCGGATACGAGTATCACGTGGGTACCACGCTCTCGACCGACTCCTTCTATACCGGACAAGGGAGGGAGGGCTATGCCGGTTATACACCTCCGGGGACCGACAGCCTGATCCAGGAGCTCCGACAGGCCAACGTCAAGAACATCGAGATGGAAGCCGCCGCCCTGTTGACGATCGCGGGCGTTTACGGCCTTCGTGCTGGGGCGGTCTGTAGCGTGTACGCGAATCGGGTCACCGGGGAGTTCCGGACCGAGGGGGAAAGCCGTGCCGCCGAAACCGCGAGTCTCGCTACCCGACTGCTTGCCCGCATGGATGAAGTGAAACGGGAGGCAGACGCCAAGCGGTGGCACGCCGGTCTCACCCTCGATTGAGTTGCTCGTTCAGCCCCGAGTTCCGCCATCCTTCCCGACACGCGGTCGTCCGGCGTGGGTCTGTCCCGGAGCCGATCTGACGGTGAACTGGTCGTACGGTGGCATCGAGAACAGAAGTCAACACCCCTTTATTAGCCCGAACCGGAAGACCGCCAATGAGTACGGACGTCGTCGTCATCGGCGCCGGCTATGCTGGCGCGGGCGCGGTGAAAGCGGTCGAGACGGCGGCAGGTTCTGATATCGAACTGACTTGGGTGTCCGAACGGGATTATCATCTGGTCCTCCACGAAGTCCACCGTGTCATTCGGACCCCGGCCGTGGAATCAAAAGTCACCATTCCCGTCGAGCAAATCAAATCACCATCCACGGAATTTCGACAGGGGCGTGCAGTGGACGTTGACACCGACACGCGTACCGTCGAACTTGAGGACGGTCCCGATATCGAGTACGATTACCTCCTTCTAGCCGTAGGATCAGCAACGGCGTTCTATGGGATTGACGGACTCGAGGAGCATTCCCTCACGCTCAAAAGTCTCGATGATGCCAGGGAGATCAATGCGGCTGTCCGGGAGGCTGCAGCCGACGCCACCGCGAATAACCCAGCGCGGGTCCTGGTCGGCGGAGCGGGACTTTCGGGCATCCAAGCAGCCGGAGAGATTGCGGAGTGGCGTGAGGATCATCGTGCCCCGGTCGAAATCACGCTCATCGAGGGTCTCGATGAAGTGTTCCCCGGGAACGACCCGGAACTCCAAGGCGCGCTCCGGAGACGGCTCCAAGCGGCCGATATCGCTGTTCGGACCGGCGAGTTCATCACCAGGGCCGACGACAACACGGTCTACATCGACGGCGGAGAGGAATCACCCCCGGAGGAGTTGGCGTACGATGTCTTGGTCTGGACCGGTGGAATAACCGGGCAGGACATGGTTTCGAGCGTGAACGTCGACCGTGACGAGCGGTCGGACCGAGTGTATACGGACTCCGACTTCCGAACAAGCAACGACAGAGTGTTCGCCATCGGTGACACGGCGCTGATCGATCAGGGCGATGATGCCTACGCGCCCCCGACCGCCCAAGCCGCTTGGCAGGCCGCGGAGGTCGCTGGGGAAAACCTCGCCCGAGCCGCGCGTGGTGCACCACTCCGAACGTGGAGTCATGTCGACAAGGGAACGCTTATTTCGATTGGGGAACGGGCGGTTGCTCACGACGTTGAGTTCGTCCCGATAAACACGTTCGGTGGCCCGGGCGCCGCGTTCCTGAAAAAGGCGGTCGCCGTTCGGTGGATAGCGTCCGTTTCTTCGCTCGGCCGGGCCTTGCGTGCGTGGAGCGATATGTGAGTTGTCGGTGGATTCCGCTCGGGACCGGGACTTGCGTACAGCACCTCAAGGGAATCCGGCCCGGTCCTCGGGTCCTCTCGCCCCGATCACAAAGGCCCGGACAGCACTCGTCTACGGGGAGCGACGCGTCGGAACTGTGACTGAACGATCCACGCGCTCAGTGACTCGGATCTTCGACCGGTGCTTCCATCCCTTCGATCCGAAGGAGGAGGAGGTTGCTGGCTGCGTCTTTGCCGTCTACCACTCCCCGAACGACGAGTTTCGAAAGCGGCGTCGGTCCCACAACTACCGTGTCCCCTTCGTGAAAGGTCCGAACGGAGCCCTGCAGTTGGATCTCTGCTCGACACAGCTCCGGGTGGTGGACGTTTGTCAGGTTGATTTCGCGGACGTTCACGTTTTCCAGTGGCTCGCCTTCGTAGACGAGCGGCGTGGAGGCCGGTTCCTCCATGCGCTCGAGATCGAGCGCCTCGTATGCAGTCGTCGTAGGTTTGTATCCGCCCTTGGGACCTGGGACGCCTTCGACCAGCTGAAGCGCCTTCAGTGACTGCATTTGATTCCGAATCGTTCCTGGATTTCGGTCGACCTCCTCTGCGATCGTCTCCCCTTTGACGGCATCTTCACGGTCCCGGTGGAGGTTGATCAATGCCGAGAGGATCGTGCGCTGACTCGGCGTGAGTTCGATAGACGACATTTAGCGATGATAGGCCCACCATGAGGTTAAAACCGGTGGAGATCACAATGGGATTTCCCGGAGCCCGAAACGGTACTGCTTAGTTTGCGCGCTCTCCCGTGCCAATATGGAGGGCAAACGGGTCCTTGTGACTGGCGGTGCGGGGTTCATCGGGTCGAACCTCGCCAATCATCTCGCCACCGACAATGAAGTGATCGCTGTCGACGATCTCTATCTTGGAACCCCCGAGAACCTCGATGACGAGGTTGAGTTCGTGGACGCGAGCGTTCTCGATGACGATCTTCCGGCGGACGTGGATGTTCTGTTCCACCTCGCGGCGTTGTCGTCACTAAACATGCACGAGGAGGACCCGCAGCGCGGGGCTCGGGTAAACGTCGAGGGGTTCGTAAACACGGTCGAACAGGTCGCCGCTCACGGGTGTGACACTGTCGTGTACGCCTCGACTTCTTCGATTTACGGGAGCCGGACAGAACCCTCTCCCGAGAGCATGGATGTCGAAGCCTCGACCGGATATGAGGCCTCGAAACTCGCCCGGGAGCGTTACGCCGAGTACTACGCTAACGGACGAGGATTCGATATGGCCGGATTACGGTTCTTCTCTGTGTACCAGGGTGCGCGCGGAGCGGAGGGGCATAAGGGTGAATTCGCCAATATAATCGCACAATTCGCCGATTGGATGGCAGACGGCACTCGCCCCAAAGTGTATGGGGACGGAACGCACACCCGAGATTTCACGCACGTAGATGACGTGGTCCGAGGCCTCGAACTGGCCGCTGACCACGAGCTCACTGGCGTTTACAACCTCGGAACGGGGGAATCCTACAGCGCTAACGAAGTCGTCGAGATGTTGAACGAAGAACTGGGAACCGACCTTGCGCCCGAATACGTCGAGAATCCGATTCCGGAGGACAAGTTCGTGTTTCATACCTGTGCCGACTACTCTCGAATCCGGGACGCGACGGGCTGGGAACCGGAAATCGGCTTCCGCGAGGGACTCCGACGGGTCTGTGAGCCGTACGAGTAGTTTCAAACCGGTCCGGAACGAACGCCTGGCATGACGAACGTCCGGATCATCGGCGTCCCGAGCGACTACGGCCAAGGCCGACGGGGAGTCGACATGGGTCCCTCCGCGATTCGGTACGGCGGGCTCTCTCAGAAACTCGAGTCGATCGGCGTCGTATGTGAGGACGCGGGGGATCTGCTGGTGCCGCGGGCGGAAGAGCGGGACCCCGACTACAGGACCCCGAGCGTCGGCAAGGCGAAGTTCCTTCGGGAGACTGAGGAGGTAGTCGACCGGCTGGCGGACGAGGTTGCCGGCACGCTTGGGGAGGGAGCAACGCCGTTGATACTCGGGGGCGATCACTCCATCGCGATCGGATCCTTGCGCGGCGCGGCCCGGGAGGCGGACCTTGGGGCCATCTGGTTCGACGCTCATGGCGATTTCAATACCCCGACGACGAGTCCGAGCGGGAACGTCCACGGGATGCCGCTGGCGGCAGCCCTCGGCGTTCGCGAGTTCGAGGGCGTCGAATGGGCCAACGCTCCCCGACTTCAGGCCCACAACGTCGCGATCGTCGGACTCCGCTCCCTGGACACAGAGGAACGCGAACTCCTCCGGGACTCACCCGTCACCGCGTATACGATGTCGGAGATCGACGAACGGGGTATCCGGAACGTCGTCGACGCGGCGCTCAAACTCGCTACGGAGGGCGTAGACGGGATTCACGTTAGCCTCGATTTGGACTGGCTGGACCCTTCAGTCGCTCCCGGGGTCGGGACGCCCGTCCGCGGAGGTGTCACGTATCGGGAGGCACACTACGCTATGGAACAGGTGGCGGCCTCGGAGGCGTTGCGATCGATGGAGCTGGTCGAGGTCAATCCGACGCTGGATCAACACAACGAGACGGCGGAGCTCGCGACCGAACTGGCGGCGAGCGCCTTCGGCAAGACGATCCTTTAGACGAGTGATCTTTACCGTGGTGCCTCCCGGCCGCCACGGACTCCGGTCGTGAGTTACCGCCTTCCCACGCATCCGCCGGTCCGACCTGGCCAGCGGGAGAACCCGACCGCGATGCTCCGTTTTCCTCCGATCGACCGAGTTCCGGCCGTGAAACGGTATCCCTTCAGGCGTCGGCTTTCTCAACGCGTTCCGGCGGAACGACCGCCACCGACGCTACGCTGTCACCCTCCTCGAGTTCCATCACGACGACTCCCATGGTGTTCCGCCCGATAATCGAGATGTCCTCCACGTCCGTCCGCATGATCTGTCCTTCATCGCTCATCACGATGAGATGATGCCCGGCCCCGACCGTCTCGAGCGCCCGGACCGGTCCGTTCCGATCGTCGGTTTTGATATCGATCAATCCCTTCCCGTTCCTCGATTGGCGTCGGTACTCGCTGATGTCGGTTCGTTTGCCGTATCCGTTCTCCGTGACGGTCAGGGTCCAGGAGTGACGCTCCTCGTCGATGGCCGCAATGCCGGCGACTGCGTCTCCTTCCCCGAGTCTAATCCCCCGGACACCCCGCGCTGACCGTCCCATCGGTCTGACTTCGTCTTCGGCGAACCGAATCGCCATTCCGCCGGTGGTGCCGACAACGAGGTCTCGATCGCCGTCGGTGACCTCCACGTCAACCAGACGGTCGCCCTCTTCTAATCGGATTGCCCTGATCCCCGTGGAGAGGATGTTCCCGAACGCGTCCCCCGCGGTCCGTTTCACGTATCCGTGCCGAGTTACCATCGTGAGGTACTCATCTCCAGTTAGATCCTCACAGTTTACGACGGCAGTGATCTCCTCCCCGTCGTCGAGATTCAAGACGTTCACGGCGGATTTGCCCCGGGCCGTCCGGGACATCTCCGGAACCTCGTACGTCTTGAGTTCGTGGACCTGGCCGTGGTTGGTGAAACAGAGGAGGTAGTCGTGCGTGTTTGCAACGAACACCGACGAGACGCGGTCCTCCTGCTTGAGGCCGGTTCCGATGATTCCTTTGCCCCCCCGTCGCTGGACGCGAAACTCCGCGAGTGGCATCCGTTTGATGTAATCGTCTTCAGTAACGATCACGACCATCTCCTCCTCGGGGATGAGGTCCTCGTGGGTAACCGTTCCAGTGTCTTCGACGAACCCGGTCCGACGGTCATCGTCGTACTGGCTTTTGATTTCGCGGAGTTCCGTCTTGATGACCTCGAGCAGTTCTGCTTCGCTCTCGAGGATCTCCTCCAGGCGCCCGATCCGGGCTTGAACATCCTCGTACTCCGTTTCGATTTCGGTGCTTTCCATCGAGGTGAGCGAACCCAACTGCATCCGCACTATGTGCGCGGCTTGGTCCTCGGAGAACTCGAAACGGTCACAGAGAGCCTCTCTCGCCGCCTCGCGGTCCGCGGAGTCGCGGATCGTCTCGACCACGTCCTCCGCGTGATTGAGCGCTTTGAGTCGTCCCTCAAGGATGTGGGCCCGTTCTTTCGCTTCCCGAAGCTCGTGTTCGGACCGCCGGGTGACAACCTGCTTCCGATGTTCCAGGTACTGTTGGAGGGTCTCCTTCAGCGATAGTACGCGTGGTTGTCCGTCGACGAGCGCGAGATTAATGACGCCGAACGTCGACTCGAGGTGGTGTTCCAGGAGTTGGTTTTTCACCACCTCGACGTTGGCACCCCGCTTGAGGTCCATCACGATTCGGACACCCTCGCGGTCGGACTCGTCACGCAGGTCGGCGATTCCTTCGATCGTTCCTTCGTTAATATCAGCCGCGATTCGCTCGACGATCCGCGCCTTGTTCTCCTGATAGGGGAGTTCCGTGACGACGATTCGCTCGCGTCCATCGGACTCCTGGACTTCGAAAGTGGCTCGAACACGGAGCCGTCCTCGACCGGTCGCGTACGCCTCCCGGACGCTCGAGCGTCCCACGATACGTCCGCCGGTGGGGAAATCCGGCCCTTTGACGTACTCCATCAGATCGGAAACGTCACAGTCCGGATTCTCGATGAGGTGGATTGTAGCGTCGACTACCTCTCCCAGGTTGTGTGGGGGGATCTTCGTCGACATCCCGACCGCAATCCCAGTTGACCCGTTCACGAGGAGGTTTGGGAACTTGGCCGGCAGTACCTCCGGTTCCTCGAGACGGTCGTCGTAGTTGGACTCGAAGTCGACCGTGTCCTTCTCGATGTCGGCCAGGAGCTCCTCCGCGATCGGAGCCATTCTGGCCTCCGTGTACCGCATTGCCGCCGCAGGGTCCCCGTCCATCGACCCGAAGTTCCCCTGACCGTCGACCAACGGGTACCGCATCGAGAACTCCTGGGCCATGTTGACGAGCGAGTCGTATATCGCAGAGTCCCCGTGCGGGTGGTAATCGCCCATCGTCTCTCCAACCACTGACGAGGACTTTCGGTGGCTTGAGGCGGCTGATACACCCATCTCGTGCATCGCATAGAGGATTCGCCGATGGACCGGTTTCAGGCCGTCCCGAACGTCCGGCAGCGCCCGACCCGCGATGACGGACATCGCGTAATCGATATACGACTGTTCCATCTCCTCCTCGATGCGGACGTCGTCGACGCGAGCGGCACCGGCATCAGCACCCTCACGATCCGAGCTCATCGGATACCACCCGCCCGTCGAGGGGCCTCCAAGCTCCGCCCGTCTACGGTAAGGACTGTGGTTCTAGTCGGTGCTGTCGGCCGGTTCTGTCCCTCCACGGACCCGCCGTGACGGACGCCACCGTTTGTTAGTGTGGTCACTCGGCAAGACGGTGCTCCGCTCGGCCACTCATCGGTAACGTGGTCCCTCATTAGATGTCGACCCAGTCTGCCTCCGGTCCGTGTTCCTTGATGAACTGTTTTCGCGGCTCGACGGCGTCACCCATCAGGATGTTGAACATCCTGTCGGCTTCGGCCGCGTCGTCCACGGTCATCCGTTTCAGGACCCTGTTTTCCGGATTCATCGTCGTCTCCCACAATTGCTCCGGGTTCATTTCACCGAGGCCCTTGAACCGCTGAACGCTGTCCGGTTGTCCGTCACACACGTTCGCGACGATCCGGTCCCGCTCGGCTTCCGTCATCGCGTCATATGTCTCCCCGCGATGACGCACCCTGTAGAGGGGTGGCTGGGCTGCGTAAACGTAGCCTGCCTCGATAAGCGGGCGCATGTGTCGATAGAACAACGTCAGGAGCAGCGTCCGGATGTGGGCTCCGTCGACGTCCGCATCCGTCATCATGATAATCCGCTCGTATCGAGCCTCATCGAGATCGAACTCGTCGCCGATGCTTGTTCCGATCGCGGTGATCATGTTCCGGATCTCGTCGTTCTCAAGCACCCGATCGAGCCGGTGTTTCTCCACATTGAGGATCTTTCCCCCCAGCGGGAGGATCGCCTGAAACTCGGGGTCTCGACCCTGCTTGGCACTACCGCCCGCCGAGTCGCCCTCGACGATAAACAGTTCGCTTTCCGCCGGGTCGCGGGTCCGACAGTCGGCGAGTTTGCCCGGAAGTGCGGTCGATTCCAGGGCTGACTTTCGACGGGTCAACTCCTCGGCTTTCTTGGCAGCCATGCGTGCTCGGGCCGCCTCAGCGGCCTTCGCGACGATGGCCTGCGCGACATCCGGGTGTTCCTCGAAGTAGACTCCCAGCTGTTGATGAACGGTGGATTCGACGATACCCCGGACTTCGCTGTTACCGAGCTTCGTTTTCGTTTGGCCCTCGAACTGTGGGTCCGGGTGTTTGACCGAGATGACTGCCGTTAGTCCTTCTCGAACGTCCTCTCCCTTGAGATTGCCGTCGATGTCCCCGATAAGCCCGTGGTCTTCCGCGTAGTCGTTCACCACCCGTGTGAGGGCGGTCTTGAACCCGGTGAGATGTGTGCCGCCCTCACGGGTGTTGATGTTGTTCGCGAACGCATGGACCGATCCTTGGAGTTCGTCGGTGGCTTGCATCGCGACCTCGACGGTTACAGCCCCTTCATCGACGGCCTCCTCGTCGGCGAAATAGATCACCTCCTGGTGGAGCGGAGTGCGGGTTTCGTTGAGGTACGCGACGAACTCCCGGATACCTCCTTCGTAGTGGAACGTGTCCGTCCGCAACTCCTCTGACTCGTCACCATCCACGGACCGCTCGTCCGTGAGGGTTATCTCGACCCCTGAATTCAGAAACGCCAGTTCACGAAGGCGTGAGGCGAGAGTGCTGTAACTGAACTCGGTCTCCTCGAAAATCTCTCCGTCAGGCCAGAACCGAATCAGGGTTCCGGTGTCATCGTCCTCGCGCATCGGGCGGACACGTTCGAAGGCCCCTTCTTCCGGTTCGCCGTGGTCGAACCGGTGTCGCCAAACGTACCCGTCTCGCTTGATTTCGACCTCCAGCCACTTCGAGAGCGCATTGACGACGGAGACGCCGACCCCGTGGAGCCCACCCGACACCTGATACGATTCCTTGTCGAACTTGCCCCCGGCGTGAAGGACCGTCATGATCACCTCGACCGCCGGGCGATCGTACTCGGTATGTGTGTCGACCGGGATCCCTCGCCCGTCGTCACGAACCGAGACCGACCCATCGGGATGCAGCCTCACCTCGATCCGATCACAATAGCCGGCGAGCGCCTCGTCGATTGAGTTGTCAACGACTTCGTGGACCAGGTGGTGCAATCCCCCCGAGTCGGTTGACCCGACATACATCGCCGGCCGCTTCCGGACGGCCTGGAGCCCTTCGAGGACCTGTATCTGCCCGGCCCCGTATTCGCCTTCCCCTGAGCCTGACATAGAACTTCTATCTGTTATTGGGGAGTGGCACCCTTAAATTCCCTGCAAGCGCGCGCACGCGCGAGTTCACTTCCGCTCCGGTTGAGACACCGTTTTAAACCCTCGCCGGGTATCGGTTTTCGAATGACGTCGTTCCAGTCGACGATCGGGGAAGAGGGGACTGGAGGGGGGATCGCGGACGAGCTGGCCGAGAGCCAGCGAGAGATCTCCATTGCCGAGTTCTTCGAGAAGAACAAGCACATGCTCGGCTTCGATTCCGAAGCGCGAGCACTCGTAACGGCAGTAAAGGAGGCCGTTGACAACGCACTGGACGCTTGTGAGGAGGCCAGTATCCGTCCGGACGTATACGTGGAAATCCGGGAGGAAGGGGACTACTACCGCGTCATCGTCGAGGACAACGGTCCCGGTATCACCAAGGAGGAGGTACCGAAGGTGTTCGGAAAACTGCTGTACGGATCCCGGTTTCATGCCCGCGAGCAGAACCGCGGTCAGCAGGGGATCGGGATCTCCGCAGCCGTGCTTTACTCCCAGCTCACGAGCGGGAAACCAGCGAAAATCACCAGCCGACCCAAGGGACAATCGGACGCTCGGTACTTCGAGCTCGTGATAGACACCGACACTAACGAGCCGGAAATCCGCCATGAGGAAATCACCTCCTGGGACCGGCCCCACGGGACCCGGATCGAACTTGAGATGGAAGCGAACATGCGGGCGCGATCCCAGTTGCACGATTACATCTCCCAAACGGCGGTCGTGAATCCGCACGCTCGGCTTGAGCTTCGAGAGCCGGGGTTGGAGCAGCCGATGAAAGCCGAGCGGGCCACGGATCAGCTTCCAGCGGAAACCAACGAGATCAGGCCTCACCCTCATGGTGTCGAGCTCGGGACCCTTTTGAAGATGCTAGAGGGGACCGACTCCTATTCGCTTTCTGGGTTCCTTCAGGGGGAGTTCACCCGCGTGGGCGGTAAAACGGCTGACAACATCATCGACAACTTCCGCGACCGGTACTACGGGCGGGAGCTGGGCTGGTCACCGCCAGGCGTAGGGGCCAGCGAGGACCTCGAGACGACGATCGCTGATGCCGTCGCGAACAAGCGGGCCGACGCCACGGAGTCGTTCGCGGAGCGTGTGACCAACCAGCTCGAGGCTTCCGACCGAACGACACGGTCCGAACTGGAGAGAGTAGTCGCACAGGCGGCCGAGGCGGTGCAGACGGAGTTCAACACCACGTTCGGTTCGACGGTCCGAGAGAACGCCATCGGGGCCGCGTGGCAGGCGCTGACTTTGTTCGATTCCGACGAGGGTCTCGATCGACTCTCCCCGGATCTTTATGCCCTGGTCGATTCTGCGACTTCGACACGGAAGGACGACGCGACGGTCCGGGGAATCGCGGAGCGTTTGGCCAGGGCGATGGCAGAGATCGACCGGACCCGGATGACGCTGGACGAACTGCGCTCGCTCGTCGATACGGCATCCGACGACACCGAAGAGTTCGATGATGCGACGGTGGGGGACACAGCTCGCGAGAACATCGTCGAAACGGTCTGGGAGGCCATGGAAACGGTGCCTGACGATCCGCCGAAGGTCCGCGAGTTGGCCGGCGATCGCAATGCCGCTGCGGCCCTGTTGGAGGCGATGCGGGAGACTGACATCCTGGCTCCTCCGACGGACTGTTTGGCACCGATCACTGCAGAACTGGTCGAGGCTGGACTCCGGAAGGAGTTCGACGCCGACTTCTACGCGGCCGCTACCAGGGACGCGGAGGTCCACGGTGGCGACCCATTCATCGTCGAGGCCGGCATCGCCTACGGGGGGTCACTCGAAGCGGACGGTCCGGTCGACCTCCAGCGGTTCGCGAACCGGGTGCCGCTCGTCTATCAGCGGGGCGCTTGCGCGACTACCGATGTGGTCAAACGGATCAATTGGCGCAACTACAACCTCGACCAGCCTGGAGGAAGTGGGATGCCAAACGGGCCTGCAGTGATCACGATTCACGTGGCGTCGACGAACGTCCCATTCACGAGCGAGTCCAAAGACGCGCTCGCGAACGTCCCGGAGATCGAAGACGAGATCGAGCGGGCGTTGCGGGAGGTCGGCCGCGAACTGAAGTCGTATCTGAACAAGCGACAATCGCTCCGAAAACGCCGGGAAAAGGAGGACGTCCTCGGACGGATCCTTCCGGAAATGGCGACCAAGGTGGCAGACGTGACAGGCCGGGATGAACCCGAGATCGGGACCGCTCTCGCCCGAATCATGAACAACGTTAGTCTCGAACGGGAATGGAATGAGGACACCGTTCGGCTGATCGTCACGAACCACTCTGACCGGCAAGAACAGTTGGACGTGACGGATATCGTGACCACGGAGCCAGTGGGAGTCCCTGACGACGCTACCGTCGTTGACCTGGAGGACGAATGGTTCGTAAAATGGAAACCTTCGGTGGGTGCCGGTGAAACGGCGGCCCTCGAATACGAGGTTAGCGACGACGCTGCCCCCGAGTTCGAAGTGAACGTGGACGGCGTCGAAACGGCCAAACTGACGGTGAACGCTTGATATGAGCACTGATACTCCGGAAGCAGAGGCACCAGCACGGACAGCCGAGGAGCGCGCCCGCGACCAACTCATCGCCCTGGCGAACGAGTTCTACGAACAGTTCGAGAGCGGTGATGTGCCCCGAATGACACTCCCGACCAGGACGAAGAGCAACATCAAGTACGACGAGGAGAAGGGAGTCTGGGTTTACGGCGATCGGACCTCGACACGGTCTGCCAACTCTGTCCAGGGAGCGCGTAAACTCCTGAAAGCGATCTACACGATCGACTTCCTCGCGCGCCAGCTCGACGAGGATCGGTCGTCGACACTTCGGGAACTGTACTACCTGAGCGAGTCGTGGGACAGTGATGAGGCTGGGTTTTCCAGTCAGGACGAGTCGAACCAGCTCGTCGAAGACCTGGAGATCGTCTCGGGCGTGACGCGGGAGGACTTCCACATGCGTCCAGAGGAGTCCGGGGCGACGTTGATGGGTCCCCTCCTCTTGCGGGAGCAGACCCGACGGGGTGAGCGGGAAATCCACTGTCAAGAGGACGTGGGTGAGGGCGGGTACCAGATTCCGAACAACCCTGACACTATCGAGTTCCTCGATCACGACATCGACTTCGTTCTCTGTGTCGAGACCGGCGGGATGCGCGATCGGCTCATCGAGAACGGGTTCGATGAGGACCGGAACGCGATGGTCGTCCATTTGAAGGGGCAGCCCGCCCGCGCAACGCGACGGATCACCAAACGACTCCATGACGACCTAGGACTCCCGGTCGTCGTGTTCACAGACGGGGACCCCTGGTCGTACCGTATCTACGGGTCGGTCGCGTACGGGTCGATCAAATCCGCCCATCTGTCCGAATACCTCGCGACACCGCAAGCCAAATTCGTCGGCATCCGTCCCCAAGATATCGTCGACTACGATCTCCCAACGGACCCGCTGGCCGATTCCGATGTCAACGCGCTCGAGTCCGAACTCGAGGATCCACGGTTCCAGACCGACTTCTGGGAAGAACAGATCGAGCTCCAACTCGACATCGGAAAGAAGGCCGAACAGCAGGCGCTCGCGTCTCAGGGCCTCGACTTCGTCACCGACACCTACCTTCCGGAACGGCTCTCCGAGATGGGGATCCTGTGAGGAGGGGAGATCCCCCGCGCCTGCGAGAGTGATCGGCGCGCCCCACTCCGCCTCGCGGTTCGCCGAGCGGATCCACGGTAGAGCTCAACCCTGCTTGAAACTCACGGCCAATCCGGATCCGACAGGGAGGGCGACGGTTTCCATGTCCGGATCATCGCGGACCGTCGCCACGTATCGTGCGATACCGGCCGTCGACTCGTCATCCGCTGGTGAGGTGGTCTTTCCCTCGAGGTAATCCAGGACCCTATCGAAATCGATCGGCCCCCGCATGATGTTGTCTGCAACGACAACTCCGCCCGGCCGAAGCCTCGGTTTGGCTCGATTGAATGCATCCTCGTACCGCGATTTCTGGTGATCGATCAGAACGATGTCGAACGGCCCGTCGTATCGGCCGACCGTTTCCATGGCATCACCGTATTCGAACCTCGCACGGGCGGCCAGTCCTGCATCAGTCAGATATTCCCGACCGAGGTCGAGTTCCTCCTCATCGAACTCGGTGAGAACCACGCGGTCGGCGCCCCCCCGTAGGAACCATGTGGCGGAGTATCCGAACCCAGACCCGAACTCAAAGACCTCCTCCGCATCAGTCAACCGAGCTAGCAGCCGGAGGACACCTCCCGCATCAGGACCGATGATGGGGAAATCGAGATCCTCAGCCTTCTCAGCCATCCTGGCTTGGAGCGGAGTGTGTTCCGGCCCCGCCGCCCGGAGGAACCGAGTAACGGCCTCTGAGAGCACCATACGGCCCACTCCGTGCCCTTCTACTTAGCTCTGGAGGGGACTTGCGTCCCACTGACCGAGTCCTGAGGCATCTCGATCAGATCGGTGGTGCCGCCAGGTATCCACCCAGGCACAGCAGGAGCAGCCCGACCAGGCTCGCGGCTTTTAGCACGGGCCCCGCGTCCCTGGCGGCAGTCTCGACCCGATTCTGGTCGAGTGCCCGTCGGCTCCGGGCGGCCCCTACCTCAACGAGCCCAGTCAGGCCGACCCAGAGAACGATCATCGCGAGGACGGCATGACCGCGAGGGGGCACCAGTAATCCGCTAAACCCGTCGTAGACGTCCCACGCCATCCATAACCCTGTGGCGGGCATGACAAGACTGTTGGTTCGTGTGAGGACCACCAGCCCGGACATTACCGTCGCGAGTGTCTCCGAAGTGAGGTCGGTGTCCTCCACGGAGGGAAGTACCTTCCAGGTCACGAGCACGATCGCACCAACCCAAGTCCCGGCTGCCAGTCCATGGAGGGCATACGCTAGTGATGTGAGGAGGCTCATGTCGCCTGACACGGCCCGTTTCGGCATAAATCCGGGCCCGAGTGTGGCCCCCACGTCGAAGTCTTAAGTTCCGCCGCGGCAGAAGATGGGACAATGTTTGATGCCGAGGATCTCGAAGAGATCCGGTCCGCGAGGGAGGCCTGGGAAGAGGACACCCTGACCCCGACGCTTGAGCGATTCGGGGAGCGGGACGACGCGTTCATGACCGACACAGGAGGCCACGAGGTGGCTCGTCTGTACACTCCAGGCGACAACCAGGAGCTGGATTACGACGCCGACCTGGGGTTCCCCGGGGAGGAGCCGTACACCCGCGGGGTGTACCCGACGATGTATCGTGGCCGGCTCTGGACCATGCGGCAATACGCCGGCATGGGGACGGCTGCCGAAACCAACGAGCGGTTCCAGTATCTGCTTGACGAGGGCCAAACGGGGCTTTCTATGGCGTTCGACCTGCCGACGCAGATGGGCTACGACTCTGACGCGGAGATGGCGGCCGGTGAGGTCGGGAAATCCGGTGTCGCGATTGACTCGCTGGAGGACTTCGAACGCGTTTTCGAAGGAATCCCGCTCGACGAAGTCTCGACATCGATGACGATCAATGCACCAGCCGCGGTCCTGCTTGCGATGTACATCGCCGTCGGGGACCGCCAGGGCGTTCCTCGGGAGACGCTCCGAGGTACGATTCAGAACGACATCATGAAAGAGTACATCGCTCGCAACCTCTACATCTATCCACCCGAACCGTCGATGCGGCTAATCACCGATATCTTCGAATTCTGCGCGACCGAGGTTCCGAATTTCAACACCATTTCGATCTCCGGATACCACATCAGGGAAGCCGGGGCCACCGCAGCACAGGAGGTCGCGTTTACGCTTGGCAACGGCATCGAGTACGTCCAGGCAGCATTGGATGCCGGCCTTGATGTCGATGAGTTCGCTCCGCAACTGTCCTTCTTTTTTGCAGCCCACAACAACATCCTTGAGGAGGTGGCGAAGTTCCGCGCCGCGCGACGGATGTGGACCAGGATCATGGAGGAGCGGTTCGACGCCGAACGCGCAGCATCGAAACAATTGAAATTTCATACCCAGACGGCCGGCTCGACGCTGACCGCCCAGCAGATCGAGAACAACGTGGTCCGCGTCGCCTACCAGGCCCTGGCCGCGGTTCTGGGCGGAACCCAGTCACTCCACACGAACGGCAAGGACGAAGCCCTCTCGCTCCCGACCGAGAAGTCCGTTCGGACGGCGTTGCGCACGCAGCAGATACTGGCTCACGAGTCCGGCGTTGCGGACACTATCGATCCGCTCGCAGGTTCCTACTACGTCGAGTCACTGACGGACGATATTGAGGCTGAAGCTTTCGAAATTCTGGACGACATTGACGAGCACGGCGGGATGCTCGAATCGGTGAAGCGACAACAGGTACAGCGCCGGATCCAGGACGTGGCCTACGATCGACAACAGGAGATCGAGGACGGGGAGCGAATCATCGTCGGGGTGAACGAGTTCCGGGTAGAAGACGAGGACCCCAAAGTGGACCTAGAAGAAGTCAGCGAGGAGGAGGAACAGGCCCAGATCGACCGCCTGACCGACCTCCGTGAGTCGCGCGATTCTGAGGCGACCACCGCAGCACTGGCAGCCGTTCGGGACGCGGCTCGTGGAGACGCCAACCTTATGCCGCCAATCGTGAAGGCGGTCAAAGCGTACGCGACGGTTGGCGAGATTTGTGGCGTCCTCCGGGAAGAGTTCGGCGAGTATCAACCTTCTAACGTATAACCGGGTCAAAAAGGAGGGTCGATACCGAAGCGGCTTCGCCGTGGCGTGCAATCACCTTCGCGGGCACCGAGGGCTTCCTCTGGGGATTGTGCCACAATCTCTCCCCGTAAGCGTGACCCTGTCCCACCCCTCATAGGGCACAGTTCCACCGCGGCTCACCGCCCCGGTTTATTTAATCGCTCTCCTCCAGCGGGCTGTATGCGACTCCACCACCTTGGCATCGTGACGAAAGACGCCCCGACGCTTGCCGAGTCATACGCAACCCTCTTCGGGGCGAGGGTGGTGCATGAAGAGGAGTTCGATGGTCTCGATATCGCCTTTCTCGACGTCGGTAACTGTTACTTCGAACTCCTGGAACCGCTCGACGACGAAGGGACCGTCGCACGCTTTCTGAACCGTGAAGGCCCGGGATTACACCATCTCGCACTGGCGGTCTCTGACCTGAATGAATCACTGACCCGTGTCCAGGAGTCGGGGGTCGAACTGGTGGACGACGAGCCGCGCCCCGGCGCCTGGGGCCACGAGGTCGCCTTTCTCCATCCTCGCTCGACCGGTGGCGTCCTGATAGAGTTCGTCGAGGAGTGACACCCTAGCGAGAAGAGACCGAAGCCGAGTCCGCACTTCGTTCCAAACTGTAGTATCAGTGGAACGCGGCCCACAAACGAGGGTCCCTGGCCCACCACCCGCCAGATCAAGAGGGTGACTGACGGGACTTCGTTCACGCATCACTCCCACTCGGACGGCGTCACCGGATTCCTTCCCCGTTCCCAGTGGAGTGGGTGAGATGCAAAGACAATAGTAGCCCCGTAGTAATCCTGAGCACATGCGCGATTGGCTCTCCCATCGGGCAGCCGCGACCCCGGCGGCTCCGGCCCTGATCGCCGCTGGATCAGGAACGGAGTGGACATACGCGGAACTCGACGGAGCCGTCGATGAACTCGCAGCGCGGTTGGCGTCTTTCGGGGTCGGGGCTGGCGACCACCTGGTGACGGTGCTCGAACCCCGGGTCGAGTACGTTACCTTGATCCACGCGGCCATGCGGCTCGGTGTCCGGCTCGTCCCGCTGTCTCATCGGTTGACGGAGCGGGAACTTTCAAGCCAGATCGACCAGGCTGATGCCACCGCCCTGGTTTGTGGGGCCGAAACCGCTCAGTCAGTAACCGCAGCCACTCCGGCGGACGTACCCCTTGCCTCTCTTGACGAGACCAGCCACGGACGAGTCACGCAGGTCCGGGAGGTTGAACCGGTCCCGATCGAGCCCGTCGAGTGGGACCGCCCTGACCCCGTCCTGCTGCTGTTTACGTCTGGAACGACTGGAACCCCGAAAGGGGTTGACATCCGGTTAAGTAACGTCCTCTCTTCGACGGTCGTCACAGGATTCCGTCTGGGAGTGTCCCCGGAAGACCGTTGGCTCGCAACGCTTCCGTTCCACCATGCTGGGGGGATTATGCCGGTGTATCGAACCGCGCTGTATGGGACGACGCTCATCGTTCGGGCCGGGTTCGACCCGGGTGGTGCTGCGGATGACCTTCGGGAGTACGAGGCGACGGGGGTTTCGTTGGTTCCGACGATGCTTCATCGAATGCTCGACCGGCGGGGCACGCTCGCCGACTCGCTTCGGGTCGTCCTTTTAGGGGGTGCTCCCGCCCCGAACAGTCTCATCGAACGCTGTCGTGACTTTTCGGTCCCGGTATATCCCACCTACGGGATGACCGAGACCTGCTCAGCCATCACGATCGCGACAGCCGACGAGGCGGCTACCCGGGAGGGTACCGTCGGTCGACCGCTCCTGTGGACCGATCTCAGTGTCAGGAACGAGGAAGGCGAGGAACTCCCCCCAGGAGAGATCGGAGAGTTCGTCGTAAGCGGCCCGACCGTCGCCCGTGGGTATTACGATGACCCAGCGGCGACTGCCGCCGCGTTCAGTAACGAGCGCCTCAGAACGGGCGACATCGGCTATCAAGACCCAGACGGATACGTGTACGTCCTCAACCGAAAAGACGACAGGATCAACACCGGCGGTGAACTCGTCGATCCGGGAGAAGTCGAGGGAGTACTGCAGGACCACGAGGATGTGACGGCGGCCATCGTCGTCGGTCTTCCTGACGAGGATTTGGGACAGCGGGTTGGTGCTGCGATAGTACCTGCGGAGCCGGACCTGGATGGTGCGGACCTGGAAGCGTTCGCGCGCGAGCGGCTCGCTGGGTTCAAGCTCCCTCGGACGGTTCGGTTTCTCGACGAGCTACCTCGAACCGACTCCGGAACCGTCGACCGAGCCGCCGTTATCGAGACGCTTGCCGACACGACGGGGTCTCCGGGCGACGTTGCCGGCAGTGTCTGGAGACGGCCCGATGAGAACGGGGCCTCAGGCACCACCTCCGAATCGGAGGAGCCTGATGAACCGGACCAGTCCGAATCCGAGGACGGTGAGGGCACCGCTGGTATCGACCGGATCGACTGAATCCGACCGACCGCCTCCTCTAGCCAGGTGTGCTTCCCACAGTCACTCTCCCCTGTGGTTATACGGCAGCAGCCTCAGTGGTGTCTATGGAGACTGAGCTCCTTGCGGAATCGTTGGTCCCTGAGCACGCCCGCCCGGTGAAACAGGAGGCTCGGGAATTTGCCCATGATCACGTCCGTCCGAATGCGGAGGAGTACTTTCGTTCCGGGGAGTACCCATGGGAGATTCTCGAAGCCGGCCAGGAGGCTGGTCTCGTGGCAGCTGACATCCCCGAAGCGTACGGGGGCCGTGGGCTCGATCTGCACCAAGTCCTGGCGATGGCCGAAGAACTGTATCGCGCTGACGCCGGAATCGGCCTGACGTTGATGCTTGCCTCCTTCGGCTGTGAACTGATTGAATCGTACGGGTCGGCCGCCCAAAAAGAGGAGTACCTACGACCAGTAGCGGAGGGTGACCTGATCTCCGGACTGGCGGTTTCCGAACCGGAGACCGGGTCGGATCTGGCAGGGATGACGACCCGTGCCGATCCTGTCAACGGGGGCTATGAGATCACCGGAGAAAAATACTGGGTCGGAAACGCTGTCGAGGCGGACTGGTTGACGCTTTACGCCCGGACCGGCGAGAGCCAAGACCGGTACTCAAACTACTCGCTGTTCATCGTCGAAACGGATCGGGACGGGTACGAGGCGGAGCATATCCCGGAAAAAATGGGAATGCGGGCATCCAAACAGGGGCACATCGTTCTGGAGGACTGTTTCGTCCCCGACGAGAATCTCATCGGCACTGAAGGGGGCGGGTTCTACATGCTCGCGGAGTTCTTCAATCATGGTCGCATCGTCGTCGGTGGCCATGGACTCGGACTCGCCGCTGCGGCTATCGAAGAGGCTTGGGACTTCGTCCACGGGCGTAATGCGTTCGGGCGGGAGGTATCCGAGTTTCAGGCCGTGCAACACGCCCTCGCCGACATGCGGCTCGAGTTCGAAGCGGCTCGGGCGCTCAACTGGCATGCTGCCGGCAAGGTGGTTGGCGGCGAGAATGCGGGCTTGTGGGCCGCGATGGCGAAAACCAAATCCACGGAAACGGCCGTGGATTGTGCCGAACGCGGGATGCAGCTCCACGGGGGTCGATCCATCCTGACTGATCGACGGATCGCTCGAGTGTACCGTGACGCCCGTATCCCCGTCATTTACGAAGGCGCGAACGAAATCCAGCGAAACCTCATTTACAGCCAATCCAGTTGAGCCACGACCACCGGCCTGACCGATCGACTAATCGGCCAGGTCAGGGGTCGACATTCGGCCGTTCTCCCTTGGACTCACGCGTCGCTCAAGCAGGAATAGCCCCCCAATCATCAGGCCGCAAACACCGATCAATGTGGGCCAGAGGTATACTGACAGACCCGCATCGAAGAAAAATCCTCCTATGAATGCCCCTGCCCCCATACCGACACGCTTCGCGACTTCCAACAGCGACAGTTGCGTTCCACGCTGATCGACTGCCCCGAGATCACTCATGAGCGCGGTCACCAATGGTGAGTGAAGCACTTCTCCGAGTGTACGAACGACTAGGTGGACCCCCACGAATGCAACACCAGCTGCGACCGGTCCCACCCCGAGGTCGGCAGCGAGTGCAGCCAGCATGCTTGCCGCCCAGAGAGCTCCTGAAACCACGAGACCACGTGTGCGACGCCATTCCGAAACTGCGTCCACGAGTGGCAGTTGAAAGATCACCAGGGTCAGCGGATTGAGTACGTAGAGGGTGCCGACTTGTGCGGATGTCAGACCCAGTCTTCCCTTGGCGATGACAGGTACGGTGGCCTGCATCTGGGCATACATCATGGCGAATCCGATATTGATCGCCGCGAGCAACACCACCCTGGCCCGGCTGGCGGCGTCCCACCAGTCTCGGAGCGTCCCCATCGGTGTCTTCCCTTCCGGCTCCGCCCTAGACCGGGCGGCGACCGAGTGGGATGGCTCGTCGCGTGTTTGCACCCGGTGGCTGGTCGGGAGTGAGAGGAGGAGGACCAGCGCAACAATCCCTGAGGTAAGGCCGTCCAGAACAAAAACTGCGACACCAGCGGTCGCGTAGAGGACGCCCCCCACGACGAAGCCCGACCCGAACCCGATGTTGTTGGCGAACTTCAACAATGCATAGCCTCGATCCCGATCCTTATCGGACGTGAGGTCGGCCGTCATCGCCTGTGCGGCGGGTGGATACAGGCCGACGGTCATCCCGGAGAGCGCTCCGACGATGATGAATGCCGTCCCGACCGCTGATACCCCCATATATGCCGTCACAGGTTCCGGGACGGCCGTCCCAAGGACCGGGACGAACGCGAACGCCGCCAGTGTAACTGCCGACGTTGCCATGGCCGTAACCATGACCGGCTTGCGCCCGATTTGATCGGTTAGGTATCCACCCACGGCGGTACCCACCGCTGTCATCGCACTCTTGGCACCGAGGCCGAGCCCCACGATAGCTAATGGAATGCCGACTTCCAGATGAAAGTGGATCGTGGCGAACGGATACACTAAACCGGAGCCGAATACGTTGACCAGTTGCGCGACTGCGATCGTATACACCGCCCGATCGAACCCACGAACCGCATCGAGCGAGGGCCGACGCACGCTCCCGAGTTTCGCACGGGCGTACCTCAATCATCCGCTTTCCGGGTGCCTCACCGGGTGATCCACCTGGACACCTGACGGGAGTTCGAACTGACCGGTGAGGCTTCACGTTATAGTTGTTCTCCACATGAGACCGGGCGGCTCCTGAGAGACCTCAACGCGTCCCTTCCGTCGGCATCCTTCGACCTTGTCACCGGAGAGCAAGGCGTGAAAGGGCTGCCCAGGACCGCCAACGGCAGCCGAACTCCCTCGACATGGGGCTTAACAGTGTCTGGCGACAAGAGATGTTGAATGAAAAAGAACGAGTTGGTCCATCTCCACACTCTCCTCGGCTGTGTCGCCGCACACCTCACAGAGCGAGATACCATCACGGAGGAGGCCCTTGCTTCTTACGAGGCAATCGGAGTCACTCCAATGGCACTCCGAGAGCCACGAGAACGGCACAAGAAGGCTGTTGTGACCCTCGCAGCCACGCTCGCAGCGGCGGTTTCCAGCGAGGATACTGTTGATGTCGACCCGGCTCCGCTTCCGTAACTGGACTCAGCTGAAGGCCCCAAGACTGGATTGAACCTCGTTCTCGGTCTTGCCCTCCTTTAGTTCGTATCCAACAAGGTCACGCATATCGACCGCGAATGTCCCTCCCGCGTGTTCTATCACGAGAACCCGTCCCTTTGTGCCCCGGACAGTCCCAGTCAGCATTGTCTCCATTATCGGCCTGATGTCGAGATCTAACCCGTAGTCGAACTCGAAGCGCTCGATAACGTCGAACTCTCCGAGAAGCCGTTCCCATGCTCCTTTATCCACTTCATCGTCAAGACCCCGGATCTTCGAAGACACACGAACTCGCTCCGGGATATCGGCGTCCGTCGCGATGGCAGACTCACGGTCTCTGGCCACCCGTCCGTTGGGGGCGGTCTCGACGGCTGCGGCCCGGTCGGCGCCCTGTTCGCGTAGGCGACGCTCCAGCCGCCACGTTCGGGTGACCCCAACTTTGAACGCCTCGGGGGCGAACGCAGCGAGGTAAACGACGTGTTGCTCATCCGAGTCCGCGTTGTTGGCAACGGACCAGGGAACCGTGTGCTCCCGACAGTAGGGTGCCGTCCTGGCGCTGCAAGTCGTGTGTATCCCGTCGTGGACTACTCCAGCGCACCGCCGGTCACCTAGCTGATATGCGAGCTCCTGCCCAGCCTTCAGAGGTAGACGGCTAACGGCTCCGGAGTCGGCGACTTGCAGTGCTGCGTCGACGGTCTCGTATCCGACGACCTGCACAACCACCCCTACCGGTGCACCGGACATATGCGTGTCGCGTTCCCCAGTAGTGATCCCCCTCCCGGAGCTTTTGTCCGTCCGAGTCGAGGACCCCGTATGCTCGACGCAAGACTCAGAGTCTCCCCAGTCGAGAAAGGCTTGCACCTGCGGTTAACAGTCGAGAATACCGGTGAGGACCCTGTCGAGCTCCGGTTCCGCAGCGGCCAACGCGTGGAGTTTACGGCGGAACGTGACGGCGAGGAAGTCTGGCGCTGGAGCGAGGGACGGATGTTTACCCAGGCGCTGTCGACTCAGCGGGTGCCTCCCGATGGGACCGTATCGTTCGATGCCGAGTGGTCGGACCCCCCGTCAGGGGAGTTCCTCGTCAGGGGTCGACTCACGGCGCGGAACCACGATGCGGCTGCGGAAATGACGGTGTCGCTCTAGCGGTCAGCGGCCGTCGGACAGTTCCGTCGCGAGTTCCCGCACTCCTCTCCGGATCGCCGCCTCACTTGACAGTTCAGGCTCCCAATCGAGCGCGGCGAGCTTCTCGATCGAGAGGCGCATCTTCGGTACGTCCCCAACCCAGCCCCGGTCTCCACCCGTAAACTGGTAATCCGGTTCTACCTCGAGTTCCTCACAGACGATATCGGCGATACGGGTCACGGACGTCGTCGTCCGAGTACCGAGATTAAACGTATTGACGGGATCCTCGGCCCGGTTGACCACGTGGATTATCGCGTCCACACAATCGGTCACATGGAGATAGGATTTCTCCTGTCGACCATCACCGAGAATCGTCAACTGTGTCGGGTCATCCCGGAGTTTCTCGATGAAGTCCGGAACCACTGTCCCCCGCTGACCTGGACCGACGATGTTAGCAAACCGGAATATCCAAGACCGGATTCCGTAACTGTGAGCGAACGTTGAGATGAGCGCTTCGTCCGCGAGTTTCGATGAGCCGTAGATGCTGATCGGTTCCAGCGGGGCGTAGTCTTCCGGGGTGGGACGGGGCGCCTCGCCGTACACGGTTGAAGACGACGTGAACGCTAACCGGTCGACCCCTGTCGCCTCCATCCGTTCAAGCAAGTTATACGTCATCGCCGTATTCTCCTCATAGAACCGACGGTCGTTGGCGCGGGTATCGGTATGGGCGGCCAGGTGAAAGACCATATCCAGACCCGGTGTGACGACTTCGGCAACCGCGTCCGGGTCGGTCATGTCGGCTTGAATGAAGGTCGCATCGTCAGGGACTCGCCGTCGATCGCCCTTCGAGAGGTCGTCCGCGACGGTTACGTCGGTTTCTGGGAGGAGCCGCTCGGCGAGATGAGAACCAACCAACCCAGCCCCGCCGGTGACTAGGACGGACGCGTCCGCGAGATTCATATGGTGCCCAACGTTGACCTCAACAAATGTCTTCCGGTCGACCCTCGGGCGAATACCACCCTAACCACCGACGGCCCCCGTTACCGTTCGTCCACCGCTTCTCGTGAGCGTTGGCCTGCGTGTTTGAGTGGTTCCTCGATGCCGAGCAGTTGCGCACTAATCTCCCACAACTCACGAGCGGTCGCCTCGTTCCTAGCGGCCCGAGCCGGCGTCCTGCGCGCACACTCGGAGAAGTACGCTCCCGTGACCCCGTCAACGGCGGGCGCAGCAGCCAGATACGTCGGCGTCTCTGCCCCTTCGGCGACCGAGGTGACCAGCGGGAACCCGTCGAGTGCGCGTGCGATCCGGTACAGCGGGCCCGGAAGGTCCCGGAGGAACCCGCTTCCGGGAACGGTGCCCGGATGAAGTGCGTTCGAGGTCAGCCGGCCGTCGATGTTCCGGAGTCGACGGGCGAGTTCAAGCGCAAACAGGATGTTGGCCAGTTTCGATTGCTGGTAAGCGGTCAACGCGCTATAGTTTCCCACTGCGGTCGCTCGGTCCAAGTCGAGTGCCGCCCCCCGGTGTGCCTCGGACGCCACTGTCACGATTCGGCCGTCGTCCGACATGGCCGGGAGGAGTTCGGTTGTGAGGAGATATGGGGCCAAATGGTTCACAGCGAACGTTCGTTCGACGCCCAAGTCGGTCAGTCGTCCCTCCCGGAAGTAACCGCCAGCATTGTTGACGAGGACATCGAGGCTGGTTGACATCGTGCGGACCCGCTGGGCAAGGTCCCGCACTTCAGAGGGGTTCGAGAAATCGGCTCGCAGGAACTCCGCTCCAGTGCCATCTTCCCTGAGGGTCTCAACGACCTGTCGTCCCGTCTGCTGATCACGTCCGTGAACGAGGACGTGGGCGCCAAGTCGACCGAGGGCCTCGGCCGTCTCTCGACCGATCCCCCTCGTAGATCCAGTTACGAGGGCCGTCGTTCCAGAGAGGTCGACGTTAGCAACCCCGGCCCGCTCTTCTGGTCGGTGTGCCATCATCCCCGTTAGCCGATGGACGGACAAAGGCCTCTCGCCAATGATTATTCCACCAGTTGGGCGGAATGTCCTCCACCATCGTACCGAAAGGCCCTCCATCATCGGCACCGTCCGGTCTTCCATGACCCGCGAGGAGCGCCCGTTTTCGAACATCCCGCCGGACGAAGTAGGGCTGGCGGTCAGGGACCTCCCAGTGACGATCCTCCGGTACGGGCATCGTCCGGGGCGGGACGACCGGATGACGACTCACGTGGGATTGACTGCCAGGGCTCTCGGCGCTGACAGGGTGGTGTTTCCTGAAAACGCCGGCGACGCAGTCGAGACGGTCCGGAACGTGACGACCCGGTTCGGGGGTCCCTTTACGGTGGAACGCCGTGGCGACCAGCGTCGCTTCGCCCGGGACTGGAACGGCGCGGTGGTCCACCTCACCATGTACGGTGAACCCATCCAAGATACCGTTGACGAGATTCGAAATCAGGGACGGAGCGAGAGGGCTGCATTGCTCGTTATCGTCGGCGGCGGGAAAGTGCCGTTCGAGTTCTATGAAACCGCCGACTGGAACGTAGCGGTAACGAACCAGCCCCACTCGGAAATCGCAGCGTTGGCCGTCTTCCTTGATCGACTGTTCGATGGGTTGGAACTCGACCGCGAGTGGGAAGATGCCGAAAAGCGGGTGGTGCCCCGGGCCACGGGGAAGCAAGTGGTCGACCTGGATCCGGACGAAGACCAGTGATCCCGTGCCGAGGATTCCACCTGTCAGGCGACTGCGTCGGCCCGGTGGATCCAATCTGCCTACTGGATAGGCTGTCTGTCCTGCCAGCGGGCTAGCTCCCCTCCGAACGAGTCATCGACCGCTCCCGGGTTGGGGCTCCACGTGGGGTTTTGGCATCAACTGGTCGAACGGTTGGTCGTCGAGCCATCCCAGCAGGGCCACTAATTGATCGACGGCCGCCTCGAAGAGTTCTTCGCCCTTTGCCGGAGTTGCGTCAGTCTGGTCTCCCAATACACCGTTGTCCGTGTTGTCGATGGAATCGAAAAACGTCCGAGCACCGTATTTCCGCCCGATTCCTTGGTCGAGATCCACGAGGCCTCCGTCGCGGGCTTCCTCCAAGCGATGCTCGGCGACGAGTTCGGGGGCGAGGTGCATCACCATCGCGGTTTCCTTCGGTCCGCCGTGGGGGCCGTTGTGGCTGAAAAGATCGGCGACAAGATCGGGGATCGACTCGTCCCACATCCACTCGATCGCGTACGCCTCGCGGTCCCGCCTGAGTCGACGCCCGACCTCTCGGAGGTGAGCCCTATTCCCGCCATGTGCGTTGACGTAGACCACGCGGTCGATTCCGTGGTAGGTAAGATTCCGAGTGAAGCTTTCAACATAGTCGCGGAAGACACCCGGCTCGACCCACATCGTTCCATGAAACTGCCGATGATGCTCAGAGACACCGATCCGGACGGGTGGCGTCCGGAGGAATCCAGTCCGCTCGGCAGCGGTCGCTGCCAGACTCTCCGCGATCAGTGCGTCTGTCGCCAACGGAAGGGCAGGCCCGTGAGCTTCAGTCGACCCGAGGGGCACGACTGCTAGCGATTCCTCCCCGACATACTCCCCGAGGTCCGGCCAAGTCTTGTTTGCCAGACGCATAACCTCAAACTGGTCTGCATCGGTATCAAAGTACCCGATATCGCGGGGGGCAGCAAGGATCACCGCATTAGTGTCGCCACGCTTTTGCTCCGCGGCCCCGTCCGGGACCATATGTTCGGAGGCGGCGGCATGGACCCGCGGAAGATGGAACAGATGATGCAACAGATGGGGATCGATACCGAGGAACTCGACGCTGAAGAAGTGATCATTCGGACCGCGGAGGAGGATCTGGTGTTCGATGCCCCCGATGTCACAAAAATCGAGGCCCAAGGCCAGCAAACCTACCAGATCGTCGGCGAGCCAGATCACCGAGAACGGGGCTCCGAATCAGCGGACGCGAGCGGCGGCGATACCGTCCCGGATGAGGACGTGGAAATCGTGGCTCAACGGGCGGGTGTGACCGAAGCGGAGGCGCGTGAGGCTCTTCAATCGGAGGAGGGAGACCTCGCGGCCGCAATCGCACGGCTGGAGTGACCGCTTATCTGCTCGGCCACGTCGGAAGCGTCGCGGAGGAAGATTCGGACCAGTGCCCGAACGGGGGCGGCCGGATCGACATCGACAAGGCGGATATCGTTGGGACCGGGAGCGACCGCGAATACGTCCGGGCATCGGGCGAGGAACTCCAGACCGACCTCGGCGTATTGAAGGTACCGTCGGACGTGAACTCGGGGGAACTCTTAGCCACTCACCTCCGAGAAGTGTTTCGCGTTC
Organism: uncultured Candidatus Halobonum sp.; assembly: GCA_964502585.1. Classification (GTDB taxonomy): domain Archaea; phylum Halobacteriota; class Halobacteria; order Halobacteriales; family Haloferacaceae; genus CAZCXJ01. The sequence goes on from CAZCXJ010000003.1 coordinate 40,219, forward strand.
AGGCCCTCCGCCTTCCGGATTTGTTTGATCATTTCGAGCGGACCGGCGCCCCAATGATGCCCCGAGACGTGGGACTCGTAGTGGGCCATACAGGGGCGTCTGCGGACGATCACGTTCTGGACGCGGGAACGGGAACGGGTGTCCTCGCGGCTGCATTCGGCCGTATGGGCGCGGAAGTCATCACCTACGAGATCGACTCCGAGTTCGCTGCCGTGGCGCGTGAGAACATGGAACTCGCAGACACTAGCTCTTGTGTCGAGGTCCGGAACGCGGATCTCGTCGACGACCTGGATGTGTTTGATCCCGAGGCGTTCGATCTGATAACGCTCGACATGGCGGATGCGCCGGCCGTCGTCCGCCGGGCCCCCGAGTTGCTGGTACCAGGCGGATACTGCGTCGTCTATGCGCCGTTCGTCGAGCAGGCGCGGACTGCCGTCCGGACGGCCCGTGAGAGCGGGTTCCGTGACGTGGAAGCTGTCGAAACGATCCAGCGTCGTCTCCGCGTCGACGATCGAGGCACCCGGCCAGATACCAAAGGCGTAGGTCACACAGGCTATCTCACCTTCGCTCGGCGGGGTTAGCCGGTCTGTCCATGGCCGACGGTTTAAGCCGCTGGAGGTTCTATTCTCCGTGTATCATGAGCGCCGACGAAACGAATGAAACGACGGCCCCGACGTCCGACGACGAAGTCATCGACGAAACGACCAACTGGCCTGATCTGGGCATAGCGCTGTACGAACGACTCACGGGACGGGGGGCAACGATCACCTATACATTCGAGGACATGGAGGTCGCCGTTCCGAGCAAGGTTGGCCCGGACGCAGACCACGCACACTGGCACGTAAACGGAACACTTCGAATCTCCACCAGCGAAGACGACTGACGAGCCGTGTCGGGACCAAGTGGCCTGTCTATCGAGGCGGAGCTCATGCTGACCGTCGAAGACGACCGGTACGAGGTTCGAGACATGGATGAGCGTCTGGTCATCGAGGCCCCGTCCGTCGGTGCGGCACGTCGGATTGGTGAGATTCTCGACCTGTTGCCTGCCGGCGTCGCCGAAGGGGTCGCCCGTGTGCCGTTGGAAATCCGCGTGAACGGTCACAGGATAGCGTATGCCGGTCCGGAGGTAGTCCCAGGTGTGTTGTCACGCCTGCTCGGGGTCGCACCCGCGAAAGTAGACCTACTCGGGTCGGTCCGTGCGACCCTCGGATAACCCGCCAAGGGTCCACTCAGTTAATCCCCGGGAGTGATGTCTGCTGCCTTGACAAGGTCCAATAGCTCCGCTTTGAACTCCTTCGGGTCGAGTGCTTGTTGTAGCGTGTCACCCGTTTCTGCATCCTCAGCGTCACGGACTTCGGTCGGGTATGCCCCTCCGGCGAGTAGGTAGACATCCGAGGCCGGACGAATGGAAGCAGCCCCACGAACCCGCATGGATAGACCGGGGATGCGACAGACTGCGTCGTACCACCGAACCCGCGCTTGCGTCCCGGCGATCGTGAGTTCGCGTCGTTCGGCTGCCCGGACCCCATCGAATCCCCGGGCTTCAAGCCGCTCTGCGAACCCCGCCTGGGCTCGTCTCGTGATCAGCCGCGTCAGCGGTTCCGTGGGCGACACAAGCGGCCGCAACCGGAGGCTACTCGCGATAAAAAACCGCCAGAGTCGGTCACGTTCCAGACGCCTTTGTAACCTCTCACGGAGCTCCCGGTCCTCGTATACGACCGTCCGGGCCTCGACGGAAGCAATTTTGGTGTCGAACGGTCGGTCAACCTCGCGTTCCAGCTGTTCCCATCCTTCCAACAACGTGTCCGGAACGGTGGGAAAGCCGGCCGTCATCCCATTCCTGGCGGGGGGTCCCGGCCAAACTCGTCGTCCGTATCTACGTCGAGTCCCATCTCCTCCCGGCGCTTTTTGAGTTGCTCGATCCGGTACCGATAGTACAGCAACCCGCCCCCGGCGATCGAACTCAACCCCGCGAGGAGGACGGCAAAGATGCGGAGGTCTCGCTCAAGGTAATATTGGACGAGCACCGTGTCGCTCGTGACCTCGCTCCATCTCACGTGGACGCGACCGTCCTCATTTTGGAGTTCCCCACCGCGCGGGACAGTCCGTCCGAACACGGGGACCGACGCATCTCTGCCCGGCGGTAACACAACTTCGTATGAGCCCTCGACGAACACGGGAAGGCTGAACCGTTTCGGCGTTGTCTCAGCAGTGAACGCGAGCTGATCACCCTCCACGTCCGACTCCACAGGTAAATCGATGACGACCGCGTCGCTGGTCCGTTCGACCCGCCCCCGTTCTGCCAGGGTCGTCCCCTTGATTACCGTTCCGTTGGGATATTGGTAGCGTAAGGCGCGTATCGACAGGGCGTTCCGTCCGCCGAGCCCGTCCCGTCGGTAGAGTTCGATCTGGGTCCCTTCGATACGGTAGACAGCCTGGAAGCTCGTGTCTGCATGGATGCTGACGTGGACGGTTTCCGTTTCGTTCCAAGCGTACGGCTCAGGCGGGTCCTCGTCGAGTTGCTCACTAGCGATCGACCCGCCTCCTGTGAGTGCTGAAAGGCATCCAGACCCGGCTACGAGAGCCGCCAACGCCAGAAATGCGAGGATACGACGGCGCCTCATCCTGGGACCACGCAGCGCAGTTCTGCAGGGAGGTGTTCGCCTATCGCGGCCAGGAGGCCAGGCGGGTCTGTGTTCTCGTCGCAAATGATGCTCTGTTCGAGTAACCCGAGCCGTTCGACCCCGATGATGTCCTGTGCATGACCGGCCCGGTTGACCGTAGCCCTAGCCGCGGCCCGCGTGGTGCTGTTGACATTGACCCGTCCCGGTCCCCGAGTCCATGAGTACAGGCGGTCCTGTTCGGCCTCCGCGAGTTCGTGGCTGTCGTCGGTCCGGTAACGAAACCGGATGGGAAGATGCTGGACGATCCCGAAGCGGTCCCGGATTTGTCCAGCGTCGCCCGGCCCAAGGCCCAGTTCAGTCCGTGGGACACGGATATCCCGACCAGCATCGAGGGTGAACCCGTCCGCGTCCCATGACTCCAACGTTCCGCGATACACACTTCCGTCCTCGAAATGCGGGGTGACGGTCCCCCAGCGCTCCCGAAGCACGTTGCGTGCTGCGGCCTTGTCCGGACCGTTCAGCGTCACCGACACGAAGTCGTCGTGACGGACACCTACCCCGGCATCGACCTCGAGGGTTCCGATATCATTGCCGACTAGCGATTCCATCGCGTCAATCGCTCCGTCGCGGGCCTTTCCCTCCACGTAACATTTGGTTGCGAGGACCACCATCGCGCCGGACTACTCAGACCTCCGCCCCGGCAGTCTCAGGAATCGCATTGAGTTCCTCTCGGAGCTCCGTGATTCGTCGTTCCATCGTTTGGACCAGCCGCGTGTTCTCCATTGATTCGAGCGACGAGCCACACTCCGGACACTCGAATCCGAACTCCATCGCCTCCTCGAACTCGAATCTGATGGAATCAACCTCACAGAGGTAGAACTGGTGGTCGGACTCGTATTCCCGCCGACGCTCGAGTGCATCTAGGAGCCTGTGCATCTCGGATTCCAGATTCTCCGGAATGTTGTCGTACTCGAACGTCCATAGGTACGTGAGCCATCCCGAGTCCTCGTCGCGGACCCGACGATACCTCGCTAGGTCGTTTTCGTAGAGAATAAACAGCGCTCGTCGCACGTCGTTCAGTTCCAACCCGAGTTCTTCCGCGAGTTCTTCATCGGTGACCTCGCCGTCCGGTGGTGCGGCCGCCACGGGCATTCCGGTCGGACCGACGAGTTCGTGGAGGTATTTCTGGATCACTGGATCCTCCAACAGGTCCTCGTAAGCCATTACCATAACGTGGGCTGGGGAGTCGGTTAAGTTCTCCGTTTGAGGCCCCCGCGGGCCCTTTTTGCACCCTGTCCAGGCGATTCCGGTTTCACCGGGGCCCCCGACTTCCAGCGGTATGTCACTGGGACCTATAGAGGCGTTCGATAGTCCGGAACACATATTCCTCGCCCGGTTCCGTCGAACGGATGATGAAAGCGACGGCGCGTGCCCATCCGATTCAGGGACTGGTGAAGTACCACGGAATGCGCGATCCCGAGCTCCGGCTCCCGTACCATGATTCGATCAGCGTCTGTACGGCCCCCTCGGCAACGACGACCACGGTGGAGTTCACCTCGCCCGGAGCGGATTCCGGGGAAGACGAGTATCGGATCGACGGAGAGCCGGTCAAGGGTCGCGGGGCCGAGCGGATCCGAGCTGTCGTCGACCATGTGCGAGCGCGGGCCGGAATCGACCGGACCGTCCGGGTCGTCTCGGAAAACTCGTTTCCGACGAACGTCGGGTTCGGCTCGTCGTCTTCGGGGTTCGCTGCGCTTGCGGTCGCACTCGCAGAGGCGGCTGGGCTCGACCTCTCTCCCCCGCAACTTTCGACGATCGCTCGTCGGGGGTCGTCTTCGGCGGCTCGGGCCGTCACGGGCGCCTATTCGTATCTCTCCGCGGGACTCAATGACCATGACTGTCGGTCGCGACGGATGGAGACGGGGACTGGTACCCTCGATGGCGAGCCGTTCGATCCGGAAACGGACCTCCGGATCGTGACGGCCTTGGTCCCGTCCTACAAGGAAACGGAAGAAGCCCATCGTGAAGCTGCGCAGAGCCATATGTTCGATGCGCGACGGGTCCATGTCCAAGATCAACTTCAGGAGATGCGCGATGCGCTTCGGGCCGGCTCATTTCGCCGGATCTTCGAAACCGCGGAACACGACTCCTTGTCATTGACGGCGGCAACGATGACTGGTCCCGCCGGCTGGGTCTACTGGCAGCCGGAGACCATCGCGGTGTTCAATGCGGTCCGTGAACTGCGTACGGAGGAGGACCGGCCGGTTTACTTCTCCACGGACACGGGTGCTAGCGTCTACGTGAACACGACTGCGACACATGCCGACCGGGTCGCTGAGCGATTGGACGAAATCGGTGTGGAAACCGCAGTCTGGGAGGTTGGCGGTCCGGCCGAGACGCTGGACAAGGGTGCCGCACTGTTCTGAGTCCCCCAGCCGCTGGCTGGAAGTGAACCCGACGGTCTCTTGCCGCTCGCACCCGTACCGTGAGTATGCAGGTTGCCGTTCTGGGGGCCGGATATGCGGGTGTAACACTGGCACGCCGACTCGAAACTCGACTTCCACCCGATGTGGACCTTACCGTGGTGAACGAAACACCCACTCATCTCGTCCGCCACGAGGTCCATCGTGTCATCCGGCGACCCGAAATCGAGGACACGATCACGGTCCCGCTTTCCGAGGTGATCGGGGATGCGGAACTTGTGGAAGACCGGGTGACAGGAATTGATGCCAGTGCCGGTATCGCAACCCTGGAGTCGGGACGTCGACTGGACTACGATTACGGCGCCGTGTGTCTTGGCTCCGAGACTGCCTATTATGACCTCCCTGGGGTTGAGGAGCATTCGCTTCCGCTCAAAACCACGGCCCAGGCCAGGGCGATCCGGGAGGCGGTAGTTCCGGTATGTGAGAACGGTGGCACCGTGGTCATCGGGGGTGCAGGCCTCTCGGGAATCCAGGTCGCCGGGGAAATCACAGCGCTCGCGGGCGAACTCCGCTCCAGTACGGTCCCGGACTCCCCCGACCCCGACACACCCGAGGATCGTAGCGATCCCGGGGTGCGGACCTCAGAGGGTACAACGGTGGTTCTTCTGGAACAGTTCGAAACTGTCGCCCCCAACTTCCCCGACCCGTTTCGGAACGCAGTGAGAACGGAACTGGAGAAACGGGGCGTTGACGTCCGCACAGGCACGGCCGTGCAACGGGCAACTGCCAACGCGGTCGTCACCGATCAGGAAGAACTCTCGTACGACGCATTCATCTGGACCGGTGGAATCACGGGCCAGGCTGCCACCGACGGCACCCGACCGACGGTTCAATCGGATCTCCGACTGTCCGAGTCGACCTTCGTCGTCGGCGACGCCGGCAAGATCCTCGATGCCGACGGCGAGCCCGTTCCCGCGAGCGCGAGCGCGGCGATCCGCGAGGCCCGCACCGCAGCGACGAACATTTGCCGGTTGGCAGAGGCCCACAGGAACGACCAGGCTTTCGAGCCTCGCCTCGAGCGATATCGGTTCGACGTGCCGGGTTGGATCGTTTCCATCGGCGACGGCGCGGTGGCGCAAGTAGGACCGACAGTCCTTACTGGCGCGCCTGCCCGGGCCGCGAAAGCCGCCGTGGGGGCGGGGTATCTGAGTTCCGTCCGTGCGCTCCGCCAGGCCGTCGATCTCGCCGAAGCGGAACTCCGCTAAGGGACCCCGCATATTAATTCCTTAAATCCCTCTGTTATGTTTTAGGGGATTCCTTATATGCGGTGACCCAGAGTTTACTCATATGCCAGTGAACGATCTGGACCCCTACACCCCCTCGACCGGGGTATTCGAGTGCACAGAGTGTGGAAGCCGCAAGCAGGCTGCGACTCATCCTGTGACGTGTCCGGACTGTGAGGGAGACGTCCGGAACATCGCAGTCGCACGCGAATA
>CAZCXJ010000003.1:46861-115520 GCA_964502585.1 uncultured Candidatus Halobonum sp.
TGACGTGTCCGGACTGTGAGGGAGACGTCCGGAACATCGCAGTCGCACGCGAATAGCCCTTCTATCGATCCCGTCTACCCCGAGCTCGGGCAGCCCGCCGTGGGTTCGTCCACACCCACAGCGGTACACCGCGGAAGCCCACCGCTTCAGGCGTGGGCGGACGCGTGGTGTGACTCCGGGTGTGGTGATTCCTCAGTCTCACGGGCCAAGACGTGGTCGGTGAGACGGCTTCCTGACAAGCCTACGAGTCTACTCGTTGGTAGCTGACGGAACGGCCAACCTGTGACCGGGACCGTAACGATCAGCCGGACCCTTCCTGCATGACGTCTGCTGAGCACCGACACCCGATGCCGTACAGCACCGGCAATATCAGGAATCCCGGTCAGGTACCCTCGTTGGACCCGTTGTCATGTCCTCCGGATATGAACCCGCCGTCCCGGTCCTGACATTGCCACGGTGATGGGTTCCCCTCCGGACTTCCTAGCCTAGCGGGGAGGGTACTGCACCGGTCCACCCTCGAAAGGGGTGACAAAAGAGTGGAGGGCGGCTTGGGGCAGGAGAGGCTTCCTTGAGAGGCAACCCTTTTTGCCCGTCCGCCGAACCCGCAGGCATGACGGACGAGACTCAAGACGACGAACCCAACGAGGAACAAGGAAGCGAAGAGGGAGACACGCCAGAGAGCGAGGACGAGAAATCCTTCCGTGAACGGGTGGAGGAGATCCGTGAACGCCGCGAAGAGGAGCGAGAAGAGGGTGAGGCCCCACCGGGTCCCGGCGGTATGGGCGGTGGCCCTCCCGGCGGTATGGGCGGAGGAGGCGGGAACCCGTTCGCACAAATGATGGGAGGAATGATGGGCGGAGGCGGCCCCGGTGCGATGGGTGGCGGCAGTGAGAGTGAAGCCGGAAACGAGGAACTGGTGCGGGAGGTGCGACAGCTTCGGGACGAACTCCGAGACGCAACTCGTCAACTCCAGCGGATCGCCCAGGCCCTCGAAGACGACTGATCTCGACCCTAAATACGGGTTTGGGCAACGCGCTTTGACCGCGTCACGGGGTGGTGCAGGATGAAATCTCCGCGTAGACGTCGGTAAGGCAATCTATTGCAGCCTCGACGCTCGTCTGGTCCCTGCGGGCAAGACAGGCCTCCCTGAGTTGCTTTCGTTCCGCAAATGTCCGCTCGATAGCGTGCGCGAAGCTCCGGGTATCTCCCCTTTCGAACCGGTATCCCGTCTCACCCTCAACGATCGTTTCCGCCAGAGCCCCCGCGTTCACCCCAACTACCGGAGTGCCACAAGCGTTGGCTTCCAGCGCGACGAGTCCCTGTGTCTCGACCGGGGATGGAAACAAGAATGCGTCGAGACTGGTATACAATGCGGGGAGTTCCTCCCGCTCCAGAAAGCCGAGAAACCGGGTGGCGACATCGGCTTCGCTGGCCTGGGCCTCTAACTTGTCTCGTGCGGGGCCGTCCCCTCCAAACAGGAGCGTCACCTCGACATCCGCCTGCACGACAGCAGGAACGATTGAATCGAGGTTCTTTTCGAATCCGTGTCGGCCTGTGTATCCGACGAGCGGGCCCTCCGGAAGGTCGTGGCGGTCTCGGAACCTCGTGAGTTCTTGCTCGCCCGCCGGGCTGAAGAAGTCAGTGTCGACGCCGTTCGGGACCACATGTGTCGGGGTTTCGACACCGATGTCGCGCAAGTGATCGCCCGCAGGCCCACTGGGCACGACAAGCACGTCGGCACGGTTGAGATACCAGCGTTCGTATCTCCGGGCCGTGCCCTCGATGACCGTAGAAAAGGACCCGTTCGCGAGGTAATCAGCGTACTCCGCGGTCGGTGTGTGATATGACGCGACGAGAGGCAGATTTCGCTGGCGAGCCATATGTAATCCTGACAGCCCAAGCGCGAACGGGGTATGCGCATGTACGAGGTCGACATCGCGAACGGCCTCCGGAATTCCGGGAAGACCGATCCGGAACCCGTCATAGAAGGGGAACCGAAAGCTCCTGACCGGGTGTTCCCCGTCCGCAGGCGAGTAATCAGGGGCCGATGGGAATACTACTTCCATCCGGCCCCCACGGCTCTGCCATCGCTCTCGCCAGGTTTTGATAGTATACGAGACGCCGTTCACCGTGGGCAGATACGTATCGGTGAACGCCGCCACTTGCTCCATGCCGCGGGGTTCTCTGACCGGGAGTTAAGCCCTTGCGGAGTCCGTCTCGTCCGAGCTCCCTCGACCGGTGCCACGGCTCTATAGATCCTCGGGACCCCCCGTTTCGCGCTGGTGAAGGTCGCCGTAGATTCTGAGAAGGCGGTTTCCTACCTCGTCGAGCCCGTGTTTTGCGGCCGTTTCCAAGGCATTCTCACTCAAGCGGTCGCGGAGACCCGGATCAGCAGCCACCCGCTCCAGCGCCTCTCGGAACTCGGGACGGCTTCCCGCCATGAGACAGTCGTACCCGTCGGTGAAGAACTCGCGGAAAACCGGGATGTCCCGGAGGACGACCGGTTTCCCACAGGCCATCGCCTCGAGAACCACGATCCCTTGATTCTCCTCCTTGGCCGGAAAAAACAGGACGTCACCGGCACCGAACGCTCCTCGTTTGTCCTCGATCCACCCCGTGAAGGTCACGTTGTCCGGCGGGTGGCGCACCCATCGTCGCACCGTCGGCGAGGCGTGCGGTCCGGTGTCGTACGGACCAAACCAGACGAACTCGTGAGTGGATTGTTCAGCTACCCGACAGAAATCCGTGAGTCCCTTCCGCTCGAAGACGTTGCCTATCGCGAACGCCACGAACCCATCGAGGTCATGCCGGGTTCGGTATTCCTCTCTGAGTTCCGTATGCCCCTCGAGTGACTCTCGATCGACGCCGTTCGTGATTTGGCGGATCGGGGTGGTGACCGGATACGTTTCGAGACGCGTTCTAGTATGTTCGGAGGGACAGAGCACGAGATCGGCCTTCGAATAGAACCACCGAAGATACCGGCGCAAAGCCGGCGCGATACGGTTCGATCCCCGAAAGCTCCCTTGGAAGTCCTCGGCAGTCGTATGGCAGTGCAGAATCAACGGTATTCCCTGTGCGCGGGCATGTCGCGCCACAACTACACTCCCGGGACCGATGGTGTTGCAGTGAGCGAGATCAAAGTCGCTAAACATTCCGTTGCCCCCAGCGAGCCGTTTGAGCGAGTCGACCGGGCCGCTCCCCCGCCAAGGATTCGTCAGGATATCGATGTCCTCCTGGCCCTCGCGCCGCAGAGCTGTTAGCTGCTGGTCATGGGCGGTCCCGATCCCTGCCCGATCGAACCGGTCAGCGAGTTCGAGATAATTCAACACCCGCACAACCGGGGTGATGGTTCCCCCCATTTTCAAGCCGTTGGGTCGTCGGTCTCTCCAGTCGACTACCTCGTCCGCAGGTCCCGATGGCGAGGGAGACCCCGACTTCGGCCGGTGAAGGGACCCGCGGCGGGCTTAGTCGATCCCGCCATGGACCCCAGTGCGGTGTTCCATCCACCCGGTACCGGTGAGTGTGATGGGTTGTCGTCAGCCAGCCCCGCTATCAAGCCGAGATGACCCCCCAGGGCTTCACCAGCCGACGCCTCCCCACCCTGAGAAAGCGTCCGACTGGAACACCGGGCGCGTGAGCGCTGGTTTCATCGACGACCCGAAGCTGGGAGCGACCGTCCGGAAGTAAAAATCGTGAGAGCTTCTGCGGCGAACCGCCGTGCACCCGGCCCGCGACCGAGGGGTCCAGGCTAAAAGAGGTGGCAGTCGTCGGGACCGGTCGTCTCTCTAGCCGGCCATGAATGGTCGACCCGACGCGACTAAAGCCCCCGGGCACCGACGGTTGGACCGAATGTATGATGAACTGCTCGTGCCGACAGACGGAAGCCCCGCGTCCGAGGCAGCCGTAGAACACGCGATCGTCGTAGCCAAGAGGTTTGACGCGCGGGTTCACGCGCTCTACGTTGTCGATGCGACGGCCTACTCGGCGCTGGACTCCGGAACCGACACTGTAGTTCAATCACTCGAGCAGGAGGGACAGGAAGCGGTAGCGACCGTCATCGACGCCGCGGAGGCGGCCGATCTGCCGACGGAAACGGCGATCGTCTCCGGAACTGCATACCGGTCGATACTCGAATACGCAAACAACGCCGAGATCGACCTGATTGTGATGGGAACTCACGGTCGGCAGGGACTGGACCGGTACCTGCTCGGCAGCGTGACGGAACGGGTTGTCCGAAGCGCCGACCCACCCGTCCTCACGGTCCGGATGCAGGATGGGGACTGAGCTGCGAAACTGTGTCATATCTCCTGGCTGAACAGGAGTTCCGTCCCGGGTTCGAGTGGATCAGGCGAAACAGGCGGTGTCCACCGGGACGGCGGTGCTTAAGATTACTGCCGTGTTGTGGGGCGTATGGCACAACCAGCCGATACCGACGATCTCGTCAGGATCCGCCGGGAGCTTCACCGGCATCCCGAACCCGCATGGTGTGAATTCTACACGACGGCACGAATCGTCGAGGAGTTGCGGAGTCGCGACGTCGACGAGATCCTGTACGGGCCCGAAGTTCTCGGCGGTGAACGGCGCAACGTCCCCACGGAAGCGACGCTCCGAACCTGGATGGACCGAGCCGCCGAGGCGGGCGCCCGTCAGGAGGACCTCACGGAGATGGATGGTGGATACACCGGGGCGGTCGGCATCATTAGACGTGGCGACGGGCCGACGGTGGGCCTCCGGGTCGATATCGATGGGCTTCCCATCACCGAATCCGACTCGGAGGAGCACAGGCCCGCTGCGGTGGGATTTAGGTCGGAAACCGAGGGGCACATGCACGCTTGTGGCCATGATGCCCATGCGGCCATCGGCCTGGGCGTGATCGATGCGGTACTGGACTCGGCGTTCGAAGGGACGTTGAAGGTCTTCTTCCAACCTGGCGAAGAGCAGATCGTTGGAGGCGAGCCTATGGCCAACTCGGGGTTGGTGGACGACGTGGACTACCTCTTCGCCCTCCACGTCGGTCTCGACCATCCCACGGGCGAGATCGTCGCGGGCATCGATGGGTTTCTGGCGGTCTCGCATTTCCTTGCTGAGTTTGAGGGCGAGGCCGCTCATGCCGGAGGTCATCCCGAGGAGGGGGATAACGCCGTTCAGGCTATGGCGACCGCTGTCCAGAACCTGTATGCCATTCCACGACACCACGACGGTGCCACCAGAATTAATGCGGGACTGGTCGGTGGCGGAACTGCCACTAACATCATTCCGGAAGGGTCGCATATCGAAGGCGAAGTCCGAGGTGAAACGACAGCATTGATGGAATACATGAATGAGGAGGCGGAGAACGTCATCTGCCGAGCAGCGGAAATGCACGGCTGTGAGGTGGATACGGAACGACTGGGACGGGCACCGTCCGCCACAAGCGATTCGAATCTCGCGTCGATCATCGCGGAGGCTGCAGCGGAAGTGGAAGGCGTCGAGTCGATACTTGAGCGGGATGAACTCGGGGGGAGCGAGGACGCTACGTTCCTGATGGAGCGGGTACAGGAGCAGGGAGGCTCCGCGACGTATGTGGGGATCGGCACCGACCATCCGGGTGGGCACCACACCAGCCGGTTCGACGTCGACGAGGCTAGCCTGGAGATCGGGGTTGAGACGCTCTCGAACGCGATTGTGGCCGTCGCGTCGGCCCATCCGATTCCCGGGCCGTAGACTGCGATTCCCGCGCCGCTTCGCCCTTTATTTCACAAAACCAGAGTGTGGCAAAGCTTTATTTCATACCCGTTCGTTCATTAATTCGGGACTATGGGTGGGAAGTCACCGGCCATCGTTACCTTCGCAGCGGGTTGGGCAGCCGTCGACGGCGCGCTACGTCTGTTACACGCGTTGGGCATAGGGATGCTCCGGGCGGGTGGGGCCGAATTGTTGCTGGTGGAGGGGTCTCTGCCACTGGTTCCGGCGGTTCGAGAGGCGCTAATCGGGCTAGCCCTCCTCACGGTTGCTTTGGGGCTCCTTCGACTCCACACATGGGCCCGGTTCGTGGGCGTAGGTCTGTTCGTAGTCTTGGGGATCACCGAACTGGCTGCGTTCCTTGGCGGGGAGGTCACGGCGCTCCTTGGTGTCGGAGCCTACGGTACCGGGGTATTGATCCTCGGGGCCGGAAAGAGCGCCTTCACATCCACAAAGCGGGAGATCACCGAACGCAGCGTCAACCGGGTGTTCCTCTGAGTCCGCCGGGGGGCCCGATGTTGGCCCATTCCCGGTCGTCCATGAGTTCCGTCAAGACGCGGAAGTGACATATCCCTCCGGCGAGTGAGATTCCGTGTGAGTCGACGCGTGTCCCGGCGGGCTGTACTTGCCGGTGCTGCAAGCATCGCAGCCACCCCCCTAATGACCACCCCGACCGGCGGTGAAACGAACGGCTCGTCTCGCTCTCGAGATGCCACGACGGAAACACCAACCCCGACAGAGTCAGGAAACACTACGACGGTCGCCACCCCGACCCCCGAGGCCGGGCTCGGCGTCACGTTCGCATACTTTCCGGAACGTCCGGTCGCTGGGGAACAAATCAGATTCTTCCTAGCAACGACCACTCTCGGATCGACCCAGATCGCGAACGTCCAGTGGGACTTCGACAGGGATGGCCGCAAGGACGTTTCCGGACGGGAGGTCGGACACACTTACGAGACACCAGGGGTATACTTGGTGACCCTCCGAGTGACTACTACGGACGGACGAGAGGGTGAAGTGAGTCGCCGGGTTCGTGTCGCAACAGCGCCAGAGACAACGACAACCCCGACGGACCAGCCTTCGGGGACCACCGTAACCCCGACGAGCACGGCTGATTCTTCGGCCGTATCGATCCCTGGATTCGGATTCCTCGCGGGCGCGGCGGCTCTGGCAGCGGTCGCACTCAAGGCTCTCCGATCCGGTGATCCCGAATGAGCGAGACGGCCGCGCTTGTCGGCCCGGGAGACCGAGTTAGTACTTCGGGTCGGCTCCGGTGGTCTCGTATACGCGGTCCATGAGTTCGTCCCGCCGTTCCTGCCAGGTGGCGAATCCGGCTGGTCCGGATGGATACACCGCGTAGTGATCGATGAGGTCTTCGGCGAGCTGTTTGGTCTTGTAGAAGTCCCAGATCTGACGCCAGTACCCGAAACTCTTCAGGGCCGTCCGCAACTTCAGTGCCAGTCCCATCGACGTACTTCCGGAGTACAAGGCCTCAGCGAGTTTCTCGCCAGGGAGCGCCGCCAGCAGTCCCATCAGGTCATCCACATTGACCGCGGTTGAAAGCACGTTATAGACATCGAGACCGGCGTACCGGGCTCCGAAGTGATCCATCACCTGTTCGTTGTATTCCCAGAGGGCGGCCTCGCTGAGGTCACCTTGATCGATGGCGGTTACCGCCTGTTCGGCAGCGTAAGTCCCGGCATACGCGGCCCCTGCGATTCCCCCGCCCGTCGTGGGATTGACGTGACCGGCGGCATCGCCAGCGGCGAGGAAGCCTGGTGCGACGGCCGAGTCGTAGGGCCGCCGTGTCGGCAGGGCGGCACCGAGCTTGTCCTTCACTTCCGCATCCTCGAACTCCGAGCGCTGTCGGAGATCACGTTTCAGTCCGTCGACAAGTTTCATCGGCTCCTCATTCATCTGGAAGCCGAGACCCGCATTGATCTCCGTGGATGTCCTCGGGAAATACCACAGATATCCTGCGGCTCTGTCGGTAGGTTTGAACACTAGGGCGTCGTCCCATTCAACCGCCTCCGGGACCTCGACGATCTCTCTGTACGCCGAACAGAACTGTGAGTAGGCGACGTTCGTGTCGAAAGTGGTCCCCGAAAAGTCGGCCTTGTCCTGCAAGATGGACAGCGCCCCGGCCCCGTCGATCACCACTTCCGCGTTGTATTCGACGGGAGTTCCCTCCTGTTTGCCGCGGACACCTCTAACCCGTCCATCGTCGTTCTGTAGCACGTCCTTCACGACGGTATTATATCGGAACTCGGCGCCCTTCGCCTCGGCGCCTGCGATAAGCTGTTGGCCGTACTCCAATCGATCGATAACGGCCAGTTCACCCGGGACCGGGATTTCGAGGACGGTGTCCTCCTGGGGAATCTCGAACCGCCCGTGTGTGACGCCGGTATTGGTGAACGCGGGTTCGATGCGGGATTTCGGGATCGATTCTGGGAAGGCATTCGCACCTTTGAGAGCATCGCCGCACGCGATGTGTCCCGCCTCGTCGGCGGATTTACGTTCGAGCACCACGGTTTCCAGTCCCGCGTCTGCAGCCGTCGCCGCGGCATAGCAACCCGCTGTTCCAGCGCCCACGACCGCGACGTCGACCTCACGGGATGTCATACTCTGACGTGACTCCTCTCGGGTCAAAACTCTTTATTCCTTGTTCAATGGTTCCTCCAGTTCGGGAAGCCGACACTCCTGTCTCGGATCCCGACGGCTCGCCCTCGAGAAGCCCCCGCCGACGAATGGATCTCGCTTTAATCCTCGCCCGATTCGTAGTGTTCCCCAGCTGCGGCAGGGATCCGTGTCCGCCCGAACAACGCCAACACGACGATGACGGCGACTGGAGGGATCGTCCGGACGAGTGGTTGCGGGACTGCGAATACGTCACGGGCCTGGAGGGTCAACTGCATCGCGTCCAGCCCGGCAAACAGCATCGTCGACAGAAGCGCGCCGATCGGGTTGTAGTTGCCGAACAGATAGGCCACGATCGCGATGAATCCCTTCCCGTTCACCATTGTTGCCCCGTTCCCGGTGAACTGTCCGAGGGTCAGTGATAAAGCGGCACCGCCGATCCCGGAGAACACTCCTGACAGCAAGACTGCGGCATACCTGACCCGCGTGACGTTGATACCGGCCGTATCGAGCGCTTTCGGATTCTCCCCCGAGGCACGCACCCACCGTCCGAAGGTCGTCCGGTTTAGCGTCCACCAAGACACGCCAACGGCCACGAACATGAGGTAGACCGGCGGTGTCGCGTCGAACAACGCTCCGAAGAAGGGAATCTCTGACAGGATCGGGATCGTGAGCGTCTCGAAGGTCCTTACCGTGGGTGTGTTCGGCCCCCCGTACACCACCTTCGACGCGAAAGGTGCCAACCCGAGTGCGATGAGCCACACGGCAAGCCCCGCGATAATCTGGTCCGCCCGGAACTCAAGACAGACGACGGCAAACAGCAGTGCCAGTGCCGTACTCGCGAACACCCCTGCCAACAGTCCAAGCCACAGGTCCGCCTGCGTGGCGCTACCCGAACCAGTGACCGTTCGAACGACGTACACTCCAGCGAAGGCCGAGACGATGAGCAGTCCCTCCAGCCCGATATTGATCACCCCACTTTTTTCCGCAAACACGCCCCCGAGCGCGGCGAACGCGATAGGGACTGAGAGCCGAAGAGTCGCCGCAAGCGTGCTCTTGGCCGTCAAAATGTCGAGGAATGCAGTCGCAGTCGGGTCGTCCGCGACCGTCCCCCCGATTACTACGAGGACGGCCCCGAGTCCGAGGGTCATCGTCCCGGCCGCGGTCACGATTCGACGGACGTCACTGCTCTGCATCTATGTCCCTCCATCGGTCCGTGGATCCGGACCGTCCGAGCGGTCGTGTTCGTCCGTTTGGCTGTCCGACTGGACGCCCTCTGCAAGTCCGTCGGCTCTCATCGACGATGGCACACCGCTCCCGTCCGTCGCAACCGGTTGCGCTTCCCCCGGTCCCCCGGCGCCTGGGACGTTCCTGACGCGTTTCCCGATCATTCTGAAAAACTCCGGCATCGCGACGAACAGGACAATCAGCCCGCGGAGTACGCCGACAAGTTGAGGGGGAACGTCGGTCGCTACGTCGACCACGATGCTCCCCGATTTGAGAACCCCGAACAGGAGTGCGGCAAAGCCGACTCCAAGCGGGTTATTCCCGGCTAAGATTGCGACGGTAATCCCATCGAACCCGTACGCTGGAACCCCGGTCTGGAAGTTCCCGAGGATCATCAACACGTAGATGGCTCCCCCCAGACCGCCGAGGGCCCCTGAGAGCGTCATCGCCGCGACGACGGTACGCCCTGCGTCTACGCCACCGTACTCGGCAGCCTCCGGTTGTACTCCACTCGTACGGACATCATATCCGAAAGTGGTCCGCGTGAGAATGAACGCCACCACGATCGCGAGAGCGATGGCCAGTCCGAGCGCGACCAACGAAACGTCGTCCCTGGCGCGGAACACGATCGTTGGAAACTGCGCATAACTCGGAAGCGGTCGCGTCTGGGTCGTGAAGCTGTTCGGGTCCTTAAAAACGTCCTGTGTAAGGTAGAGCGCAACCCCTGTCGCGACGAAGTTGAGCATGATGGTCGTGATGACCTCGTTGGCGTCAGCATACGCCTTCAGCGCTCCCGGAATGGCCCCGTAGAACCCGCCGACGACCGCTCCGACGACCAGCCCGAAGGGGACGAGCAGTGCCGTCCCGGCGATTCCCGTGATCGGGACCGACTCGACAACCGCGAGGGTTGCCACGGCCGTCGCCAACGCTCCGACGACGGCCTGTCCCTGGGTTCCGATGTTGAACACACCCGCGCGGAACGCGACCGCGACCGACAATCCAGTGAACATCAGGATGGTGGTCTCGGCCAGCGTCGTTGCCAACTGGCCGTTAAGCGGGTTCGCCAAGAGGTCTCCGAACGCGCCAAGGAACAACTTGTCGTAGACCGTGATCGGATCGTAGCAGAAGCCGACGCCAAACAGGGTCGTAGCCGCGCTGCTACAGGTCGTCATCCTTCCCGCCGCGAGTATGAGCATCCCCCCGACCAACACTGAGAGAACGAGGGCGGATAAGCTGATCAGCAAGCGCTCGACCGCGGAGGCGGCCACCAGCCGGTCGAGCACTGCGAGCCCGCGATCACCCAAGCCTCCGCCGGCTTCCCCTGAGGAATCGTCATCGGGCTCAGGATCAGTCATCATCAACTGCCTCCGCTTCCGAATCCTCCGTCCCCGTTTCCACCCGGTTAGCCGGGTGATCAGCCTCTGTTCCGTCCCCAGCGAGCGTCGCCGCCCGGGGCACCTCGTCGGGCTGTTCGCCGGCCATCAACAATCCCAGTTGCTCGTCCGTGATCGCGTCAGGGTCGACGACATCCACGAGTCGGCCGTCATACATCACCCCCAAGCGGTCCGACAGCGACTGGACCTCGTCCAGTTTCGAGGAGATAAGCAGTACTGCCTTCCCCGCGGCCCGAAGCGCCAGCAGTCGATCATGAATGAACTCGATCGACCCGACGTCGACGCCCCGGGTTGGATGCGAAGCAACTAGGAGCGCAGGGTCCCGGGATAATTCTCGTCCGACGACGAACTTCTGTTGGTTTCCTCCCGACAATGACTCGGCCGTCGCCTCTGGATCCTCGGGTCGAACATCGTATGCACCGATGACATCAGCGGTGTAGTCGCTCGCTTCCTGCCAGTCGATCATTCCCCCATTAGCGAACGGCGGGTCATGCTGGGAGCCGAGGATCCCGTTTTCCGTTAGATCGAACGGCATCACCAATCCGCGCTCCTGGCGGTCTTCCGGAATGTATGACATTCCGCGACGAACCCGGGCCCGCCGCGACGTGTCGGTAATATCGGTCCCGTGCATCCGAACTACCCCGTTTTCCGGCGCCCGCAGGCCGGTGATTGCCTCGACGAGTTCCGATTGTCCGTTCCCGTCGACACCGGCCACCCCGAACACCTCTCCCGCCCGGACGCCGAACGAAACGTCTTCGACGGCCGTCACTCCGCGGTCGTCTTCAACCGTGAGGGCGGTGGCTTTCAACACTTCTTCGCCCGGGTCCGCTGGCGCTGCCTCGGTCTCCAACAGCACCTCTCGTCCGACCATCAGTTCCGCCAGCTCCTCCCGGTTGGTCTCGTCTGCCTTGACCGTCCCTACGTTGCGGCCGTCACGCAGCACCGTGATTTCGTCCGCAACCGCCATCGCTTCGCCGAGTTTGTGCGTGATGAAAATGATCGTCTTCCCGCTCTGGGTCAGTTCCTCGAACACGGCAAACAGGTCCTGGACCTCCTGCGGCGTGAGGACCGCCGTCGGCTCGTCGAGGATGAGTATGTCCGCCCCCCGATAGAGGGCTTTGAGGATCTCGACCCGTTGTCTGACCCCGACGCCGACATCCTCTACTGCCGCGTCCGGGTCGACCTCGAACCCGTACTTGTCACGGAGATCGATCACCTGTCTCCGAGCCACTTCACGATCGATCGCCAGCCCTCCCCACTTCCGGGGTTCGTTGCCCAGCGTGATGTTTTCGGTCACGCTCATCGGATCGACCAGCATGAAATGCTGGTGAATCATCCCTACCCCCGTATCGATGGCATCTCGGGGGGAATCGAAGCGACGAGGCTGGGCCACTTCGGTCCCGGGTTTCCCGAGGCGCTCGCCCCCCTCTGGCGTGATTATCCGTCCGTCCTGGTCGACTGGCAGTCCGTCACCGTCCACGTATACGGCCCCCTCGGTGGGTTCGAAAAGCCCGTAAAGAACGTTCATCAGCGTCGTTTTCCCCGCGCCGTTTTCCCCCAGCAGCGCATGGACCGTTCCTCGTTCGACGGTCAGGTCGACGTCATCGTTGGCGATGACACCCGGAAACCGTTTCGTGATTCCGTCGAGCTTGACGACCGGCGCCGGGGTCATTCGGGGCTTGCCTCCGACGGGGACGGCTTAAACACCGCGCTCGGATCGTGGCGCCTCATCGGTGGTAGAATGGGCCGTCTCAGCCGGAGACCTCGTCTGGGTCCGTTGGCACGTCGATCTCGCCGTCGATGATTCCCTGCCGGGAGCTTTCGATCGCCGACTTGACGTCCTCCGAGACCTCGGACCCGAGGTTCTGACCGTAGACAATCCCGACCCCTTCTTCTGCCAGGCCGAGGCTGACGACCGTTCCTCCTTCGAAGTTCCCTTCCACAGTCGCCTCGACGGAATTGAACGTCGCGGTGTCGACGCGTTTCACCATCGACGCCAGAATGACGTCCGCGTAGTCTGCCCGAGTAACCGACTGGTCACGGTCCACGCCGATAGCAAACCGGCCTTGGTCCTGAGCCGCCTGGAAGACCCCTGTTCCTGTGTTGCCCGCGGCGTGGTAGACGACATCGGCTCCGGAGTTGTACATCGACTGGGCCGCCTCGCGTCCTCCGGCCGGATCGTTGAAGTCACCGACGTAGCTCGTCTGGATATCCACGTCAGCGTTGGCTGCCTTGACGCCGGCCTCGTAGCCAGCCTGGAACCGGCCGATAAGATCGGATTCGACGCCCCCGACGAACCCAACGTTCGTCGAGTCGGACTGGGTTGAGCCGCCCCCGGCGGAGAACGACTGCGTCGTCAGGAGGCCGGCGAGCTGACCCACGAGGTACGATCCTTCGTGTTCCTTGAACGTGTACGAGCGGACGTTCGATTCGTCAACCACCGAGTCGACGATCATGAAGTCCTGGTCGGGATACTCGGGGGCAGTCTCGGATAACGCGTCGGTCTGGAGGAATCCGATGCAGGAGACGAGATCGTAATCCGGGTCGCTCGAGGACGCGAACTGCTGTTGGAAGTTCTTGAAATCCGCGACCTCCTCCGGTTGCGCGGTATCAAGGGTCATGTCGAACTCGTCTTGCGCTGCCTGGAAGCCCTGCTGTGCTTGGTCGTTGAACGAGCCGTCTCCAAGACCGCCAGTCGCGTATACGACTCCGACAGCGACGGATTCCGACCCGTCCATTCCGCCCTCGGTCGTCGTATCCATACCGCCGTTATCCTCACCCTCGGTCGTCGTGTCCGTTTCGCCGTCGGTCGGTCCACCCGAACACCCTGCAAGTCCAGCAAACCCTGCCGCGCTCACACCAGTGAGGAACCGCCGCCGGTCAACGCGGTATCTATCGGTATCGCGCATACGAGCGTATCCGGGCGTAGATAGGGAATAAAAGCGTCGTTCCTGACCACGGGCGGAATCCTCGGCGTCGGACCCGCATCGGTTGCGTCCCTTCGGTGTCGAGTGGGTTGCCAGGTCACCGAGTCGAATCCGCGTCGTTAGGGACCCTCCGATTCGACCGCTCGACTGACGAGTTCGACCGCAGCTTCGAGCAGGTCGTCGACGTCGTCGCTCTCGGCATACAGCCGAATGTACGGTTCGGTCCCGCTCGGGCGGACCAGTATCCATGACCCGTCGGGAAGATCGACCCGGACCCCGTGTTGAGTATCGATCTCACCCTCGGAAAACGTCTCCCTCAGGTCCGTTTCGACCCGGGAGATCGCCGCCTTCTTTGACTCCTCTGGACACTCGACGTTGGCCTTCCGGTAGGGGCGTTCCTCCACCGGTTCGCGGAGTCCAGCCAAGCCATCCGGGTCGGCTGCCACCAACCGGGTCAAAACAGCTGCCGAACAGATCCCATCGATCCACCCGCCGAAGGCCGGGTGAATGTGCTTCCAGGGTTCGGCAGCGAACACGACGTCTCCACCCCTCTCCTCGATCGTCCGAATCCCGTCGTGGAGGTAGCCCAGCGCAACACGTTCCACCCGTCCCCCCGCCGCGTCGACACGATCGTCGATCCTGGCTGATGCATTCGGTGTCGTAACCACGACAGGATCTTCGACTGTACGGTCCTCTGCCGCCGCCGAGACGTACTTCTCGGCGATAATGGCGACGACGGTATCCTCGTGAACGATTTCCCCACGGCCGTCGAGAACCACGATCCGGTCGGCGTCCCCGTCATGAGCGATACCAAGGTCAAAACCTGACGACGCGAAGTCCCCAGCCTCCTGCGAATAGCGCATGAACCTCCGGCAATCTAGAAGGGCATCCGCCGTCGGTTTCGAATCACGACCGGTGAAATGCCCATCAACGTTCCCGTTGAGGGTTGTAATCTCTCCTTCGAGTTTGTCCAAGACAGCCGGTGTGCCGAGGGCGCCCATCCCGTTGCCACAGTCGACTACGATCCGAAGTCCCTCCGCCTCAGCTCCGAAGCTGCGGGCGTAGGCCGCAACCGCGTTCAAGTACTCCGTTAGGACTGACTCCGAAGCGCTGGTTCCCCAGGTTTCCCACTCGGCGGGTCCGGGCTGGTCCTCAACCAACCGTTCGACCTCCCGTTCCTGTTCCCGGCTGTACTCAATCCCGTCCACGAAGGTCTTGATGCCGTTGTCCGCAGGGGGGTTGTGGGAGGCAGTCAGCATCACTCCCCGCCGCCCTTGGGAAGCAAAGGCGAGCGCGGGAGTCGGTATCTGTCCGACATGCCGCACGGTGACCCCGCCGGACGACAGCCCTGCCTCAACGGCGGCCGCGAGAGCCGGTCCTGACACACGGCCGTCCCGCCCGACGACGACCTCCCGAGTGTCTCCCTCCTCGTTACGAACCCCAGCCGCCATCGCCTGTCCCACCTCCAAGGCTAGCGACGGAGTCACACGTGTCTCTACAGGTCCGCGAATTCCGGCGGTCCCGTACAGGTCCATACCTCGCGGTTCGAGGCCAAAGACAAAGGCCGTATGGTTTCAGTGGGGTCCCTCTGGCGAACGACGCGCGTGACGACGGCCGACCCTTGTGTGTGCCGTCCCGAATCGGGGATTTGGATGTCCGTGGGGCCCACTCCCTGTTCGTCCCTCGAATACGATGGCACCTTCAGAACTCATCGAGCGAGAGTTGGGCTCCTGACGTCCCCTCCTCTCCACCAGTCCCTGTGGATTCACGAGTGATCGTGAAATCAACGAGATACCGAACATGACCTTCCGAGACGGTGTCTGCTGGTGGGCCAAAACGCGGTTCAAGATTCCTGTCGCCCACATACCCCCGGTAGAAATCGCGAAGGAGGAAGAGAAGGTCTCGGTAGTAGAACTGGACGAGTGGCTTCGGCCCGAGTCCGTCCTCACTCTCTGCGGCCCGGTCGATGGAAGCCGCAGAGATCGCCTTCATCCCTTCGTTCGTGTACACGAGGACGAACGCTGCCGGCGAGTTGTCCAGCATCCTCGTGCAGGCTGCTGGGAGCCGTTGCTTGGCAGTCGGATACGCGTCGAGCCGGACCGGGCTCAGGAGAGTCGAGGACACCGGCATCTTGTCTCGACCCTTCTCGGGCGACTCGAGGTGGATCCGCAGTTCCAGGTCCGCCCCCGATTCGGCCTCTACGCCAGCGTTCACGTACGTTTCTCCGGTCACGGTGATGTTTGGCTCCGAACAGTCGACCGCGCTGGCGAGTTCCATCGCCAGTTCCTCGGTGATTGCATCGACGTTCGGGTATCCCGTCCGTTCCCGTCTCTCGTGGACCGTTTCGACTGCGGCGCTTGACCCGGCGAGCATCTCCCGCAGAAGACTGGCTCCCTTGAGCATGCGCCCGACATGCGGCGACGGTCAATATAAAGTATCGTCCGATAGACAGCAGAGCCGATACCCTGGCCCGCGAGCGTCCGAATTTGGGGGGAATCTTAGTCGGAGTTCGGACAACCGTAATACGCCGGGTGCTAGTGTATGGAGACGTGCCAATTGAATGGATCACCGACCGGCTGGCCTACGTCCGACTCTTGCTTCTCGCTCTATCGGCAGGGGTGGCAGGGGTCGCCGGATCGTTTGCAGTGGCCGGCTTCACGCCGTCGTTTATCGCTGGGCCAGTCGCCGGAACCCTGGCGCGCCGGATGCCGGGCGTGGTCATCACGTTCGCTATCGTCGTTTTAGGTGACTTGGGGTCCCAGCTCAACGTCCTTGCTGCGCTCGTGCTGTCGACCCTGCTCTTGACGGGTGGAGCGTTCCTCGGACTCGGTCTCGGAGCCCGATTCGGCTCTCGAGGCCTTGGGTGCGGAATCGCTGCTGTCGCCGCGTCCACGGTCACGTTCGCCGTGACTCGTGCAGTCGTAGCCTCAGTCGTTGCAGGTGGGGCCGTTGGCCTTGTGCTTGCTGTCGCCGCGTTTCTACCGTCTTCTGCCCCCGTAAGGACCCTCTCACCTGACCGTCGCCGCGTCCTGGGAGGGGTTGCGAGCGCCGTTGCAATCTCTCTCGGTGGTGTTGCACTGGGAACCCGTGAAACCACCAGCCAGACGCGGTCGGCAATTGACCTGGACGTCGAGGAGTCGGTGTTAGCCCAAATTCGCAGTTCGCTTACCGAAGCGGATCAGAAGTCACTCGACATCGAAACCCTGGAACCCCTGGTCAGTTCGAATTTCTACCAAGTTGACATAAATGCGACCGACCCCGAGGTCGACGCTGACCAGTGGTCACTCTCGATTACCGGGGCGGTCGAGAAGGAACGCTCTTTTACGTACGAAGACATCCGCGACATGGAACCGGAGAACCGGTTCGTCAGCCTGCGATGTGTCGGTGAGAGTCTGAACGGGAAGAAACTCGACAACGCGTTATGGACCGGGGTTCCGATTATGGACCTTCTCGGCCCGGAGGGCCTTCCGGACGAATGCTGCGTCATGCTTCGAGCAGCCGACGGCTTCTTTGAGGAGTTCCCGTTAGCAGCGCTCGAGGATGGCTTTCTGGCATACGGAATGAACGGCCGGGAATTACCGCGAGGACACGGGTACCCGGTCCGAGCCCTGATTCCGGGTCACTGGGGAGAGATCAACGTTAAATGGCTGACGGAAATCGAAGTCCTAGAGGAGGAACAGGACGGCTACTGGGAGAAACGCGGCTGGCACGGAACTGGTCCGGTGAACACGGTTGCAAAACTCCATGTCGCCAACGAACTGGAGGACGGCAGACGGCGGGTCGCGGGCCACGCCTATGCGGGGACACGCGGCATCCAGCAGGTGGAGGTGTCGACCGACGGTGGCGACACGTGGACCGAGGCACGGTTGTCGGAGCAGCTGCCCGGCAATGATGTCTGGCGACAGTGGAGCCACGCGTACGAAATGCCCGGCGAGCAACACGAAGTCGTCGTCAGGGCGACTGACGGGACCGGCGAACTCCAGCCACGCGAGGAGTCGGACGCGTTCCCCAGCGGGGCGAGTGGCTGGGTTTCGAAAACCTACAACCAGTGAGCGCCACTTATATCCTCACGCTCATTCCATCAGGGGGTGAACCGGGATGGAGAAAGCGCTGTGGTACCTGTTGGCTGGCACCCGCGGTGGTGAGAACCGGGTGCGCATTATCCGGGCACTGTCAGAACGGCCCCGGAACGCCAACCAACTCAGCGAGGCACTCGACCTCGAATACAACACCATCAGATATCACTTGGAGAAGCTCCAGGAGCACGATGTCGTGGAGACGGGCGGGGACGACTACGGCGCGTTGTATTTCCCCACCGACCGGTTCGAACGGTACGAGGAGGAATTCGAACGGATAACCGACAGGATGGAGGATTAACCATGGCAATGAACACGACGCTGATGATAGCAAGCGGCCTTTCAGTGCTGAGTATCCTGCTTTTGTTCGTCCTCACGGGCATATGGATTCGAAATTACCGCACCTTCAGGTCATCACTGACGCTCGGGCTGATCGCCTTCGGAGCCGTGCTTCTCGCCGAGAACGCGCTGGCCATCTTCTTTTTCTTCAGCACCGGCATGCTCTATTCCGGCGACCCGTTCGCACAGCGAGCCCTGGTCCTGCTCCGGGCTCTGCAGTTGATCGCCATCGG
The DNA here is from genome assembly GCA_964502585.1 of uncultured Candidatus Halobonum sp. Taxonomy (GTDB): domain Archaea; phylum Halobacteriota; class Halobacteria; order Halobacteriales; family Haloferacaceae; genus CAZCXJ01. The sequence continues at coordinate 65,416 of CAZCXJ010000003.1, forward strand.
CTTCCTGACCTACGTGACCCTAAAGTGATGGGGTGTGCCAGGAGGCGGGGGGTCGCTCCACGATCCTCCTGGGGGCCGGAGAACCGAATGAAGTTTCAATAAACCCCCAACGGAGTTCGCAAAAATCCCTTTAGCCACTCCTGAGACCGTGAATCCGGAGGGACAGCCCTCCGTGAAAACCAATGACAGCTAACCACGACCCGACTCGACGACGGGTGCTCCGTTCCGCCGCTGCTCTCGGCGCCAGCGGACTCGGACTCGCCGTAATCGGATCGGCTACAGCTGAAAAAGGCGGCAAGCAGTTCGGCCGCGTGTGGGCCAACGGCGTCCTCTGGCGAACGAACGTCGTCAAGGTGTTGGATGAGGAGCCAGACCCGAATGACGATATTTACTTCATCAACGACGGCACGACAGCCTCGTTACCGCCGAACGGCGGCGTCAACGGTGGCGGCTCCCCGTTCGTTTCGGAGTCTGCACCCGGTGACGAGGACTACACCGGCGGCCAGTGGGTTCACTACAGCGCACAACTTGCCGACGGCGTGACACTTGAGGAGCCACTCACTTCCGAAGCGGAGGTGCTGGCCGCAGCGGACGCGGGGAAACTCACCATTTCGAAAGGCCGCCCCGACATTGAGGGTGCCCCGCCGAATTTCTTCATCTGCCCCCTGAACGGCCGGGCCTGAGCCGACGAACTCAACGGAGAGCCGGGTGGCTCCCCCCTCGGCCCTTCCCTCAGCGACCGCGACCGAGGACGTCGTCTTCCAGCTTGGCGACGGCTCCCATCACCTCTTCCACGTCTTCTTCTGGTAGGTCGAACTCCTCCAGACTGGCCTGCAGATGGCCCGCGACGGCGGCGAAGTCCGCCGGGGTGAGGTCGAGGTGTTTGTGCGCCTCGTACATATCGTCGCCGGTGTACTGGACAGGCCCCCCGGTGACCGCCGAAATGAACTGCGTCTGATGGGCACGCAGTCGATCCATATCCACGTCCTCGAAGAAGTGGGCGAGTTGATCGTCCGCGAGCACCCGTTCGTAGAACCGGTCCACGACCGCGGCGATGGCTTCTTCGCCTCCAAGCCGCTGGTACAGCGTCTCTTCTGACATGGAACTCTACCGGCGTCCAACAACCAGAACCCCTTAAAATTATATGCCGCTCGGTAGGTTGAGTTAATTTGAGCATAATTGAGTGGGTTCTGGATTTCATCTCACGTAATCTGACCCAAATTCTTATGCGGATGCTCATCTGTCACACCCCTATGCGCTGTCGGTCAATCCGGGCGACGCGAGCCAGGGTGCCGTCGGGTTGCGGGATTTCCGCCGGGAGACGCTCTCAATGGGGGCACGGCTGATGCACGGGATCGTCCTCAAGGGGCTGAAGGACTTCGTGGTCGATTCGTACGACAGAGATACGTGGCGGTCGCTCCAAGAAGCCGCCGGCGTCGCGGGGAAAATCTACGTCCCCGTTACTGAATATCCGGACGGGGACGTTCTGGCGCTGGTCGAGGCCGCATCGGAGGCGACCGGAATCGCTGCACCCGAGCTCCTCCGCGAATTCGGCCGGTACCTTATTCCACCCCTGCTGGAGACCTACGGCGTCCATGTCGAACAGGATTGGACGGGTCTCGAACTCGTAGCCAACGTGGAAACGTATATCCACGAGGCGTTGCGCTCAAAACAGTTGTCGACGTACACGCCACCAGACTTGGAGTCCGAGTGGGTCGAGGACGACCGCGTACTCGTGACCTACACGTCCGACAGGGAACTGTGTGACCTCGCCAAGGGGTTGCTCGAAGGCGTGGGGCAGTACTACGGCACCCCATTCTCGATCGAGGAGGAGTCTTGTATGCTAGAGGGTGCTGATCAGTGCCAAATCCTGGTGTCGAAAGCTGAAGTCACGTCGGGGAACGAAGGCTCCTGACGCTCCGCCAGGCGGTCAGCCGTCGCGCGTGGACTTGGCCAGGTCATCGAGTGACCACGATCCGGCAGTACGGATCGTCGTCGTACATACACTCGGGCTCGGTGGTGGAGAGTGTCTCACCGTAGCGGTCTCCGACACCCTGAATAATACCCTTGGCGACCGGGCACAGTTGGCGGTCCGACTGGTAGAAGACGGTCACCTGTGTCTCATCGTCCCGGCGGCAGACCAACTCCGGCGGATCCAGCCCCGCATCCCGCGTCCGGAGGGCCGTATGGACCCCGGTCTCCGCTCCTTCGACCAGGTCAAGCGCGTCCCATTCGGCCGGAACCTCGTCCGCATACGTATCGAGCAGATCGCCGGTGACATCCCGCCCGAACGCCTCTAGAAGGGTTTCCGGAGGTTCTCCGGTGCGTTCGGCCGCTGCTCGTACTAGGATGAACAGTTCCTCGTCCGGATAGGTTTCCACCGGGAGGTAGACCTTCGGACCTATCTCGGACTCCTCCTGGATCTCGTCCCAAGTCTCCCTCCCGTACTCGCTGACGAGGTACTGTTTCAGCCCGTGTAGGATGATCCCATGCATGGCCCGGTCCTGTCCACCGCGGCCTCTGATCTGGCCTCGGCGGCTCTCGTAGGTGAATACCTAAGGGTGACACAGAAATAAAACATTCGGCAATCCGGATGGACCGTCCTTCGATCACCCGAGCCTCCGACCGAGTTGGGGTCTCAATTAGCTCTCCCACTCCTGGTAGGTCCTGTAAACCCCTTTCGAGAGATAGCGTTCGCTCGAGTCCGGGAAGATCGTGACGACGGTGTCGTGTGGTGCTTCAATCTCGCCCACAGCGATGTCGGAAGCGACCTGTTGCGCTGCAAGGCTGTTCGCAGCCGCACTCGATGCGACGAGTTGGCCTTCCTCGGCAGCCAGGCGCTGCATCTCGGCATGCGTCCGTTCATCCGGAACCGAAATCAGGTCGTCAACGACACCGGGATCGAACAGCTCGTTTGTGTCCGGGTCGTGCGTCCCGATCCCCTCGGTCTTGTACTCCCCCTCCTCCGGGTTGTTCCCGAAGAACGCGCCGTACATCGACCCAGCGGGTTCGACTGCGACGACATGGGTTTCGGGATTCTGCTCGCGGGCATACCTCGCGATACCCATGAGGGTTCCACCGGTCCCGCATCCGGCCACGACCGCACCGACTTCCCCATCGAGTGCCTCGAAGATCTCGGGTCCGGTGGTCGCATAGTGGGCTTCGGCGTTCAGCGGGTTTTCGAACTGCTGGGGCACGACCGCGTTGTCGAGTTCGTTGGCGAGTTCATGCGCCCGGTCGATAGCCCGCTTCATGCCGTCCTCGCTGGGCGTGTTGATTACCTCGGCTCCCAACGCACGCATGAGCTGTTGCTTTTCGACGCTGAACCGTTCGGGGACGACGAAGACGGCCTGAAGCCCGAGTTGGCCGGCAGCCACAGCGATCCCGATGCCCGTGTTCCCTGCCGTGGGTTCGATAACCGTCCCGCCCGGGTCGATCGTCCCGTCCTCTAGCATTCGCTCGAGCATGTATTTGCCGATGCGGTCCTTGATCGAGGCTCCCGGATTGAACGATTCCAACTTTGCAAACACCGGGACGTCGTCCGAACTGGCCTGAACCCGGACCAACGGCGTCCGGCCGACGGTTTCTAACACGGAGGGAAGCGGCTCGCGGTAGGTAGTCATGGATTGGCAAAAGTTGCCGGCGCCCCTGTATTTTGCTATTGCTTACTCCGCCGACGGCTCCGTATCCTCGCCCGACTGGTTCGTCAGTGCCGGTGATTCGGCCTGTTCGGGGGCGGAGTGGTCCGTTTCCGTCTCTGTTCCTCCGCCGATTCCCGGTCCGCTGTCGCCGAGAGGCTCCTCGATATCTATCCCCTCCTGATGGGCCAGGGCTTCGAGCAGCGCGCGCTGGGCGGCCGCCTCTTTCTCCAGCCGTTCGACCCGTTCTTCAGTCGTGGTGACTGTTTCACGCATGGCGTCGACTTCCTCCCGGAGTTCGTTCACTTTTGTGTACAGCTTTTCAGCCACCTCTGCCACCGTTTGTAACTTCTTAGCGGTGCTTCCCAGTCCCATGGTACTTCCTTCGACTGTGGGCTTGTGTGCGTTCCGGTCGTTCCGTGCAAAGTACGGATGTCACCGTCCGCCGTGGTTGGTTTCCCAGTGTGAAACAGTGCCAAGTATCAATACAATTTAACTTCTCACATGCCTCACACCCGAGGGTGACCGACCCCTTCGGGCGAGCGATCCGCGACTTCCACCGTGACGAACAGAGCACCCCGCTCAAACGGTTCGACGGAGGCGACGTGGAGTTCGAACATCCGATCGAGGAGTTCTATTTCGAGTCCCGGGATCCGACGTCGGAGCACACAGCGTTTCTCGAAAAGTGGCTGGACGGACCGTTGATCGACATGGGGGCAGGTGCAGGCAGGGACGCGCTCTATTTCGGTCAGGACATCCCGGTGGTCGCGATCGAGGTCTCTGAGCACCTCGTCAGGACCATGCGCCAGCGCGGCGTCGAGAACGTTCGACTCGCAGATATGTTCGACCTGCGAGCGTCGTTCGGTCGTGATCGGTTCCGGTCGGCCCTCTCCGTCGGGACCCAGCTCGGGTTGGCCGGGTCGGTCGCGGGACTGCGGGAGTTCCTCGGCGATCTGGCGTACGTCACATCCCCTGACGCCACCGCCGTTCTGGATAGCTACGACCCTCGCTCGCCGGAGCTTCCGACCCAGCTGGGTTATCGCGAGGATCCACGTCAGGGCGTCTCCGGGAGGTGCTTCCACTTCGGGTATTCGGGACAGGTAGGCCGTGAACTCGTGTTCCGTTTCGTCTCCCCGGATCGACTCCGTGAAGCCTGTCAGGGGACGGGATGGGAACCGGCTGACCTTCAGGGCGGAGTCGACGAAGGGTGGGACCAGTATCGGATGGCTCTGGAGAAACGCTGATCTCCCCAACATGCGGCGACGGCCCGCGGTACCCCTCCAGAGGAAGGTCTCAGAGCGAGGGGGATACCCGTTCCAAGCCCGTCTCGAAATCGGCCGCCGTTACGGTGACCTCGTCGGCATGGTGGTTGGCCGTCTCCCCGTGTTCTGCCGCCACCCGCTCGACGGCTTGCATCGCCGCCTCGCGGCATACCGCCGTGATGTCTGCCCCGGAGTACCCCGCCGTGCGGCTCGCGATTGCGTCCAGGTCCACGCCCCTGGCCAGCGGCGTGTCCGCGGTGTGAACGGCCAGGATCGCCCGCCGCGCCTCTTCGTCGGGCGCCGGCACTTCCACATGGGATTCCAACCGGCCGGGACGCAAGAGGGCCTGATCCAGGGCGTCCCGCCGATTCGTCGCGGCCAGGACCGCGAGGTTCGGATTGTCGCTCGCGCGATCCAGTTCGGTAAGGAGTTGTGAGACGACCCGCTTTCCGACACTGGAGTCACCCGTTCGATTCCGGTCGTCAGCGATCGCGTCAATTTCATCGAAGAAAACGATACTGGGTGCCGCTTGCCGGGCCCGTTCGAACACCTCCCGGACTGCCTTTTCCGACTCCCCCACGTATCTGTCAAGGAGCTCCGGACCCGCAACCTGGATGAAATTCACTTGCGATTCCCCAGCGATAGCCCTGGCCAACAGCGTCTTCCCGGTTCCTGGAGGCCCGTGTAGCAGGACTCCTGTCGGCGGGTCCGTCCCGGCGGCTTCGAACAGGGGGCCATATGAGAGAGGCCACGTCACTGCGCGTCTGAGGGTTTCCTTCGGCTCCTCCAACCCCCCCACGTCCGCAAACGTTGTGGTGGGCGTTTCGGCCACGTATTCCCTCATCGCCGATGGTTCGACGGCCGCCAGTGCGGTTTCGAAATCCGCCCGGGTCACCTCCAGATCCTCGATCCCAGCGTCCACGTCGGCTTTCCGTGTCCGTCTCAACGCGGCGAGGGCCGCCTCGGTCGTCAGAGCGTCCAGGTCCGCTCCGACGAACCCATAGGTCCGTGCTGCCAGCTGGTCGAGCTCGACATCGGGTCCCAGAGGCATCCGGCGCGTGTGCACCTCGAGGATCTCCCGTCTCCCGGACTCGCCTGGGACGCCGATCTGGATCTCACGGTCGAACCGCCCCCCACGGCGTAATGCGGGATCCAGCGTATCGACACGGTTCGTCGCCCCAATGACGATTACGTCCTCGCGTGCATCGAGCCCGTCCATCAGCGACAACAGTTGGCCGACCACTCGACTCTCCATTCCACCCTCGTCGTCCCGTTTTCCGGCGATAGAGTCGATCTCGTCGAAGAACACGATCGCCGGCGCGTTCTCGCTGGCCTCGGCGAACAACTCCCTGAGCTGTTCCTCGCTCTCGCCCTTGTATTTCGAGGTGATTTCGGGACCCGAGACCGAAAGGAACGTCGCATCTACCTCGTTTGCAACCGCTTTGGCGATCAAGGTCTTTCCGGTGCCCGGTGGACCGTGCAGGAGTACCCCCTTCGGCGGCTCGATGCCGAGTCGGGTGAACACTTCCGGCTCCGATAGCGGTAGCTCGATGGTCTCCCGGACCAGTTCCAGTTCCTCATCGAGCCCGCCGATATCCTCATAGGTAACGGCCGTGACCGGTTGCGATCGGGCTTCGGCTCCGGCCGGGTTGGCGGCATCGGTCTCTCGGTCACCCGCCGCACTGTTCGCCTCGCTACCCTGTCTCTCACCCGACGTGTCCCGGCCACTCACCGTCCCGCGACGGACCCGAAGGTCCGTTCGTTCTGTAACCTGGACGGTCCCGTCCGGGTCAGTATCAGTCACGATCGCGGTCGCGTCGCCAAGGCGCGGGAGCCGGACACGCTGATCCGGAGCGATGGGCCGGTTGACGAGATCGCGTTTGGCCGCGGATGCCAGCGTCTCCTCGTCAACGTCGACAGTCTCGAAGGCCGAGGGAAGTTCGAGCTGGACGCTCCGTGCATCGCCGACTGAAACTGGGGCGACACGTGCCGTGTCACCGATATTGAGACCGGCGTTGGCACGCGTGTCCCCATCGATTCTGAGTTCTTCGTCGCCGAGCTCAGCGTCGCCAGGCCAGACCTTGGCCACCGTTTCCCGTTCGCCACTCACTGCGATGGTCTCCCCGGAAAGAATGCCCAACTCACTCATCGTCTCGTCCGACAGACGGACGATACCACGCCCTGCGTCCCGCTTAGCTGCCCCCCTCACGACCAACTCGACGCCCTCGGAACTCCTCATGTGTGATGGTTGGCCGGACAGCGGTTTATCGCTTTGCTCGTGTAGCTCGAGGACTACCCGATCGGATTCCGATCCGGGGGTCTCCTGCCCGCCCGCCGCGAGCGGCGGGCCCGATCCAACGCCGCGTTTTCTTTCCCAAACCAAGAGAAGGCGGCCATCGAAAACCAGTTTCTGTAGGACCACCGTCTTGAAATACCGTACGGACCAACCTGGGCATATATCATGGACGACCGAGAGGTCCCTGACCAATACAGGCCCCACGAGGTCGAGGATACTGTCGAAACATACTGGGACGACCACGACGCTTACCAGGCGACGGTGGACGCACACCAGGACGACCCACCGTTCTTTTTCGTCGACGGACCGCCCTACACCACCGGCCAGATGCATCTCGGGACGGCCTGGAACAAGACGCTGAAAGACGCGGTCGTCCGGTACAAGCGGATGCAGGGGTACGACGTCGCGGACCGTCCTGGCTACGACATGCACGGATTGCCGATCGAGACGAAGGTCGAACAGGAACTCGGGTTCGAGACCAAACGCGACATCGAGGAGTACGGGATGGAAGCGTTCATCGAGGAGTGTCGGGAGTTCGCCGAGCGCAATCGGGAGAATATGGATGAGGACTTCCAGGACATCGGCGTGTGGTTCGACTGGGACAATCCGTATCGGACCATCACGCCGGAGTATATGGAGGCCGCCTGGTGGGCGCTCAAACAAGTTCACGAACGGGGGCTCGTCGAGCGTGGCAAACGGGCGATTTCCCAATGTCCTCGTTGTGAAACCGCCATCGCTGACAACGAGGTCGAGTACCATGAGATCGAATCACCTTCGATCTATGTTCGATTCCCGTTACGTTCCCGTGAGGGATCGCTCGTCATCTGGACTACAACGCCCTGGACGATCCCGGCAAACACGTTCGTCGCTGTCGACCCCGAACTCACCTATCAGGCCGTCCGAGCTGAAAAGGACGACGAGTCGGAGGTCCTCTATCTGGCGGAGCCGTGCGTCGAGGACGTCCTGAAACGGGGACGGTACACCGACTACGAAGTCCTCGACGAGTTCACCGGTGAGGACCTGATCGGCTGGGAATACGCACATCCACTCGCCGAGGAGGTCCCCAACCATCCGAGTTACGAGGGTGCGGGACAGGTCTATGCCGCGGATTACGTCGAGGCCGACCGAACCGGGCTGGTACACTCAGCACCGGGACACGGCCAAGAGGACTTCGAGCGGGGTCAGGAACTCGGCCTAGAGGTTTTCTGTCCTGTCGGGACCGACGGCGTATTCACCGACCAGGCGGGGTCCTACGCCGGGCAGTTCGTCAGGGATGCAAACGATGACATCATCGATGACCTACGGCAGAACGACCTCCTGTTAGCCGAGGGGACTCACGAACATCGGTACGGCCAGTGTTGGCGGTGTGATACGGATATCGTGTTCCGTGCGACGGACCAGTGGTTCATCCGGATCACCGAAATCAAGGACGAACTCCTCGAGAATATCGAGGACAGCGAGTGGCACCCCGAGTGGGCCCGCGACCGCCGTTTTCGAGACTTCGTCGAGGATGCACCAGACTGGAACGTCTCTCGCCAACGGTACTGGGGCATCCCGCTCCCGATTTGGGCTCCTCAGGGAGCCGACACCAGCGAGGTGACCGCCGAGGAAGTCATTGTTATCGGAACGCGTGAGGAACTCGCAGAACGGGCCGATCAGGAGGTGAACCCGGACGATGTTGACCTGCACCGGCCCTCGGTCGACGACCTCACCATCACCGAAAACGGAACCACGTACGAACGGATCCCGGACGTGTTCGACGTGTGGTTCGATTCGTCAGTGGCCTCGCTCGGCACGCTCGATTATCCCAGCCAGAAGCAACCCTTCGAGGAACTCTGGCCGGCAGACGTCATCATCGAGGCTCACGATCAGACCCGTGGATGGTTCTGGTCACAACTCGGGATGGGTACGGCTGCACTTGGGGAAATCCCGTATAAGGAGGTCGTTATGCACGGGTTCGCCCGACTCGGCGACGGGACGGAGATGTCGAAATCCCGAGGGACGGTCATCACTCCCGAGGAAGCCATCGAGGAGGCGGGCCGGGACCCGCTCCGATGTTACCTCCTGAGCCACGAGCAACACGGCCAGGACCTTGCGTTCGAGTGGTCGGGCCTTCATGATATGCAGTCGACATTGAACATCCTCTGGAACACCTTCAGGTTCCCGCTGCCCTACATGCGCCTCGACGGCTACGATCCGGCCGAGGCGACTCTAGACGACGGCGAACTAACCACTGTCGACGAGTGGGTACTGTCTCGGCTCCAGAGCACGAAACGGGAGATGGCGGATGCATGGGACGAGTACCGCGTCCACGACGCACTGAACGAGTTGTTATCGTTCGTGACCGATGACGTGTCCCGATTCTACGTGAAAGCGACCCGTGAGCGAATGTGGGCGGAAGCGGACGCTCCGACCAAGCGGGGCGCGTACGCGACGATGGCGACGCTGCTTGATGAAGTGACGCGGCTGCTCGCCCCATTCGCTCCCTACCTCGCAGAACGGATGTATCACCAGCTCGATGGGCGCCGGACGACAGTCCACCAACTCGGGTACCCGGCCACCGATGGGTCGCTCCGTAATCCGGAACTGGAGGACCGCATGGAGGTGCTTCGAGACGTCGAAGAGGCGGCCGCAAACGCACGTCAACAGGCCGGCCGGAAGCTCCGATGGCCCGTCAAGCGGGTGGTCGTCGAGAGCGACAATGCAGGGACGCGTGATGCCGTTCAATCCCTCCTCGACCTTCTGGAGGAGCGGACGAACGCCCGCGAGGTCTCGGTGGTAGAGGAGTTCGGTGAACTCCGCCAGGTGGCAACCCCAGAGATGAGCGAACTCGGCCCGGCCTTCGGCGGCGCGGCTCAGGACGTGATGCGTGCCATCGAGGGGACGACACGTAAAGAACTCGAGACGGACGGGTCGCTGGCTGTGGCGGTCGACGGCGAGACGTACGAACTCGACGAGTCCATGGTAACGTTCCAGGCGGAACCTCCGGAAGGTGTGACCGCGGCTGAGTTCCCACAAGGAACCGTATACGTCGATACCGAACTCACCCCGGGAATCGAAAGCGAGGGATATGCGCGGGACGTCGTCAGGCGTATTCAGGAGATGCGCAAGGAACTCGAGCTCGACGTCGACGAGCGAATCGATGTCGTGGTCGATATCGAGGACGAGCGAGTGGCCGAATTCGTCGACGAACACCGCGGCTACGTCGCCACCGAAACGCGAGCCGACCAGTTCGCTCTCGGTCCTACCAAGGGAGAGTTCGACCTGATCGAGGAGTGGGAAGTCGAGGGAACGCCCGTGACGATCGCCATCGGGAGGGCAGCGCCGGAACAGCCCGCTGACGACTGACAGCGTTCAGACCCTCTCTGATCCTCGCCCGGCGACGCCTGTCCGTTCAGACCGGGATCCCGACAAGGTAATAGTAGGCTGACCCGGACCGTTTTACGCTGCCGCTGACCTCGACCTCGAACTCGTTGGCTTCGAGGAGAGCCTCCCAGTATCCCAGCGGATCGTCCACAGGTGCGTGCGGTTTTGGGATTTCGAGGATTCCAACCCGGCCCCCTTTTCTGACCACGCGTCGCATCTCTCGGAGTATCAGTTCGGCGTCTGACCGATCCACGTCATGGAGGAGACGGCAGGCGGTTACGAGGTCGTGTGATCCAGTCCGGACTGGAAGACGGCACCCATCACCCCGAACTGGGTCGACGCCCAGCCCCGCGGCACCTGCGTTGCGCTCAGCCAGTCTGGCCCCGTTTCCCAGGATGACCCGTGAATCGAACACGTCCAGCGCGGTCACCCGCGGGCTAGACGAGCGTTCCGGCCAGTGCTCGCTTCTCTCGCCGCCCAGGCCGACAAGGGACCTCCCCGTTCCACTCCCCACATCGAGCCAGCGATCGGCCTCCTCCATCGGGAGAGCAGCCCGGAGCGGTCGGTATTTCCAGCTGTCCGGGAGCCAGGGGGGTGGTGCGAGGACTCGCTTGACAGCCGGCTGGGCATACCAGAGGCCAACGAACGCGAGAAGCAGTCCTCCAGCGTACGCCGGTGGCGTTGCTAGCTCGGTTCCGAGGCCAAGCCCCGCGACGAAGATCGTCCCACCGATCCCGATACGTCTGGCCCGACGCTGCCAGTGGTAGATGCCGAAATAGTACTGCCATGGCCACCCAATCACGGCGGACTGGCTCGGCGCTCGGAAATCGGTTGGTCGTTCCCGGCCACGTTGGTCATACCCCTCCCAGGTCCGGGGGGGTCCTAAGAGCAAGGGTCAAGAGGGTTGTACCCTGAACGGAAATGTGACTTGCGAGACTCAGGTCATCGTTATCGGTGGGGGCGCCACAGGCGTCGCCACAGCTCGGGACTTGGCCATGCGTGGGGTCGACGTGACACTCTTTGAGCGAGACGGCCTCTCGGCCGGGACGACTGGTCGCTCTCACGGAGTACTCCATTCGGGAGCACGATACGCAGAGTCCGATCCCGCTGGCGCGGCCGATTGTGCCCGGGAAAACCGTGTTTTGCGTCGGATAGGCGGGTCTTGCGTGGCGGACACCGGAGGCGTTTTTCTCAGATTGGAAGGGGACGATCCGGACTATTTTGATACAAAGCTCGAAGCCTGTTTGGATGCCGGCATCTCAGCCGAGCGGACCGACCAAACAGAGCTTCGCGACAGGGTGTCCGGACTGACGCCGAACGTTGAGGCAGCAATGACGGTACCTGATGGGATTATATACCCTTCACGACTGGTCGCGGCAACGGCCGCTGACGCGCGAAACCGCGGCGCTCGAATCCGGACGCACACCCCAGTAACGGACCTGCTCGTCGATAACGGTACGGTCGTCGGCGCACAGTTTGACGGGGGCCGTCAGCTTCGTGCAGACATGGTAGTAAACGCGGCGGGAGCCTGGGCTGGGCAATGTGCCGCGCTGGCCGGTGTCGAGTTGCGGATGCGGCCTACGAAAGGGGTGATGATCACCGTCGAGCATGGTGGTGTCGAGCCGGTGCTCAACAGGTGTCGTCCTCCCGCGGATGGTGACATCGTCGTCCCGCACCCGAACACTGACCATGTCGTCCTCGGCACGACGAGCGTGGCGGTGGACGATCCCGATGACTACCCGAAGGAGGCGGACGAGGTCAGTCAGGTCGTGAAGGAATGTGCTGAGATGGTGCCAGGGTTGGGGGACGCCCCGACGGTCCGGGAGTACTGGGGTGTTCGACCGCTGTACGAACCTGACGAGGTTACCCGGGAGAGCGAACGTGGGATCTCCCGGGACTTTGCGCTGTTGGACCACGGAACAGCCGATGCCGACCGGTTCCTTTCGATAGTCGGCGGGAAGCTAACGACCCACCGAGCCATGGCAGAAGAGGTGGCCGATCAGGTATGCCGACGTCTAGAGGAGGAGTCGACTTGCATGACCGCAGAAACACGGCTCCCGGCCGCTGATAACCCCCGTCAACTCGACCGATTCGTAGCCGAGTTCGACGCCGTCTCGCCTGCGGATGCCGACGTCGTAGCAGGGGACTAAAGCCGGACGGGCTGTGATAACGGCGAGAAACAGTTTTTAAGCCTTCCGCCGAAAAACAGTTCGGTATGATTTCGCTCGACGACGCCGTGACGGCCCGACTCGAATCGCACGGCGCTCGGTTCGAGGTTCTTATTGATCCCGATGCTGCACTCGCCATCAAACGTGGGGAGTTCGAGGGCGATCTCGAGGACGTCATCGCCGCGGAGGACGTCTTCGAGAACGCCTCACGGGGCGATCGGCCGGCGGAGAACGATCTTGAGGAGGTGTTCGGCACGACTGACCCCCTGGAGATCATTCCAGAGGTCGTCGAGCGCGGGGAGATTCAAATCACCGCAGAACAGCGACGAGAGATGCAGGAACGGAAGCGGAAACAACTCGTGAATCGGATCACTCGGAACGCCGTCAACCCACAGATGGACGATGCGCCGCACCCACCGGAACGGATCGACCGCGCTTTGGAGGAGGCCGGGTTCCAGGTCGATCCGATGGAACCGGTCGAAACCCAGGTGGAAAACGCACTGGATGCCCTTCGGCCCATCATTCCGATCCGCTTCGACGAGGTGACGATGGCAGTCCAGTTGCCAGCGGAATACGCCGGTAGCGGCCAAGCGAAGGTCCGAGAGTTCGGGGACCTGGACCGCGAAGAATGGCAGTCCGACGGCTCCTGGGTTGGCGTACTAACGTTCCCCGCCGGCCTCCAAAACGACTTCTACGATCTGGTGAACGAGGTCTCCAGCGGGGAGGCCGAAACTCAGGTAATCAAGGACAAAGACGAAATCAGCACTCGGTAAGGACATCGTTTCATCGGCTCAGCCGACTACCGAACCCACCGGGGCGTGGGCGTCGGTGGCCGGCTCGGCCTACCCCCGCTTGAACCCGAGGAAAAACCCTCCCGTGAACCCTGCCGACACCGACAGCGTTGAAAGGATACTCTGGAGCCACGACGGCGGCGTGTTCGCTGTCGCCACGTCGCCGGCCGACAGGAACGTCGCCCCCAACGCGTCCCAGTCGACCGTCAGGATCCCGCGGGACTCGAGGAATTTAAACAGCGCCAGTTCGATCCCGATAATCACCGCGATCAGCTTTGCGACTTTCTTGGCAGCGAACCCGATGATGCCTCCGATGACAGCGCCCGTGCCCGCCTCGATGCCCAGTTGACGGAAGTCGACCTCGAACTGCAGCGGGACGGCTGCGACCTCGAACATGAGTTCACGTCCACAGCCCCCCGTTAAGTGGTTTGTGGGCGTACCGTGGTCGACAGGGCACCCGGTTTTTGATCCGGCTAGGGGAGGTTCGGCCCTGGCCAACGGGACAGGTTGAAGAGTCCGCCCCCCCTATACCGGCCCATGTGCGTTGAACTCCTCGAACGCGAGGTGACGGCCCCCCGTCCCTGATTTCGAAGCTGCTACCGGTGAGCCGACGGACAGCCGCATCCGCCAGAGCAGTCGAAGAGGAGGCAGGCCGGCCGGTCGATTACTGGCGGCTGAAAACCCCGTCAGGAGTGTGATCGCGTGACCCGTCGGACGATCGTCGCCAAACGCACGGATCGAGGGGATGCCGACCTCGACGAGATTCGCGAGCTCGCACGGGCCGCCGGTTACGACGTCGTCGCTACGCTTACACAGACGCGCTCGGAGGATGCGGCATACCATTTCGGGGAAGGGAAGATCGACGAACTCGCCGGGCTTGTCAGCCGTGCAGACGCCGAGTGCGTGATCATCGATAACGAGGTTGGCCCATATCAGACCTTTAATATCGGTCAAAAGCTGCCCGAGGGGATCGAGGTGATCGATCGATTTACGCTCATTCTTGAAATCTTTGGCCAACGGGCGGACACCCGAAAGGCGCAACTCCAAGTCGAACTAGCGGAACTCCGGTACGAGCTTCCGCGGGCCGAGGCGAAAGCGTCGCTGGCGAAACGCGACGAGCGGCCGGGATTCATGGGTCTCGGCGAGTACGATGAGTCCCGCGAGCGGGATATCAAGGCCCGGATCGCCCGGATCAAGCGAGAACTCGACGAATTAGCCGACAAAGAGGAAACCAGACGTGAACGTCAGCGTGAATCGGGGTTCGATCTCGTTGCGCTTGCGGGATACACCAACGCTGGAAAGTCGACGCTCATGCGCCGTCTCGCTGCTGACCTCGACGTGGATGAGAACCGCGACCGTCATCCGGATTTGGATCCCACCGCGGAGTCCGAAGACCGTCTGTTCACAACGCTCGGGACGACCACACGGCGGGCGCAGACCGGAAAGCGCGACGTCCTGCTGACCGATACGGTTGGCTTCATTTCGGACCTCCCACACTGGCTCGTCGAGTCGTTCGAGTCAACCCTCGATTCGATCTATCGAGCCGACCTCGTGTTAGTAGTGGTTGATGCCGGCGATACGGTCGAGGAGATGCGTGAAAAGCTGGTCACGTGCCACGATACGCTATACGAGCGCAACGAGGCCCCCATCGTGACCGTCTTCAACAAGATCGATCTGTTGGAGGAAGGGGAACTCGACCGGAAGTTGGAGTCCCTGTCCGCGCTGGCGCCGAACCCGGTAGCTGTCTCGGCACTCACCGGACGAAACCTCGATGTGCTTACACGCCGGATCGAATCGGAACTCCCCGACTGGCAGCGAGAGCGACTTCTGCTGCCGATCTCCGATGAGACGATGAGCTTGGTATCCTGGGTCCACGACGAGGGACACGTAAACCGCGAGGAGTACGACGGGGAACAGGTCACTCTCGAGTTTGAGGCTCGGCCCGCAGTCATCGAACAGGCACGGGCTCGGGCCGCAGCGCTCCGGGAGGACGACAATGGAGAAGAATCAGCTGAGTCCGACCCGTCAGTACCTTCCCGGAATCGCAGTAGACGGGTTCCAACAAGTTCCGGCGGGGACGAAAACTCCCAATCGGACGGGTCCAGGGGCGAGCAGGGGAGAGGTCTAAACGGATCACCAGACCGATAGTCGCAACACGGACTGATCCCGGGCCCCATAAGCGCCGCCTGATCAAGCCGCACAGGAACGCTTCGGTCGGACATGATAGGGGACGACGTCTATCAGGTGGTGTGTCGGAGATGTCCAACTGAATCTCTTGGATCGGTGCTCGAGGAAGCCAAGCGAATTGAAGCGATACACGACCGGGCTGTCGATCAGTCCGCTGGCATTCGAAAAGCACGTGCCGCTCGGATCTGAGGGACCGAACCTGGCAAAAGGCATGGGGACGATGGGGGGGACATGGATGTTGATGGGCCCTCTCAGCGCTTGATGACGTGCCGGGATGCCGCGGAGAGTGGCGGAAGGCTTGCATACGACTCGTTTCGGACCTCGGTAAGCGTTGAGACGAAAGGCACCAGTCGGATGGATACCGTTACCGAGGTAGATCGTTCGGTCCAACGACACATCATCGAACGGATCGCGAACCAGTTCCCGGGCGAACCTATCGTCGGAGAGGAGGCCACCTCGGACCCGGAGCTCCCCGAAGTCAACCAAGTAGACAGTCCTCCTGAATCAGGGCCAGCTTGGATCATTGACCCGATCGACGGTACGAACAATTACGTGACTGGTAACCAAGTCTGGGCGACGAGCGTGGCGGCCATTCGAGATCAGAGGCCTGTCGCAGCCGCGAACTCGATGCCCGCAATGGACGCCTGCTACCTCGCCGGTCCGCACGACCAGGTCTCCGTCGTGGACTCCGAGGTGTCCGCGACGCGGAACGGCCAGCCTCTCACACCGAGCCAGCGAACGGACCAAGCCAGATGGCTAATCAATCCGATATTCGGTCTCGCCGACCGGGATCGTTCGGCCCTCCCTGCAGTCGTTCGAACCATCATGGAGGAATTCGGCGATATGCGCCGGGTCGGCTGTGCACAGGCAGTTTTGTCGCGCGTCGCGGCCGGCGAACTCGACGCGGCGGTATCGACCGTGAGTCTGAACAGCTGGGACTCCGCTGCGGGTGTCCATCTCATCAGAGAAGCAGGCGGCACAGTAACCGATATCCGCGGGAACAGATGGCGGATCGGTGCGGAAGGACTGATCGCCTCTAGCGGATGTGACCACGCTCGGCTCGTCCGGTCGTTCGGTCCGCACTGAACCATCCGCGGGAGGACTTGACCGTCGGTCATCCCCTCCGGTCGCCCGACACTCGTTTCGCCGAACCGGAATGCGAAAACGGTGCCATTCCGACCGTCCGATGAGTCGTCCACGATAGGGTCAGAGGTCGTAACTGAGAAGCACCCCGTCATCGATGCGCTCCACGTCGACGAGGGTGACCTCCGGAAAGTCCTCCACGTATCCCTCCCCGTCAACGAGCGTCGGGGCCTCCCGTCCTCCGATAAGAAGGGACCCCACGTATACCGTGAGTTCATCGACCATACCGGTTGAAAACAACGAGAAAAGCAGTTCGCCACCCCCTTCGACCAAGAGTCTCTCGACCCCTTTCGACTCGAGAGCCTTGATTGCCGCCTCGAGATCGACCCGCTTTGCGCCCGCTCTGATCGGCTCCGCCCCGGCTTCCGAGAGCGCTGAGACATCCCCTTCGGACGCTTGCCCTGACACTAAGAGGTACGTGGTCGCTTCCCCATCCAGAACGCATGCATCGGGGGGAGTTCGTGCCCGAGAGTCCGCAACCACCCGTGCCGGTTCGCCCGAGCGCCCGTCTCGGAGTCTCCGCACTCGCCTCTCCTCTTCGTCGAGTCCGAGGCGAGGGTCGTCAGCGAGCACCGTACCCACACCGACCATGACAGCATCAGCAGCGGCTCGTATCCGATCCACCCGGTCGAAATCCTCAGGCCCACTGATCGCGATCTGGTCACGGCGTCGGGATGAGAGCTTACCGTCGACAGAGACAGCGGCGTTGACGTGGATGTACATTCGAGAGCGAACGTGCCTCCGGTGTCGATGATCAGGAATCGGTGGACCCAACTGGACGTTTCCGATCGACCTCGACTTCGAGGTGGACGGCGTCCGGGAACGACATCTCAGTGACCTCACGGGCGGTAGTCTCCGCCCCGTGGATCTCCAATCGACGCCCGTATACCGTATACTTCCACTGATCAATCGTCGTTCCCGGGCCGAGCGTCGCGGCCATCGGCACGCTCATATGCTCGGGCGGATCGGCGTGCGGACCCTTGCACTCAACACCCTTGCGCTCCAGCAGCTTCTTGAGACTGCTGACGGTATCGTCAAGCGCCTCGCGATCCCCGCTCGTGAACCGGAGCCTGGTGACGAACGTCATTCCCGGGTCTAGGTGGGTGTGGGTGCCCGACCAACATAAGGCTACCCGCTCTGTGGACGGCCGGCTCGTCGGTCCAGATTCGTTCACTCCAGAGCAGCACATGGGGCGTCGATATGCTCTTAAAACGCGACAGCCTATGTGTCTGCAATGACGGTTGAGGCTACATCCGCAGGCGCTATCCTCTTCCGCGACACCCGCGACTGTCGGGAGTACCTTCTCCTGAAGTCGCGCCCGGGAGATTGGGAGTTCCCCAAAGGCGGTGTCGAGAATGGCGAGGAACTCCAGCAAACTGCAATCCGCGAAGTTCGTGAGGAAGCCGGGATCGATGATTTTCGCCTGATCGACGGCTTTCGTGAGGAGTACGATTACGTGTTCGAAGCCGGCGGGAATACGATCCACAAGACTGTTCATCTGTTTATCGCCCACTCGTTCGAGGCCAAGGCCGAGTTGTCACGGGAACACAGGGACCTACAGTGGCGTGACTACGAACAGGCGATCAACACGATCACACAGGATGGCCCTCGTGAGATTCTCGAAGAAGCACACGAGTATCTGAACGAGTTGAAACAGGAAGGAAACCGGTACGTCCTGACGGACGACTGACTGCCGTGACCCCTTTCGGCCCTCTGTCATGATCGCCAGCCAGTAGGAACCCCCATCCGAACTTCGATAGTTCCGGTAGTCGGAGAAGCCGGGCGCCCGTGTCTCTTCGCGAGCGGGACTCGACCGGGGACTGGTCATCACCGCGAGTACCGGAACCCTCTTTTCATCGACCGGCCCAGGCCCTTGCGTGTATCAGGTTGCGGGCGAGTTTGGGTTCGAACTCCGCGTGTGTCGCTGGGCCGAGCTCGCCTGGCATCCGCTGGCCCGCGACACGCCGGCAATCGTCGCCCGACAGTTGGGAACTCGCCGACGGCGCTGGGATACGGTCGTCATCGAAGTTGAACCGGAAGCGTTCGAGGCCCGCCTCCAGCTCAGCCCGAACGGCGTCGATTCGGACCTGCTACATGTCCTCCGGCACGCACCAGAAGACTGGACGTGGTACCGCGAGGCGCTTCCTGAACCGGAGTACCCTTGGCGATACGTTCGCGCAGCCGTTCACCGCGCTGCGTCACGCGATCTGATAGAAGAACGGAAGAAGAACGGACGAATCCAACTCCGCCGGCTCCGTCCATACCCGGATTGGGTCCGGCGAATCATCGCAATCGAGAACAAACCTGACCTGGACGCGAGCGCCGCTCGAACGCTTCCGGATCAACTTTCGCATGACATCCGTGCTGGACTCGTCGATGAGGTCTGGGTGGCGACAGCTACGACCGAAGATCGTGTCCCCCCTGCGCTCTTGGCGGACATCCCTATCGAGGCCGGTGTCGTCACGCTCGATTTTACACCCGGGGTCCGCCGCGACGCAGGCGAGGTCGTCTGGAGACCAACCCGCCTCGAACCGGACTGTGAGCCATCTCGACGGACGGAGCTTGCTGAACGTGCATACGATTCCGGATGGCGTTCGTTCCCGACAACCATGCGGCCCGACTGTCGGGCGTTCCAGCTCCGACACCAGGGCCGAGGGGTCGTTCCGTTCTGTGCCGCAAAGGGTCGGGAACAAACGACGGCGGAGTGTTCCGGTGACTGTCAAAAGTTCAGTCCGGAGCCTCCCCCCTGGCGGACCAAGGGGCCGCCGATCGAAGGCGGTCCTGGGAAGGGTATCGAGCGACTCTTGCAGAGTCGTCGGGAGCGGGCCAGAAGCCGACAGACCACCCCCGAGAGGGACTGAAATCCTGACGTCTCCCGGTTCAGTCCGTCACGACCACGTCGACTTGTTCGCGGTTGACCGCGAGCCGAAAGGTGGGGACGGTACGGTACACTACCTCAATCACTCCCTTCCGTCGAAGTGTGTGGAGGGCTTCACGGACTTGGTCGGCCGACGGCTCGGTATCGAACTGCTCACGGACCTTTTCCAAGACCGAGACCACCGACTCGGAGCGTTCGTTTGGGCCCGCCACGACCCTGAATACCTTGGCCTGTAGTTCAGGCACGCGAATCCGGCTGGGGGTCCCAGTCCCATCAGATTCGACACCCGGCTGTACGCCAGTGAGTTCTGCCGCCTCGTCCGTGGCGCGGATCAGGCTGTTCTCGTCCCGGTAGTAGTAGTCCCCGAGGTGCTTCTCGAGGTACTGATGGACAGCGCTTCCTCCTTCCAGCCCCCAGGCCTCCACGAGTTCGGCGTTCTTGGTCGGCTGGAGCCGGACCACATCCGCGAGCCTGTCCAGTTCTTTCTCGGAGAGTGGCATCGCTACGTCACCAGGTTCCACGGAGCCCTATATTGGGCTACCGGTTCGTGTACACCGGCAGCACAGAGGCCCCTCTCGGTTCCGGCACTGACGGAAGGGTTTTCGGCGCTCCGGGAGTCGGGGGAGTCATGCCGGAATCCGAGACCGTCAGTTTGGATCTGTCCGAGGAGGTAGCCACGGTGACAGTCGACCGGCCCGAAAAGCTGAACGCGTTGACTGTCGAAACGCTTGAAGCGTTAGAGGCCGGGATCCAAGAGGCCGAAGAGGCCGAAGCACGCGCGCTGGTCCTTCGGGGAGCTGGCGACCAGGCGTTTATCGCAGGGGCTGACATTTCATACATGCAGGACCTCTCGACGACGGAGGCCCAGACGTACGCGGAGCTCGGGCACCGGGTGGCTGCGGGGTTCGAACGGTTTCCCGCTCCGTCCATCGCCGCGGTTGGTGGATATGCCTTCGGCGGCGGATGCGAACTTGCGATTGCCTGTGACCTGCGAGTTGCGAGCGAACGTGCGGTACTCGGTCAGACGGAGATTGACCTCGGTATCATCCCGGGGTGGGGAGGGACCCAGCGGCTTCCTCCGTTGGTCGGCAGGGAGACCGCCCGGCGGATGATTTATTTCGGAGAACGTATCGACGCGACCGACGCCCATGAGATGGGATTGGTCGGTGAGGTCGTCGCCCACGACCGTCTGGATGACCACGTTTCCGAGCTGGCGAGAGACCTTGCGGCGAAACCGCGTCACGCGCTTCGAGCCGCAAAAGAGGCTCTCAACGCCGTCGACGAGATGCCCTTACGCTCCGGTCTCGACCACGAGAAACGTGTCTGGGCCGGATTGTTCGGCACCCATGATCAACGGGAGGGAATGCGAGCCTTCCTCGAAGACCGGGACCCGGACTTCGAATGAAGCTCGCCGGGACCGTCCGGACATCCACCACGGCTGTCACGAGTCGATGACCCGCCCTCCAAGAGCCTGGCACCCCGGGCTAACCGTGGCTTGATACGGCTGCTCGGAGCCTCGCCGGCCGGGTTCTGCTCGGAGCCGGTCAGAGCATACCTGCGTCCGTGTGGTGGCTGATTCGGTCTCGCCCCCCCAGGTCGCTCTCGGAGCGACCCGTGGTCGGCAGAATGAGGTCAACGGCTTGTCCGGCGCAACTCCCCACGTTTCCTCCAGGTTCCAAACACCGAGTTGCCGTGTCGGTCGTCTCCCATGGTACTGACTCACAGTCTGATCGTCTCCTCTACCTGAGTATACACCAAAAGGAGGGCCAGGAATCCCAGCCCTGAAACGAAGGCAAAGGGGGCGGCGTACCCGATTTCGAAGAGGATCCCTGAAACGAGCGGCCCAAGCGCAGTCCCCAATCCGAACCCGGTGGTGAGGATGGACAGCGTCGATCCGGATTGCCCTTCAGTGGTCAGATCCCCCGCCAGAGCGAGTGACGGAGCGAACACCATGGCGACTGCCAGCCCCTGAAACAGCCGTGCGACCGTCATCCCGAGGGACGTTGTGACGAACCCTTGTGCGAGCGTTGCTGGCAGGAGGAGACCAAACCCGCCTACGATGAACGGTCTGCGTCCGAACCTGTCACTCGCGCGTCCGATCGGGACCTGAAACACGACGTTCGCCAGGACGGCCACCCCGAACTGAACGCCGAACAGAAACGCCCCTTGGTCCAGCCGTTCGTTGATGGGACCTTCGAGAGTCGCAAACAAGGCGATCCCCATCGCCATCACGACAGTGGCTGTCCCGAGCGTAAACACGGGGTCGATGGTGCCGTCGGAGTCCCGGATCCTGAAAGTGATGTCATCAACAGCCGTGGCCTTCGTTTCCGGTGGATCTTCGATCAGGAGCCATACGAGCGTGAACCCGACCGCTGCACCGGCCACCGCGACTCCGAACGCGGCAGCGAACCCGTAGAACTGCTGAACGGCACCCGCCACTAACGGACCCACCCCGAACCCGATCAACCGAAGCGTATTGTAGACGCCAAAATTCCCGCCCCGCGTGGAGGGATCACCGAGTTCGTTGACCAATGCGACCGTGGCTGGGATTGTCAGTGCGGCTCCCACTCCTTGGAGCGCTCGAAGGACCAGTAATACGGCGTAGGTGTCGGCAAGGACGTACCCGGCACTGGCTAATCCGAGAAGAGCCAACCCGGCGAGGATCAAATCACGCCGTCGACCCAGGCGGTCCGAGAGTCGACCGGTAAGCGGTTGCAGACCGCTGTTCAGGAACCCAAACAGCGACAGGAGGACGCCAATGAGGAACGTGGGGGGAAGTCGAGTACCCCTCAGGACGATCCCGTCGGGTATCACCACCATTCCCAGATACGCCGGCAAAATCACGATCAGAAAGGAGTTCCCAAGGGCGTCGGCCATTCTGGCAATGCCGAGCGCGAGGACCCGACGATCCGTCTTGAGAAACGCGGCTGTCCTATCGACCACACCCATCCCGCGGTGATTCCCTGGCAGCATGAATACCCCTTCCGGAATCCGATCGTATCCCGGCAGGAACCGGTCGTCGGGTCGGTCTTCAGTCACGGGGAGTGGTCGAGATCTGTCGAGCTCCATCCCCCAATCTCTAGGACCAGTGGTGCTGGGACAACTGGTATGGGTGTGGGGCTCCTGAAGCGGACTCCAAGCGGGGTTTTTAAATATCGCTACGGCCTTCTGCGGTCATGGAGTTTTGCGACGAGTGCGGCTCCATGATGAAAGCGGAGGACGAACGCTGGGTGTGCGCGAGTTGCGGCTTCGAAACGCCGCGTGACGCGGCTGCGGACGCCGCGATGGTGACGACGGAGGGCCAGCAGGAAAGTGAAGTGGTTGACATGTCCGACGTCGACGAAACCGAAGTCGGTCCGACCACCACGGCCCGATGCCCGGAGTGTGGTCATGACAAGGCCCGATACGAGATGAAGCAGATCCGGTCCGCGGACGAGTCCGAGACCCGCTTCTTTACCTGTACTGAGTGTGGCCACAAGTGGCGGGAGGACGACCACTGATCGGGCGTCGCCCGGCATCGGAGAGCCAGGGCTTCCCCCCCCCTGATCGCAGTACTCCGAGTACCATCGCGGATGTATCATGAAATATCTAATTCTGGATAGGACATGGGCGGACAGTTTCTGCCGAAGACAGGCCATTTCTGATACTCCGAGCTACCGAGGCCGACACGATTCTTCCCAGCCCGATTCCGGGCGTGTTCCCTCGGACTTAAGCCCGCGTGACACGCAACCGCGGCCGATGGAGGCCGCCATCGTCACCGTAGGTGATGAATTGCTCAGGGGCGACACGGCGAACAGTAACGCGACATGGCTAGCAGGGCGACTGACGGATCGGGGGACGACAGTCACGCGCATCACGACCATCCCCGATAGCGTGGCGGATATCGCCCAGGTGGTAAACGAGTATCACGCTACCTACGATGCCGTGGTGGTTACCGGTGGACTCGGGCCGACACATGACGACGTGACACTGGAGGGGGTGGCGGCTGCACTCGGGCGGGACCTGGAAAAAAATCAGGAGGCACTGGAATGGCTGGTCGAAACGGGCGGATACGCGGCTGAGGATCTGGCGGCTGGAACGATCCTCCTTCCCGAGGACGCACGGGTCCTGCATAACGAGACCGGCGTGGCGCCCGGATGCGTCGTAGACTCGATTTACGTGCTCCCCGGTGTCCCAGAGGAGATGAAGCCAATGTTCGAATCGATCGCGCCCGAGTTTACTGGCGAACGCGTCCACGTCCAAACGGTCGAAACGCCGGAGCCGGAATCAGCCTTGCTTGACCGAATCGAGGCCGTTCGGGACCGGTTCGACGTTACCGTCGGTTCCTACCCAGGAAAGACGGTCAGGCTGAAAGTGAGCGGTGCCGATCCGGAGGTCGTCTCGGACGCCGCCACTTGGCTTCGCGAGCGAGTCGAGTCCGTCTGAGTTATCGGTAGAGGTACAGCAGCCACGCACCCGTAACCACGACCCCGATCAGGAGGACCACGGCCCCAGTTGCTGACATGGGGAGAGCGGGTGTTGGGTCGGGCGTTTCGGTGACGAGTGTGAGGGCGCTCATCGGTCCGCGTTCCGTTCGTACGGGCAAAAACCTACTCACTTCCGGCTGCGAAGGCGGTTGGCTACCACGGCGAGCACCGGACTCGGGAACGGGTCCTCGCTCGTCAGTCTCCTCGACACGTTATCCCGCTGAATAGGCCTCGGCCAACCCATCGAGGGCCTCGTGATGACTCGTGGTATGGGGGGCGGTCAATGGCGACACACTGACACAACCCTCGACTACCGCGCGTCGGTCGGTTCCCGCTGGGTCCGAAACGTCGCCTGCGGCCATTCGCTCCCAGGTGCGGTCGTGAAGTCGGAGACCTTCCTCGTGACGTTCTGCTGCCATATCGTACACCATCGAGGGTTGGGTGACTCGCATGGGGGCGGGCTCGTCACCAGGAAGTGGTGCGTTCACATTGAGGTAGTCGGCTCGCTCGAACACTCCAGCCGCCGGAGCGTGTTCGGTGAGATACACGGTCGCGTCCGCCGCTTCGCGATAGTCCGCTCGGGTCACCTCCTTTGAGGCGAAGTCCTCGTCCTTGCCCACCGGGACGTACAACGAGACGGCGATCGCCGGCACGTCAAAGAACGCGGCTTCGACGGCTGCGGAGACGGTTCCGGACCGGCCTAGGACGTACGCGCCGAGATTCGCCCCACGGTTGCAGCCAGCCACCACGATATCAGCCTGAGGACATAACGACTCCAACCCGGCTACGGCACAATCGGCCGGGGTTCCGTCGATCGCATAGCCGAGTTCGTGGTCATGGACCGTCACCTGATCGGACATTGCCCGGCCGACTGCGCTGCGGTCGTCGGCTGGAGCGACCGCAACGACGTCGCCGACTTTCTGGAGGTTCTCATACAGAACTCGAAAGCCGTCGCTGTCGATACCGTCGTCGTTCGTCAGGAGGATTTCCAGCGTTTCACTCATGTCTCCCGCCTTGCCCGGGCCTTGGATAAGCACTCTGTTCGGTCCACGCGACGACCCGCGCCGCGGGAAGAGTTCCTGCGCGGACCCGGTCAGTCGCCAGTGGCCTCCGCCAGTTCAGCCGTCCCAGTCATCACCAGGTCTCCCGAAAGGTCCCGCTGAGGGAACGGAATCTCGATCCCTTCAGCGTCGAACCGCTGTTTGACGGACTTGACATACTCCGCCCGCGTCTTCAGGAAGTCAGCCCGGGATGGGTTGGAAATCCAGACCCGTGACTGGAGGCCCACGTACGAGTCTGCGAGCTCGGTAAGTCGGACGGAAGGTCCCGGGTCCTCCAGGATGTCTGCGTGTCGCTCCGCTTCTTCGATGATGATCTCCGTGGCTCGATCGATATCGTCGTCATAGCTGATCCCGAAGGTGAACTTGACTCTGAGCGTATCCTTCGCGACCGGGTTCTTAATCACGCCGTCCGTCAGTTGCGAGTTCGGTACAGTGAGGAGTTCGTTATCGAAGGTTCGAACCCGGGACACACGGAAGGAGATGTCCTCGACGACTCCCGAGTTCCCATCCCACTCAATCCAGTCGCCGATGCGGAACGGCTTGTCCGTGAAAATGAACACACCGGCGACGAAGTTTTGGATCACGTTTTGGAGCGCGAACCCGATCGCGAGGGTGGCTGCGGCAGCGACCGTTGCCAACGACTGCAGGAAGTTCCCGTATCCGGCCATTCCGAACCCGACTGCGATACCGACGAAGACAACAACGAGCAACATACCCTTCTGAAGCGGTCGCCGGGCGTGAGCCTCCAACCCTCGCGATTCCAGGAGTCGACTGAACAGGGGAAGCAGGAAGAGTTTCGCCCCGACGTACGTGACCGCGACCACGAGTAAAAATACCGTACCAGAGGCGATCGCAGCCGCCAGTTCCGCTCCTAAGCCGAAGGTTTCGAGAAACTCCGACAGTGGACCGCCCACGGTCCCCTGTTGCAACACGCCCGTGATGTTACCGCTGCTCATCGGTGGTAGACGGCCGTGTTCCCACGTGTCTCCACGAGCGTTGCGTTAACACTGGTCGCGAGTTCCGCAGCAAGTTCATCAGTCGTGGTGCCACCGCGTGCCGAGCGGAGAAACCGGACTTTGACCAGGTCGGTATCGCCGAGTTGCCGGTCCAGCTCGTCCTCGACTCCCTGGATACCGCGTTTACCAACACGGATTGTGGCGTCGAGGTCGTGGGCTCGTGCACGGAGGTCGGAGTCCGTCATGCCAGAGAGTTCCGCTTCAGCCAGTTTCAAGCTTTACCTTCGACCACGGCGGCGGGCGACCCGATTATTCCCGTCAGTCGTAGGGATATCGGGCCGTAGCGCCGCAGTCGCATCTGATAACGACATGGCTCCCCTCCTGTAGCCGTATTCTGGCGTTTAGGCCCGGAACGAGGTAGACGTCACATTGGTCACAACTGAACCTCTTGAGTCGCCTGGGTAGACCACAGCGGTGTCGCTCCGCCAATCGACGAGCCAGCCTGACATATTCCCGCGAGCGATCGAATTCCCGCTGACGGGCGGCGCGGCAGGCTAGCTTCGACAACCGCTCGATACGCTCCTCCGGAATCCCCATTCTCTGGGAGGGTCGTCTCCCGCCCTAGAAGAGTTTTCGCGTCCGCGCTGAAGCGCGGCTGGCCTGTGAACTCTGCGCCCGATGGGACTCAGGTTCGAGCGACGGTCAATAACGTCTCACGGCGAGTTTCGGCACGGGTAACACGGAACTCTGCGCTTTCGAACAGATCAACGGTCTCGCTCAAGTCATAGCGTTCGTCATTGGGTGGGCCGCTCTCGCCAGCCCCCTCCGCTGTCCAATCGACGGTCACGATACGCCCTCCGGGACGCACAACCCGGCGGAGCTCGGCGAGTGCTTCCGGTGTCCCGAACTCGTGAAAGGTCATCGTCGAGAACGCCGCATCCAGCGTCGCGTCTTCGAAGGGCAGATCGCCAACCTCTGCCGTGACGAGTTCGACCGACCCCGGGATGCCTTTTTGCCTGTACAGGTCGTGCATTTCCTCTTGAACATCGATCGCATAACACGTCCTTACAACCGGAGCCACTACATCGGTGTAGAAGCCAGTCCCACTCCCGAGATCCGCTACGGTCATCCGTGGATGGGGCCCGATTGCCTCGCGGAGTTCCTCAGCCGAACAGTGTCGGAACCGTTCCGGGTCCTCAAGCGCTTCGGCGCGGCCGACATCGTACGTATGGAATGCCATATCAGGCGGTTCACGGGTGAGAGCATAAATCCGCGGCTCACACCGGTCCGGACACGAACGGGGGAGTGGAACTTTGTGGGTCGCTAGCTAACGGCATGTATGGCGGTCCGCGTGCGGCCCGCTGAACGAGACGACATCGAGGGTATCAGAACGGTCGCACGAGCATCGTTTCACGATACCTACGATACCGTACTCGGCCCGGGCCGAGTCAGGGAACTCGTCAGCAGCTGGTACAGCCGGGACACGCTGGCAGGATATGTCAGGGGTTCGAACCCGTTTTACATCGCGGAGTGGCACCTTGATCCCAAGACGTCCGACCAGGACCCGTCGGAGGAGATCGTCGGATTCGCACTGGCGACGGTGGCGGGGGGAACCGCCGACCTGGACCGAATATACGTGCATCCGGATCATCAAAGCGAGGGGATCGGGACACGCTTGCTTGACGAAATCATCGACGAGCTACAGACCCGTGAGGTCGGTCTGCTCACCGCGGTGGTGATGGCTGACAACACGGCCGCTCGCCGGTTCTACGAGTCCCGAGGCTTCGTCACGGAGCGCCGGCGTCGGACGCGGCTCCCCGGATCAGATTTCGAGGTTGTGGAATTCGATCTCCAACTCGACGACGAAACTGTATCGGACGGGGATTGAGGCCGGTGGGTTTAGGTTCGCGGCCGCGTGACTGATGACAATGACTTACGGGCGGAACTCGGGTGAGGAGACGGAGCGTACCGTCGAACTCCGCAGACCGTCAACCCGGGCCTGTGAACGGTGCGGCAGGGCCGAAGAGTGGGATGAGGCGGCGACGACCTGGCGTGTCGAAGAGACGGGTCGACTATTCTGCGTCCACGAATGGGATATCAACGGGTCATTCTTACCGTTTGAGCTGGTCGGCGAGGAAGCCGAACCTGCCGAGTGATATGCCCACCCTCTACGTCACCGTTCCCCCGAGTGTGGCCCACAACATCGCGTATACCCTCGTCGAGGATGGACTGGCTGCCTGTGTGAATCGGACTTCAGTGGAGTCAGTCTACCGCTGGGACGGGGATGTACAGGAGGAAACGGAGGTAGTGTTACTGATAAAGACCTCCTCCGACCGGGTTTCGGAGGCCCGCGAACGAATCATCACCCTCCATCCGCACGACGTTCCGTGCATCGAACAGTTTGACGAAGACTGGGTGCTGCCCGAGTTCGATCGGTGGCGACAGGACTCGACGAGGGATCGGGAGCGGGACGAGGACGATTGACCCGGGCGACAGTGTCTATCGGGTCCTGAGCCGATCGAGGGCTTCGATCGTGCCGTCCATGTAACCGGTATTGAGAACGTGACTGGCGGCTGTCCGGGCGGCTGCATCGGCGTTGGCCACCGCGAACGAGCCACCCACCACGCCGAAGGTTGACGCGTCGTTTTCGCTGTCGCCGATGGCAACGAACTCGCTCGGTGACCGGTCCAGGATTTCACTCACCGACTCCAACGCGAGACCTTTCGAGATTCCCGGCGGCTTCAGGTGGTATGCGTACCCGGTATCGACGAGTTCGAGTCCGTATTCCTCGGCGACCTGTCTGAGCAACGCTTCGTCGGCGTCCAAGTGGACTGCCACTTCCGTTTCACGCCAACGATTGACCGTATCGGTGGGCCCCCATCCGAGCGAACCACCCCGGGCCTCGAAGGCATCTACCGCCGCCCTGACGCGATCAGGATCGGCCTCGACCTGTATCTCCTCGTCCGCGAGGAGTACGCCGCCGTTTTCGGCGATCACGTACTCCGGGATTCCGATAAAGTGACAGAGAGCGACTGGATACGGAAACGCCTTGCCCGTGGCGAGGACTATCGGAGCGGGCCAATTCGACAGCACCTCGAAAGCGCGTGGGTCGACGTGGCCGTCCGGCGTCGTGAGCGTCCCGTCGATGTCTAACACTAATGGGGGGAGATTGCCATCTGGGGCCGTCTCGTCTGCGGACATTCGGACGGCCCCACATCCACGTGTCAGGGGCAAAGCTTCGTCGGTCCATCCTGGAAACGCGGGGGGGCTGTAAGCGTCCGGGGAGTACGGCTCGACAGTCCGACCACCGTGGTCTCCGGGCCAGCACGAAGACGACGAGCCGTCCGATACGAGCTCGCTTCTCTCCCGTGAGATCTCAGGTATTCGCCCGAGTCACACGATTTTCATCATCCGTGTCTGGAACTTTCCAACCCGGACTCGTACCCATCCACGCAGTTGTTCATCAAGCGACGGGTCATCGGTATCCACCCGCAACACGCGGAGGTTATCGAGTTTGGCCCGTGAGGCCACCACTTGGATGGAACTCCGACGGATCACCGACGGCGATAGTTGGGGGTTGCCACGCCCGAAGATGAATCCCTGCCCCCCGATGGGAGTCACGACAATGACGTTCTGTGTTTCTCCGTCCCTCCCGGGGTCCTCGAGGATTTCCAGCAGTTCGGCCTCCGATGCGTCAGTTGCCAGGACTTCTCCGTCGCGCCATACGTCGACCCCTATCGGCGAGCCCTCGAAGCCGAGTTCGGCTTTGAGCGTCTCGAGGGTAGATCCCGGCCCGAGCACGTAGGTTCGCTCGGGATGATCCCGGATCTCGGCTGCCACTCCCTCGGCGAGTCCCTTGACCGTCCCTCCTGCAGTCTGTTTGGACGACTGAAGGCGGTCGGCGACCGGAACGGACGCCACCGCACGGAGTTCAGGGTTTACTTCGCCACGACGATACTCGTCCTCGTCGATATCCATCACCTCACGGCGCTCAGTCCGTTCGAAGGAGGCAGCGATCACGGCAGCGTCCTCAGGTGAAACCGCAAACACGGACGAATACACCTTGACCCCGGCAGGGATCCCGAGGATGGGGGGCGTGTTTCCTGACACCGCCTCCGCGACATCGGCAGCGGTTCCGTCCCCACCGACGAAGAGGAGCAAGTCGACATCGGCTGCCACAAAGCTCTGTACCGCGGCCTTGGTATCCGCGGCGGTGGTCCCGGGCGGCTGTTCGCCAGCCCACCCCGACGTGTCGGGCTGACCAAGGACCTCCGGCTCGAACCCAGCCTGGCGAGCTTCGGAGGCACCCATCGGGTCGCCCCAGGTGAGGAGTTCCGCATCGGGAAGACGTTCCTTGAGGGCTGAAACGGCCCGTCGTGCTCGGTCCGGCGCCCGAGGCTCGGCCCCGCGATCGAGTGCTTCTGGAACCTTCCCATCCGTCCCTTTGAGTCCAACCCGACCTCCCATCCCAGCGATGGGGTTCAGTAAGAACCCGATTCGCATCACCTACCTCTCCGGGTCGCGGCAGGAAAAGCGTGTCAGTTCTGCCGTTCGCCGTTCGTAAACTTGCATTCGGTGTCGGAAGGCCTGCGTAGCGACTCCGGAAGGTCCGTGCCGGGAGGATCGGATGTGGCAAAACGACCGAGACTCCGGAGCCCGATTCCTCGGGACAGACCCGCGGTGACTGCAGGTTTGAACTGCTCGGGAGCCTCGCACAGAGCGGTCACGAATCGAGCCACACAAACGGCTCCAGGAGCTATACGCCTTCCGTGTACACCGGGAAAACGGAGCGACCTTGCTGTCTCTGCGGGAGCGACGAGACAGTTGCGCGGATAGACCTGCCTCCGCGCTCGGTACAGTTGATGGCCAACTCCGACCCGATCGCCTGGCGTGACATCGTCGGTGAGGTTTCCCTCCATTTTTGTGCGTCGGACTGGGAGACCGTCCGCGAACTCGTTCTCGAGGTTGATGTTAATCCTCTTCCCCGGTGTAATGTCGCCAGAGCTTCGTTCGATCTCCGGGAGGACTTCGAGGCCTTACTGAACCGGAACCGTCCTGAACCCGACCAGACGGAACTCGAACAACGGTTCGCCGCCGAGGCCCGCGAGACGCTGGCCGCGGCCAACCAGGGAAAGGCAAGCGATCAGGCTCGAGTGGAAGCCAGTGTCGTTCTCCTCGCCCTGGAGGACCTAGACCAGCCACCGACGGCCTGACCCGGACGCCGACCCCTGACTGGAGCGGGCACGCGACATGTATAAAAGGCTCCGCAACACCCTTTCGTTCGGACATGACGGATGAACGAACGAGACGACACGTAACGCGTCGTGACTGGCTACGGACCGGCGTAGCTGCAGGTGTGGTAGGGCTCGCCGGTTGTGTTAGCGGCGGAGGCGGCGAAACCCTGACCATTGGGATGGCAAATTCGGAGACAGGCTCGCTGGACACGTTCGGTGAACGCAATCAGCGTGGAAAGGATCTCGCGTTGGCTGCCGTGAATGACGTCGGCCTCCGCGGCGGCGAACTGGAGATCATCGTCGAGGACACCCAGAGTCAGCCTGGTCCAGCGACGTCCGCGGCTCAAAACCTTATCAATCAGAACGAAGTTCCGGTCCTGATCGGGGCCGTCAACTCCAGCGCTAGTCTGGCCATTTACGAGAGTGTCGTTCAGGGGACCGACGTGGTCCAGATTTCGCAGAACTCGACGAGTCCGGACCTGACGAACTTCCCGGAGTTGCTTCGGATGTCGCCGCCAGGTCGCGCTCAGGCCCAGGCGATCGCTGACCTCATCTCGGACGACGGCTACAGTTCGGTGGCTGTTGGCTTCGTGAACAACGCCTTCGGCCAGGGGATCGCCGAAGCCTTCCGTGAATCGTTCGACGGCGACGTCCCGTACTTCCAGCCCCACGAGCAGGAGCAGTCCTCGTACTCGAACGTGGTCACCGAGATGAACGAGTCGGATGCTGGGGCTTGGCTTTTCGTCACATATCAACCAGAGTTCACGACAATCGCACAGAACGCGTTCGACAACGGGTACACCGACGTGGCGGTCTACGGGGCCGATTCGGTGAAGGGGCCGGACGTACTGGAACAGGCACCCTCCGAATTCATCGAAGGAATGAAAGCCGTCGAACCCGCCGCGGCCTTGGACCAGGAAAACTACCAGGATTTCGCCGATCGGTTCAACGACGAGTACGACCAGGACCCAACGTCCTGGGCAGCCTACGCCTACGACGCCGTTATCACGGCCGCCACGGCCATCGAAGCGGCGGACGAGTTCACTGGAGCCGCAATCGGTGAGGTCGTGAAGGACGTCACACGGCCAGAGGGGCAGAAAGTGACGACGTACGCCGAAGCCCATGACATCCTGTCGGACGGAGGTGGACCCAGCGATGTCGATCTCGAGGGAGTCAGTGGCCCGATCGACCTCGACGAGAACGGCGACCCGGTCCCGTCCCTCCAGGTATTCACCGTTCAAGACGGGGAGTACGTCTCCACGGGCGTTATCTCCGGCTAGCCGTCAAAGCGGCCCGTTCCCGGCCGTCGCACCCCGATCAACATGACCGCGCTCACCCAGTATCTCGTCAACGGCCTCGTGTTCAGCAGTATCATCGTCCTCGGGAGTATCGGGCTCTCGATCATTTACAGCATCACGAATTTCGCCAACTTCGCCCACGGCGATACGATGACCGTAGGGGCATACACGGCACTCGCCGTTCTGGGGGCGATCGGTTCGGGGGGCCCAGAGTTGGCGGGACTTCCAGTGACTTTCTTCCTCGCGTTGACCACCGGAGCAGCCGTGGCTGCGGTGGTGGCGCTCCTGACGGAACGTGTAGTGTATCGCCCCCTCGATGTCGACTCGCTCGGGCTGCTCATTACGAGCATCGGGGTAGCGTTCGTCTACCGGGCAGTTGTTATGGCCGGATTCGGGACCCAGTTCCAGAGTTATGGGATCGAGCGGAGCGGTCCGCTTCCGGTAATCCGGGAGACGCTGGGCGTATCGATCACCGAACGAGGCGTGGTGATGGTCGTGGGGGCGGTCGTCTTGGTCGTCAGCCTCCACCTCCTGCTTCAGTACACGACCCTTGGGCGGAAGATGCGGGCGATGGCCGACAATCCCGACCTCGCGCGGGTGAGCGGGATTCGGACCGAGCGGATTACCCTGGCGACTTGGGTGATAGGCGCCGGACTCGCGGGTATCGGCGGCGTATTCCTGGGCCTTTTCAACCAACTCCAGCCGCGGATGGGGTTTGCACTGTTGCTCGTCATCTTCGCAGCCGTGATCCTGGGGGGGATCGGATCCGTCTACGGGGCGATGGTCGGCGGATTCGTCATCGGAATGGTGGATCAATTCACCCCTTTCCTCCGGGATCTGGGGCTTCCGATCGGTAACGAGTACTCCACGGCTATCGTGTTTCTGATCATGGTGGCGATCCTGCTTGTTCGACCCCAAGGGATCGCCGGGGGGACCGTCTCGTGACGTCTCCTGACGACTCCTCCCGCAGTGAGGAGGATGACCGTGTTGACGATGTGGAAGGGCCAGCCACCGGAGAAGCGGAGACACCGGGAGAAGCCCCCGCCGCGGAGGCAGGTGCCGGGGGAGTGCGTCTCTCCGGTGAGGGAACAGCCGAGCGGGCCGTTACTGGGCTCCCACCCCTAAGCGCTGCCAGCGAAGCGACGGGGCTCCGAAACAGCGTCCTGGGTTATGTCGACCGTCTGACTGAGGAGGAGCGAAAAGTTACCGGGGGAGTCCTGGGGTTCGTAGGATTGGTACTCCTGTTGACTGTTCTCGGAGTCCTTTCAGTGTCATACGTCCTGTATCTCGCAGCGCTCGCAGGGATGTACGTCCTTTTGGCGACTGGACTCAACATCCAGTGGGGGTACACGGGGCTGATCAATTTCAGCGTCGCCGCGTTCTTTGGAGTCGGTGCATACGGAGCAGTGCTCCTTTCGTCCGGAGACTCGCCGCTGACCGGAGGGGCGGCACCGGTCATCGAGCTACCCGCAGTGGGGCAGGTGACGCTTGTCGGACTCAATGCACCGGTCGTGGGGATCGCGGTCGGAATGCTCGTCGGGGGCGTGTTGGCCCTGCTTATCGCGATTCCGACGCTGTCGCTCCAGGAGGACTATCTCGCGATCGCAAGCTTGGGCCTCGCCGAAGTCGTTCGGATCCTTATCAAAAACCAGCAGAACTGGACCGGAGGTAGCAGGGGCGTACTGGGAATGCCGGAGTTCTTCGGGACGTGGCCGGTCGTCGGCTCGGTACTCGATGTCCTTCCGCCCACTGCGCTGGACGCTGTGACGGTCCTGACGTTCACCCTCGTCGTATGGTTGTTCGTCCGGCGCATCCATCAGTCACCCTGGGGTCGAGTACAGCGGCTGATCCGCTCCGACGCCGACTTGGCAGAGGCACTCGGGAAAGACACCTACCAGCTCCGGATGCAATCGTTCATCATCGGCAGCGTCATTATGGCACTTGGCGGCGTGTTCTTCGTTCATCTGAACAACTCGATGTTTCCGGAGAACTTGCGCCCGATCCGGACCTTTTATGTCTGGATTGCGGTGATCCTCGGGGGCTCGGGGAGTGACCGGGGGGCGATCCTCGGTGGAATCGTGATCGTCACAATCGTGGAAGGGTCTCGATTCCTGGGCTCGGGGGTGACTGTCGACCTGGGCGCGGTCGTGCTCAGCGTTACCTTACCAATAGACCCCGGGGCAATGCGGTTGTTCCTCGTGGGCACCATCATCATCGGCGTGATGCGATACCGGCCGGAAGGGATCCTTCCGCCACAACGCGAGCTCATCTGGCCCGGTGTTACGGGGGAGGCCCGGGATGAGTGAGTCGGAGGGGCGGTCCGCTGAGGACCGGCACTCACCCGTGACTTCCGACGGCGAAGCCGTCGTCGAGGGAGCGGTGCTTGACAAGCCCAATCCCGTTCTCCGGCTCGATGGCGTGACGAAATCGTTCGGCGGGCTCACCGCGAACGACGACGTTTCGATGGCCGTGGAAGAAGGCTCGATCACAGGGCTTATCGGGCCGAACGGCGCGGGGAAATCGACGCTTTTCAATTGTATTACCGGGTTCCACCAGCCCGATACTGGGACCGTGCGGGTACGGGATCAGGACGTTACCGGCCTTCGACCTCACGAGGTCGCCCACCACGGTCTCATCCGGTCCTTCCAAACCCCGCGGAAACCGGAGGGGATGACGGTTCGCGAGGCACTCCTGGTCGGGCCGCAACGACAACTGGGCGAGTCGCTAGTGCCGCTGTTCACCGCCGGATCCAAAGTCTCTGGCGAGGAACGCCGGTCGCTCGAGCGTGCGGAAGCCATCCTCGATCAGTTCGAGATCGGGCACCTTGGAACTGCACTGGCCACCGACCTGTCCGGCGGTCAAATGAAGTTGGTCGAACTCGCTCGGGCGATGATGACGGAGCCGGATATTCTTCTGCTTGATGAACCCGTCGCAGGTGTGAACCCGACCCTCGCAGAAAAGCTCAAAGGCTATATTCGCCAGCTGAACGAGGACGGTATCACCTTCCTCATAATCGAACACGACATGAGCTTCATCATGGACATTGCAGACTCCATAATCGTTCTCAACCAGGGCGCCGTTCTCGCGGAGGGTCCCCCCGAAAAGATCCAGCAGGACGAACGAGTGATCGATGCCTATCTCGGAGGTCCACGGACATGACGATTCGGGACGCTGACCGGCGGGCCTCGAACCCTCTCCGGACTGACGGCGGGACCGCGTCCGATGAATCCGGGAGCCATGACACGGATACGAGGGCGTCCCCGGATGGCGACGCCGTCCTCTCCGTCCAGGGGATCGATTCGGGATATGGTGACGTCCAAGTCCTCTACGACTTGTCACTGGAACTAGACCGGGGAGAGATCGCTTGCCTCATCGGTCCCAACGGAGCCGGGAAATCGACGGTCCTGAAAGCGGTGTTCGGCCTCTTGGAGGTCTGGCAGGGACGCGTCCTTTTACAGGGGGACGAGATTACCGGGATGGCCCCCGAACAGGTGGTTCGTGAGGGGATCGGGTATGTCCCGCAGACCGAGAACGTCTTCGGGTCACTGACGGTCGGTGAGAACCTCCGAATGGGGGGCGTCTCGAGACCCGAAGGGGTCGAGCGTCGGGCGAAGGAGCTCTACGATCGGTTTCCCCTGCTGGCAGAAAAACGAAAGGAGAAGGCTCGGACCCTTTCAGGCGGCCAGCGTCAGGTGCTGGCGTTCGCCCGTGCCCTGATGACGGAACCGGACGTCCTTTTGATCGACGAGCCCAGTGCTGGCCTGGCGCCGAATACAGCCGAAGATGTCTTCGATTGGGTCAAACGGGTCAACGAGCTTGGGACCTCGATCCTCATGGTCGAACAGAATGCGCGTGCGGGGCTTCGTATCTCTGATCAGGGGTTCGTTCTCGACCAAGGCCGGGTCCGGTTTGCTGCAGATGCGGACGACCTCCTGGACAACCCGGAGGTCGCTGAGTTGTATCTCGGGGGCTGACCCGCACGCGGGTGAATCCCTCGCTCGAGTGAGATCAGATCCCGCGCAGCCGGTAGGCGAGCTTCATTCCACCGTAGGAGGCGACCACAAGTCCGATGATAAACCCGATGAGGCCTGTGAACAAGATCCGATTCGGAACTGGTGGTCCCCCGAAGAACGGCTCGCGGGCGACAAGCCACAGCCCGACCAGGGTGACGACGCTTCCGAAAGCCGTCACCACGCTCCAGAAGAAGACCGCAATGCGCATGTGACTGCATATCTTGCGTCGGAAATTAAAACCAGTTGCTCCCTGCTTCAGGGTGCGGCCAGACTCCGGGACTACCACCGGACCTGGAAGTCATCGAGACCCTCAGGCTCCTCGTATTCGACGGAGACCTCGTCGACCTCGGCCGCGGGGCTCCCCGTGTGGCACCATTTGACCATCTCTTTCACGGACTCTTGCGGACCCTCGAAAACAGCCTCGACCCGACCGTCCTCGAGATTTCGAACCCATCCGTCGAGACCTCGGGCGTTGGCCTCCTCCCGGGTGGTGGCCCTGTAGAACACTCCCTGGACCTGCCCTGAAACGAAGACGTGGGCCCGAACGCGGTCTTCGCTCATACCCGTCTCTACACGCCTCGAAGGGAAAACGCTCCGGTCCGGGGCCGGGTGATACTCTCCGGGTCTCACTCCGGTTCCTGGAGCCGAACGATAATGTGGGTCCGCGTCCATCGATGGACAAGTACATGTCCTCCAAGCAAGGAGCGGCCACCGACGCCGGCGAGGATACCTCGAGTCAAGGGGAGCCTCATGGGGCGGTGGGTGCTGGAATGGAACGCCGGGAGGATTTTCGCCTACTGACGGGCCGAGGACGATACACTGACGACCTCGTGGACTCCGATGTGATACACCTCCGGTTCGTTCGTAGCCCTCATGGCCACGCTCGAGTAGCCGATATCGAGACAGGATCGGCTGAAACGCGGTCCGATGTACTGGGGGTCTTTACGTGGGCCCATCTTCGGCAGTCCAACGTCCCGGGAATATTACCCATCGCAGACGACGCTCTGGATTGTGAGGTTCCGGGACATCCGATTCTGGCACGTAATCGAGTGCGGTACGACGGCCAACCGGTAGCAGCGGTCGTCGCCGAGACACGCGGGGCCGCGGCGGACGCCGTTCGGGCCGTCTCCGTATCTTACGAGCCACTATCTGCGGTGACGGATCCCGTCGAAGCGACTGAGGAAGATGCCCCCACACTGTACGAGTCGGCACCGGACAACGTCGCGGTGGTTACCAACCTGGGAGACAGGGACGAGACGACAGACGCCTTCGCCGCCGCAGACCGGGTGGTTGAACTGGAGGTCCGCAACAACCGCCTGATCCCGTCGGCCATTGAACCCCGGGCGGCTGTCGCACGGACCGACGGGGACGGAATCACCGTCGAGATGACCAGCCAGTCTCCACATGGCCATCGCAGGAAACTCGCTCACACGCTCGGGCGTCCAGAACGGGAGATCCGTGTAATCGCCCCCGACGTGGGGGGTGGGTTCGGGCACAAAGGTCACCATCATCCCGGCGAGGCGATGGCTGCATGGTGTGCTTCAGAACTCGACCGGACGGTAAGCTGGACGGCTACTCGTCCGGAGAACTCCCGGGCCGGCGCTCACGGCCGGGACCACGTCACCACGGCCGCCTTGGCACTTGACGACGACGGCACGTTTCGCGGGTTACGGGCGGACACATACGCCGCGGCTGGGGCTTATAGTATAGGAAGCGGGGCTGTGATGCCGGGCTGGTACGGACGCCTCCTTTCGGGCCAGTACGCCATCCCGGCGATACACTGCGAAACCAGATCGGTGTTCACGAACACAGCGCCAATCCACTCGTACCGCGGTGCCGGCCGTCCAGAGGCCATCTACGTCGTGGAGCGACTGGTGGCTGCCGCCGCCCGGGAGACCGGGCTGGATCCGGTGGATCTCCGGCGTCGGAACCAGCTCGAGCCCGACGCGCTCCCGTATGAGACGCCAGTGGGAGCCTCGTACGACAGTGGTCGATATGGGAAGGCCTTGGACGAAGCGGTGGAGGCGGTCGCGTCGACTCCCCAGAAATCTGGCGCCGCCGAAAAAGACGCCAATCGATATCGCGGGGTGGGATACGGCTGTTATGTGGAATCGACCGGAGGTGGGTTCGAGAGCGGAGTCGTGCGCGTTCATCCCGACGGGAGCGTCACGGTCTATGCTGGCACCCACTCCCACGGCCAGGGCCACGCGACGACCTATGCTCAGGTCGTCGCCGATGAGCTCGGCGTCCCGATGGAGTCGATTTCGGTTGTTGAGGGCGACACCGAACGGATTCCGAAAGGAACCGGCACGTTCGGCAGTCGGAGCACGATTACCGGGGGGAACGCGGTGGCCGAAAGCGCCCGGAAGGTCCGGGAGCGGGCACGGCAGATTGCGGCGAGCGAGTTAGGAGCTGCCCCAGCCGACCTCATGGACGACGGAGCCGATTTCCAGGTCCCCGGCGCACCCGAAAAGAAGATCCGGTGGGCCGATGTGGCTCGAACCGCCTACAGCCGCTCGCGTCCGGAGGGGTTGGACCCCGGACTGGAAGCAACGACGTTCTACGAGGCTGAGGGGACGGCCTACACCTACGGTGCCCACGCGGCGATAGTCACAGTCGATATCGAAACCGGGGCGGTCGAAATCGACCGCTACGTCGCCGTGGACGACCCCGGACCACAAATCAACCCCACCATCGTTGAAGGCCAGGTCCACGGGGGCGTCGCACAGGGGATCGGCCAGGCGCTCTACGAGGCAGCACGGTACACCGGTGCTGGTGGCCTTGAAACGGATTCGATGGCCCGATACGGCACTCCCCGCGCACCACAACTGCCGGAAATCGAGACCCTCTCGATTGAAACCCCGAGCCCACGGAACCCGCTAGGTGTCAAAGGCATTGGCGAGGCCGGAACGATCGCCGCACCTCCGGCTGTGGTGAATGCGGTCCTTGATGCGCTCGAACCGCTGGGCGTGAACCAAATCGACATGCCTCTCACCCCCCAAACGGTGTGGCAGGCCCTCCAAGACGCCACCGACGGTCAGTGAACGATTCAGAGGCTCCACGGTCCTGGGCGGGTCGAGGGTCGGGATCGCACTGTGACAGCGCCGGCCGGTTACGCCGGGGTTTGAACTCCCCCTCGCGAGTCACCCCGGCGCACTCGGGCAACGCCGTTGGACGGCTGTTTCACCGGTGTCGAAGGTCGCGAGGATCCTGACCGACGGAGCCGACTCTGAGATCGGTCCCGGTGAGTTCGACGTATCCGGGGTCTGGAAACGACAGGCCGAAACCGCTTCAATGACTACGGACTCTTGATGCGACGGTTCAGGCAGGTCGGAGATCTGCTGGCCAGGAGTTTCGAACGGGGCGGTGTCATTGAGGCGAAGCAACTCCGAGAGACCGTGGATTTGGCTTGGCCACGGACCATAACTGGCTTCGCGATTATGTCGAAACGGGCGGCCGACATCGCCTTGGTCGGCCTCGCAGTTGGGCCTGCTGCAGTCGCAGGGCTCGCCTTTGCAGGGGCATACTGGCAGGTGGCGAAGTTTCTCGGTATCGGTCTTGCAGGCGGCACTGTCGGGCTCGTGTCTCAAAACTATGGAGGAGGAGACAACACCCGGGCATCCACAGTCGTCCGACAAAGCGTCTGGCTTTCGTTGGCGTTGGCGGTCCCGATCGTCCTGTGTTTCATGGCGTTTTCGCGACCGCTGGTCGAGTTGCTCGGGGGGGATTCCCTGGCCGTCGACTACGGCAGCACATACCTGTTGTTCGTGGCCCCGGGGATCCTGTTCGAATTCCTCAATCTCATCGCCAGCCGAACCTACGCCGGAGTAGGGGATACGTTCACGCCGATGGTGATGCGTGCTGGTGGAGCTGTGCTCAACGTGGCACTGAGTGCGACGCTCATCTTCGGCGCTGGACTCGGGGTCGTCGGGGCAGCCGTCGGGACGGCCGTGGCCACGGGCGTCGTGTTTCTCCTCCTAGGCTGGGGAATGACCGGTCGGTCGTATCCACTTCCAGGGATCACCTCGAGTCCGGTTCCTTTCACGGGGAGCGACAAGTCGGTCGATCTTGGACTTGCCAGACAACTGGTCGAAGTTTCCGCACCTCTCATGGCTCGGCGGGTGGCTGAGGGGCTCGTCGTGTTCCCGCTGCTGTGGATTGCTGCTTCGTTCGGGCCGGTGGTCGTCGCCGCCCTCGAAGTCGGCCGTCGTGTCAGAGCGCTCGTCAACAGCTTCAGTTGGGGATTCTCCATCGCTTCGAGTACGCTCGTGGGCCAGCGTCTTGGCGCCGGTGACGAACAAGAAGCCGAGGCGTACGGGGATGCGATCATCCGCTTGTCGGCAGTTGTCTACTTGGTTGCCATCACCTCGGTCGTGATCGCAGCCTCACCCATCGCCAGGGTGTTCGTTTCGGGGCCAGAGGAGGTAGCGGCGACCACCACCTTCGTCAGAGTTGCGGCGGTGAGCGCCCTGGCCCTGGGCGTGGATGGCTCCGCTACTGGAGTGTTGCGCGGTGCCGGAGATACTCAGTGGCCGTTCGTCGCGTCCCTGCTTGGCCGCTATGCGTTCGCGCTGCCCGTCGCTGCCGCCGGAACCGTCTCGTCACTTGCAGTGGGTGGTCTGTACCTCGCACTCCTGCTGGAAACTCTCGTCCCGGGACTGATCAACCTCTGGCGGGTGCGAACAAATCGATGGAAGGCCGTAAGCCGGGTCTATCGGCCTACCAGTGACCCAGGTTAACAGTATCTGAAAGAAGTCTGCTTCGCTCTGGCAAATCCGTATGGGTCGATATATATTTTCCAACGCCCTCCGACGATCCCGACTGCGAGCACGTTCGATTCGCTTGCCAGCACGGCGATAGCAAAACCCGAATCGCCTGCGGAACCGGGCGACCTTGCCTCCCTCGAACACGGCGATCTCCCCTTCCGAATATGTGAACAGGGTCGAGAAGCCAGTCCGAGACGATTACCGGTATTTCACCGACGCATATCCCACCCCGGACTCGGTCCGCTCCGGATTCGCCACGAAGAAAGCCCCCGAACCCAGCACAAGCGGGATGAACGACAGGCCACGCCCGACCATACCGGCCCACAGGAGGTCAAACAGGGTATTCTCTTCACCCATACTATCGGCTCGACACCACTGTTCGATCGAACTTGCCGAGTCCGGGCTGACCCGACCGATACACGAGTGGGTGTTCCGAGGGCTAATCGAGGGCGAGCCGACTTGCACCACCGGGCTGGTGGGCCTCGAGAGCATCCTCTGACCCGTCATGGAGCTACGAACCGTCCCGTGTTCGGACTAGTTCGGTTCGCGGTTGGCCTCCCGTGTTGATTCGTGTCGCTCCCGGACAAGCGCTACCGACAGACGGTCACTCGACCACGACGACTCCTTTCATCCCAACCGTCTTGTGCGGGGTACAGGCGTACTTGAACGTTCCACTACTATCGAAGGCATGCGAGAAGGTGTGACCTGATTCGTCTACGAGTTCACTCTCGAAGCTACCGTCCTGGTCGACGACGTTGTGCTGACTGCCCTTGCCGGTCCACTCCCAGGTGATGGTCGTTCCGGTTGAAACTCGAACCGCGGCCGGGCCGAATCCGAAGTTACCGCCGTTGGCTTCCACACCGACGCTCACCGTCACCTTGTCCTCATCGGTCAGGTCTTCGATCCCAGAATAGTTTCCGACGTTATCCATCCAGCCGTCAAACCCTGGCATCTCTTCGTCCGCCGGTTCCGAGGTGGTCTCTCCTTCGGGATCTTCGGACCCACCGTCTCCGTTCCCGAGACATCCCCCTAGCAGGCCGCTACCGGCTGTGAGTGTCAGAACAACCTTTCCGAACGATCGTCGTTGGATACCATCGTCTCTCGGCATAATCATTCTTCACTACGGTTCTCGTCCCTAACCCTCTTGCGGTGAACATGTTCGTGCCGAGCAAGGCTGGCCTCCGTTGGATTGCAATCGAACGAGTTATGATGACGAAAATCCGGGTCCCTCCGGCCGGATACCATCATGAAGCCCTAAATTCTGAGACGAGTCTGCGCGCCAACCGATTGTCGACACGATCCACACCGTCCAGTGCCGGAACATAGATTGACAGCGCGTCCTCACAGCGCCTCGATATCTCCCCACACGGGCCCGGGCCCTTTTCCGGAGGACCCATTTCCACCTTGTTGGTCACCCCCCTCAGAACTGAGAGCCGCTGAGAGGTCCCAGAACGCCGACCGGGAGAGAACCTCCCACCCTGCCGATTAATGAATCCTTTTGACGGCTTCCGTTCAACAGATAGCCCGGCATGAGCGCGATTACTGATATCGATTTAGACTTCGTCCCCTTGGGTGATACCGGCCTCTACACAAGCGAGTTACAGTTTGGTACCTGGCGTTTCGGGAAGACGGCGAAGGATGGCACGGTCGAAATCGGCGAGGACCGCGCCCATGAGTTGCTTGACGCCTACGCCGCCGCTGGTGGACGGTACATCGATACCGCAGACGTGTACGGCGGGGGAAAAAGCGAGCGGTGGATCGGGGACTGGCTCTCGGAGCACGACCGGGAACGGTTCACTATCGCCTCGAAGATTTACTGGCAGATCAGAGACGGAGACCCAAACAGCCGGGGC
The DNA here is from genome assembly GCA_964502585.1 of uncultured Candidatus Halobonum sp. Taxonomy (GTDB): domain Archaea; phylum Halobacteriota; class Halobacteria; order Halobacteriales; family Haloferacaceae; genus CAZCXJ01. The sequence goes on from CAZCXJ010000003.1 coordinate 108,792, forward strand.
ACGAATCGAAAAACGCTTCGGCATCGTGTGGACCGCCTCCTGGACCGTCTCGATACCCCGTATATCGATGTCCTATATCTGCACCGGTGGGATGATGAGACGACGACACGAGAGACGATGAAGACGCTCAACGGACTCGTCGAGGACGGAAAAGTCCACTATCTTGGAACTTCGACACTACGACCCAATGCATGGAAGGTAGCCCGGGCGAACGAACTCGCCAGGGCGAACGGTTGGGAGCCGTTTACCGTCGCCCAGCCCCGGTACAACCTGGTCGACCGAGAAATCGAGGGGGATTATCTGGAGATGTGCCGTGATGAGGGCATCGCGGTCTGTCCGTGGAGCCCCCTCGGCCAGGGGTTCTTGACGGGGAAGTACGACCGCGAGGAGGGTCTGACCGGGGAATCGCTGGTCGCGAGGTCGAGTCGGTTCGCCGATCGCTACCTTACCGCCGAAAACTTCGACGTCCATGAGGAGTTGGACGCAGTCGCTGAAGAGGTGGATGCGACCCCTGCACAGACCGCACTCGCGTGGTTGCTCCATCGCGAGGGTATTACGGCTCCGATCGTGGGCGCCCGAACGGTCGACCAACTCGCGGAGAACCTCGGCGCAGCCGAGATCGACCTCACGGGCGCACAGGTTGACCGGTTGACGGAGGCCAAAGGCGGCCCGTACAGCGACTTGTAAGCTAGTCTTGGACCCGGAGGCTTCGCGTGACGATGCTCGACCCGTAGGTTGCCTTCCAACGCCTCGGTGCCTCCGACCCACGTTCCTTTTGTCTCTGTGAATCACCGGACTGATGAAGTCGCCCGGTGGTCACGCCCGTGCCCCATCCTCCGACCGTCCTTCAGGCGGCCGATGTACCTCCTCGATTCGGCCCGGACCCATGTTCCGAGCGGAACGCTCGGTCCAGTCGTCAACCCTCTCTTGTGGCGCTGCTTCCGGTCGCTACCCCGAATCGGTTCAAGAGCTCGTGCTCACGATACCGGCCGAGCTGGTAGTGTCCGGCCGCCATCCCTGATCTATACTTGAACTCACACCTCCGGATCCTGGTCGCGTCGGGGATCGACGCGGTTATGTTGCTGCTCCCATGACACTCGAAAAATGCCCCGGTGTCTCAACTGCGAATCGTTCGTCACAGAACAGTACGTCCGAGTATTCGCTCCCGAAGGCCTGGATACCGTTCGGGTCTGTCCGAACTGTGAGGACAAACTCCGAGACGGAGCCGAGATCCGAGAGGCGCGGTCGAAACGCTCCTGAAGCCGCCTCGCCCGTGGTCGGCTACTTGAGGCTACACTCCGCTACCTTCTCGCCCCCCGGAGTTCGGTCGCGAACTGAGAGTTTCCTCGTTCATCCCTGGTCAGTACCGGGGTTGAAAACAAAGGGCCTCCGTGCCCGTCCCGAAAGTGGCAGGGCGGCACCTGATTCATACCATAGTACCGACCGATCACGCTGAGTCCATCCCTACTCAGAACTCCGACATTCCGCGTACAGGAGATTCGAGTGAAGCTGATTCCGGCGAGCTAAGGGTTGTACAAATTTGTTGCGAACCCTTTTTTTATGAGTATAGGGCTTGTTTAGCCGACAATGGGCAGCGGATCGGGGCCCACGCTGCCTGCACTCATCGGGGCGCTCGATGTCGCAGCAGTTCTCGTGGACCCCAAAACGGGTGCCATCCTGACTGCTTCCCCAGGGGTCGAGGCCCTGTCGGGTCGTCCAGCCGAAGCTCTCGAAGGAAGACAGCTGAGAGAACTGACGGCCCCCACAGACGGTCGGGATGACTGGGACCCGGATCGTCTGATCACGGCCGCGGCCGGTGAGCCTCAGAATTTCGAATGGTGCTTGGAACGAGCGACTGGCGAGACGGTTTGGACTCGGGTTCGGATCGAACTGGTGACCGTCGATGGGATCGACTGTTTGCTCATCAGCCTCCGCGACATTACTGCATACCACGAATTGAGCGAACGGCTCCGATTGTATTACCGAATCCTTCAGCACACGTTACGAAATGAGATGAACCTCGTGCTGGGCTACTGTGATTTGGCCCGAGCGGCGGTAGAGGATCCTACCGTCGCAGGCCATCTCGACACGATTGCCGAAGCAGCCGAGCGCGTCGTCTCGTTGAGTCGTTCGCTTGAGGACTTCGAGGCCGTAACGGAGCGCGAACAGGCGGTCCGAATGCCGATGGATGTCACGGAGGTGGTGGGGGTGGTGGTGGCAAAGTTCCGAGAGGATTTCCCATCGGCTCAGGTCTGCCTCGACGTACCCGACGCAGCCTGGGCACGGCTTGACGTTTCGTTCCGACTCGCGCTTCAACAGGTCCTTGAAAACGCGATCGTTCATACCGACAAGGAGTCTCCGCGGATCCGGATCGACGTCAAGGATCGCGCTGACGTCGGCCGGATCGAAATCGAGATCATCGACGATGGTCCTGGGATCCCCGAGATCGAACTCGAAAGTTTGGGGGAGTTTGAGCGCGTCGGAAAGGTTTCACACGGCTCTGGATTCGGTCTGTGGGTTACCGTTCAATGTGTCGAGTCGCTGGGTGGCGGAATCGAATTCAACGAGAACGAACTGGGCGGGACTACGGTGTGCGTGAAGTTGCCGCGAGTTGACCCTTCATCTGAACCCGCAATCCCTCGACCTTGATGTGGCGACCGGGGACGTCATCCTCTTTTTGGCCCATCTCGGAGAATGTGCACCAAGACCGATCGGGTCTTCTAAAAGGCCCTTCTGTGGTGTATTGGCCCTTAGTCTCACCAGGTGTCACCCGTTCCGAATCATTTCTGACCGGCATGACGACCCCGCACTTGGGACTGCATCCAGCATGCGGGAGGTGTTCGCTGACGAAGTTGTTGGCAACACCCGACACGGGTTTTCGGCGCGCAAAGGCCTGCGGGTCATCTGACAGATCGATATTCCCAGGTCGAGAACGACGGTAATGGCAAATTACTTACTCTCCAGGAGTGTTGGTACTAAACACCCCCGGTCGCGTGGTCCAGTTCGCGTGCCAGCATCTCGACCGCCGACAGGGGGTTCTTGACCCGCTGAGCCTTTGGCTTCCTCCACACTGGATGAATTCAGACACTCAGTCCGCCTACGGGCAGCTGGGAGCGTCTATCCGCCCTGAGAATGATGGACACCGGTTCAAATCCAATTCGGGGTCTGCTCCGGTGGCTTACATCGACATGTTTGCCCACATTCCTGCAGGCCCGCTGGTATCCGAGCTAACGGTCCACGCGAGGAGACGCCCGACGCACCATACTCGACGCACAACCAGTGACGAGTTCTTGCTGGTCAGGCGATCTCTTTGAGAAATTGGACCTGGCCGTCCTCCCATTCCCGTCGTTGAGTCAGGACATTCCGGCCCTTGGGAGTGAGTTCATAGTAATTCGTGCGGCGATCCTGTTGTCCTTTCTCGACGAGTCCTTCCTCGACCAGTCGATCAAGGCTTGGGTACAGCCGTCCGTGGGTGACCGGCCCCCCGTACTCCTCGATCTCGCTGCGAACTCGCTGACCCGATGGTTTCTCGAGTCCGGCAATAACGTACAATAGATCCCGTTGGAACCCAGTGAGTTCAAACATCACTCAGGTTGGGTTGATGTAGTCCGACTTTTTTGTTAGAAATAATATAATAGCCGCTCCGCGCTTTCAGGCTCCCGCGGTCATTTCGTCGATATCAATAACAGAGTTGATACGAAATCTGGACAATTCCTCGGACCCCAATCCGGTAAAACCTGCTTAACAAAGTCCACGTCTCTGGAATCTGAAACACAGTCGACCCGTGACAATTCCAGGCGAACTTTCCAACTGATGCAAACTGGCACTGACGAAGCGACAGAACCCGAGACCCCCCCGACAGAGATTCAGTTGGAAACCGCTTTCGACCTTCTCAGTAATCGGCGGAGACTTCTCGTTATCAAGTACCTTTCAGAACATCAAGAGGCAGAACTGAGTGGGATCGCCGAGCATATCGCGGCTTTGGAGAGTGACATTCCACAAGAGGACGTTGAGAAAAAGGACCGCAAGCGGGTGTTTATATCGCTGTATCAGACCCACATCCCGCGACTTGAGGAACACGGGATTGTGGAGTATGATAGCGACGAAGGGGTCGTTACCCTGACCGGCGAAGAATTGCTCACACAGGCGCTTCGGCGGGTAGATCCCGGGACTGATAGGCGTTGGGTCCGGTACTATCTCGGGTTGACCGTCCTCGGCTGGATCGGGGTGGGCGCCTCCGTCGTGTTGTCAAGCCCCGGCTTGGAGCCGGCTGTGATCGCCCCTTTCGCCCTGTTTCTGATACTGCTGACCATCCTCGTTGCGTTTCAGTTCCTCCAGACATCAGCTCGCAGATCCTCCACCTTTCGCCACTTGCTTGAGTGACACTAGATCGAGATTACTGGATGGGACTCCACCAGAACAGCATGCCCCTACCGACACTTGCGATGCCAGATAGACCCCGATAACAACCCTGGGCGGCGGCGAAGCAGCCGCAACCTCTCATATAATATTAATATAATAGGCTTGGGAGCGTTGTTATCCACCCGGGATGGCGCACCTGATTAGGTCATTTCTAACTATTCGCCCAGGTGTCTGTCATCTAGTAAGGAACTCGTGAAATTCACGAGAAAACTGTCATGAAATGGGAATTTGAACGATTAAATATGGATGGACCACACCGGACGATTTTATACTCGGCCATACCTTGTCTTACTAATGAGCGCAAATACAGAGTTCAACACTGATCGTGAGGAGATGATCGAGGTCTCCGAATCGACTGACGAGGACGACCCACCCGATGAGTTATCGGATGACGTGATCTTCGGCCTCCTCAAGAATCAACGCCGTCGGGAAGCGTTACGGTACCTGCATGAAAACGGGGGGAGCGCGACGCGAAGCGAGCTGGCAGAGCACATTGCCGCCAAGGAGAATGATACTGAACCTCGATTGCTCTCCTCGGACCAACGCAAACGCGTCTATATCGGACTCTACCAGTGTCACCTCCCGAAAATGAACGAGGTGGGGGTAATCGAATACGACAAGAACCGCGGGACGATCGAATTGCGTGACGTGGCCGAGGACCTGTTGCCGTACGTTAGAGAAAGGCGTAACGAGGAGTCGTCACCCGTCAACGACTCCACATCGAAAGCGGACGCCTCTACGGAAGCTTCTGGCACAGGAAGGTCCTTTCTGTCCGCCATTGTCTTGATTATCGTATTCGGGGCTCTTCTCGGAGTGCCGGGCTTGCGCCGGATTCCTGATAGTTGGCTCGCTGGTCTGGCGAGCGGCGCACTCTTAGGGGTCTCACTGGCTGATACTGATCAGTCACCGATTCCTGAAAGCTGAGTCACAATCAGTACGAACGCTGCCCGCCCGATTGCGAACAGATTTCTCGTGAGAAATGATACGCGGCGAGCGGACCCATACCCTTCACAGGTGGCTCCGAGCGACAACGCGACCACCCACTCCACAATCGATGACCGGGTGAATCCCCACCGTTAATCTACCTTGGGAGGTCCACACCTTCATAAGACGACGAACTACTGGTATTCTCGATAGGGTTCATGCCAACTCTCCGTGTCGACCCCGGCCCTCGTCCTAGTGGTCACGGGTAGGACGGAACTGATGGAAAAGGACGTCACGTGACCTCGGAACCATGGGCAGGCTGGCCATCACATTGACCAGTCATGTGAACGGACCTGTGACTTTATGGGCCGAGGACATGACGTTGATTCCGAAAACACGACTGGATAGGAAGGTCTCCTTTGCTTCGTCTCCCTTCAGTTGTTCCTCGGTTCCGCGACTAGCACCCGTATCGCACCTGACTCAGCAGAACGACTCTCAACTGATAGAACGGGGAGTTCTGGAGTCATTGATCGGTCTTCATCACCCCGTCCTTGCCGGTGAGGTCTTTCGGATCCCGGACAGCGACCATCGACTTCCCCAGAGCCGTCGACAACCTTTCGGTTCACAGGTCCACAGCGGGGTTAATCGATTCATACTCAATCCCCATGCGTCGGTAGGCTATCACCGGTGTGATCTCGAAGTCGATGGAGCCTTTCGACTCCGCCGGTACACGCGGTGCTAGTGTGGATTCCAGTGGCAATCCGAACAATCCCGAGGCAGTGCCTCGTCGGGCTGTGGGTGGTCATTGGAGACGAACGGGTGGGTGGAGTCGATCCGGACCGGAGGCCGTGTCCTCTTCCGGTTCAAGAAAACTCCCGATCAGGGAGTCCACTCCCGGCCCGCGGGGGTTCCACGTCTTCGATGACTGACACTGGCGTTAGCAACCTGCTGCTGATAACCATCGACTCCCTCCGAAAAGATGCGACCAATCCCCCGGGTTCGCCCCTTTTCGACCGCCTCGAGGCTGAAGGAGTGAGTTTCGAGCAGGCCTTCGCGACGGGACCGGGAACCAGTCCATCCTTCCCGGGTCTTCTAACCGGAACCCTGCCGCTCTCCTATGATGGTCTCGGACCCTTGACGAGCGAACGGCCTCGACTTGCGCTCCAGTTTCGGAACCAAGGCTATTCGACCGCCGGGTTCCAGTGCAATCCTTTCCTCTCGACCCGGTTCGGGTATGATGTCGGCTTCGAAACCTACGAGGACTATCAGAACCCGTTGATGGGACTGGCAACCCGTGTGTTTCCGCGTGGGATCGAGATCAACAACCGTCGAATCCGACGTATCGACGACGTCCTTCACCTCACTGACGCCATCAAGAGAGGG
>CAZCXJ010000004.1:0-108637 GCA_964502585.1 uncultured Candidatus Halobonum sp.
GCAGCGTGAGGTACGAGATGACCAGCCGCTTGGCGAGGTATTTCGCGCTGATTCGTGTCATGAGCTATCACACGACTCAATGACATGTTAGGTGGACGACTCCTTATGAGTCTATTTAAGACTGAAACGTCAGACTCAGTCTCAAACCTGCAGGGGTACGCGAGCGGTCAGTTGCCGGATTGGCTGTCCAACTACCGTGATGAAAACCCTCGACCAGCGCAACGAAGGGCTCGCTGGATGCTGCATCGGAATTCGTCGGAAGATCATCGCGCTGGCGGCGCGTGTTTCCCCCTTGAGGCCGGGAGTGTTTATGGGGATCGACCCTGGAGACGAGACAGGATCCACTACCATGTCTGACCGGACGGAGGCGCTGGACTGGCCGACGCCCCAGCCAGGCCAGGCACGACTCACGTTGGTTGGAAGTCCGCACCTCGCCAACCCGGGCCACGACGAACACAACCTCAGGGTTGACGACACACTGGCGGCGGCGCGTCAGGAGGAACTCGTGACTGTCTGCACCCGTCTCCAACGACGTGCGTTCGACCACATCGCGGTCGAGATTCCGAGCTCCCGACAGGCTGGCCTCGATGACCAGTACGCGGCGGTCCGCGACGGACTGGCGCTGGATGACGAGGACGGGTTTCCGGACGGGCCGGGCCGGATCCGGGGCGAGGCAGTTCAGATCGGGTTCCGGCTCGCCGGGAGGCTGGGCCACGACCGTGTCAGGGCCGTCGACAGCCGCCCCGAGCCTCCGGATATCGATGCCGACTGGGACATCGACGCGGACCCGGACGCCGTTCCGTACCCGCTGCCGGATATCGAGCAGGAGGTCGCGGCCGAACAGGAGCGGCTCCGTGAATCGACCCTCTTGAAGGTCCTGCGCGACCAGAACCGGGGTCAGCGCCTCCGAACCCTCCAGACGGGGAACATCGCGGCCGCCCTCTCCTCCAGTGACGGAGACGGGTACACCGGATCGAAACAGGTCGGGTTCTGGTACGAGCGCAACGCCCGGATGCTGGAGAACCTGCGCGGGGTGACCGGCCCGGACGAGCGAACCCTGTTCATCGTCGGCGCGAGTCATGTGGTGCCGGTGAAACAGCTCGCACAGGCTGCTCCCGCGACCTGTCCTCGGAGTCCGCTCCCATTGCTCGAGTGACACCGTCCGTTTCTGGGCGGGTGAGCCCCAGCGGCGGGAGCGCCGACTCACGAGCGGATTGCGCGAGGCCGGGGACTATCGACGACTGTCCTAGTCCGTCATCGGGCCCAACGGAACAGTTCCGATGCGCGCGTCATTCGTCATCGGCGGCGTCTGTCTCCGGCGATCGCTTGATCACGAGCCGTTCGACGCGTGTGTCCTCCACAGCGTCGACACGGAGGACATATCCCTCCTGTTCGATCTGGTCGCCGGTCTCCGGGACCCGGCCGAGTCGGCTGAAAACGAGTCCCCCGATGGTTTCCACCTCGTCACTCTCGAACGCCGTGTCGAGTCGGGCGTTCACCTCGTGGATGGGGACACCTCCGGAAACGACGTACGTACCGTCATCGCGCTGCTCCATGACGGGTTCTTGGGCAACCGTGTCGAACTCGTCACGGATCTCACCCACGAGTTCCTCGAGAATGTCCTCGATCGTCACGATTCCCTCAAGAACACCCCACTCATCGATCACGACGGCGATTTGTCCGCTTTCCGCCGTCCGGAATTCGGCCAAGATCTCGTCGATCCGGCGCGTCTCCGGGACGACAAGGACTTCCCGGGCGAGGTCGCGGGCGGTGAGTGTGTCGTCTTCACCGAGTCCGGTGTCGCTCGCCCGGAGGAGGTCCTTGGCATGGACGAACCCGAGCGGTCGCTCTCCGCCCTCGTCGAGGACGAGATAGCGCGTATAGGCCCCGTTCGCAATCACCGACCGAAGTTCCGGGAGCGGCATGGATGCCGGCACGGTTTCGACGTCCGGGCGCGGCGTCATCACCTCGCGGGCGACCGTGTCCCCGAGTTCGAAGACACCCTCGATCATCTCGACCTCGTCCAGGTCGATGTGGCCCGTCTCCTCCGAGCGGGTGAGAATCATCCGGATTTCTTCCTCGGTGTGCGTCTCCTCGCCCTCGGACGCCGGTGAGACGCCGACGAGACGCGTGAAGTAGTTCGCCGTGCCGTTGAACACGATGATGCCGGGAACGAACGCGTAGTAGAAGAACTTCATCAGCGGGGCGACGAGGAACGCGATGCGTTCCGCCTCTTGGATGGCGAACGTTTTCGGGGCGAGTTCCCCGAACACGACGTGGAGGAACGTGATGAAGCCGAAGCCCAGCGCGAACGCGACGAGGTGGATCGTCCCGGCTGGGAAGATCTCCCCGAGGACGGGTTCGATGAGGGCCGCCACGGCCGGTTCGCCGATCCATCCGAGTCCGAGCGACGAAAGCGTGATCCCCAATTGACTGACCGCGAGATAATCATCGAGGTTCTGGATGGCTTCCTGGACGAGCCGGGCGCCCGGCTTGCCTTGCTCGACGAGCGTGTTCACCTGCGTAGGCCGGATTTTTACGAACGCGAACTCCGCAGCGACGAAGACCCCGTTCATGATCACGAGGAAGAACGCGAGGAGCAACCCGCCCACGGAAATCAGATCCACCATGGATTCTAAGAATAACGGCGGGGACTTATTAGGGGGTCGACCTCCGTCGTCGTGGCATCGGTCTGACCGGATGCCGGGGGGCGGGACGGATCCGGCCGGTCGGTGCCAGTAGATCGATCCGGGTCACGGCGGCGCCGACCTGTGTCCCGGCTTCCAGATGGTCGCGTCCGACTTCCCGTTCTGGCTGGCCTGCACCTCCTCCACAAAGGTGCGAACGGCCGCGGCGGACCGGTCGAGCCGCCGCGCGATCGCTGAGACGGGCTCCGTGTCCATCTTCCGGGTGATGTAGAACATCTCCGGGAGAGTGAGATGCCGATCGGCGAAGACCGTCTCCGTTAGGTCGTTGAAAATCTGCCGGCAGTCATGGCACCGGTACTGCTGTGCATCCTTTCCGGTCGTTCCCTTCTTGATCGTGTCCGTGCTGCCACAATAGGGGCACGCGACGCCCTCGGGCCACCGCCGGCAACGCAGGTACGCCAAGATTTCTTCATTGTCCGGGAGGGCGACCCCATCCTCGGAAGGACCCATCCCGCGTGTCGAAGGCTGGGAGCCCGAAGTTCGGTCCCGATCCGATCGACTGCTGTCTTCCGGGACGGGTCCGTCGTCGCCGTGGGGGACCCTCGTGATGTCGCGGACAGCGAGATCCTGATCGAGAATGAGCCGAAGGGTCTCCCCGTCACCAGGCACCTGAACCCGAACCCGGACCGGGTTCTCCGAGACGAGCGTGTATCCGCGCTCCCAGAGATGGGCCCACAGGTTGCCACAGGCCTTGCCGTCCTCGAGGCCGAACGTGGTCTCGATCCCGTGTTCGTAGCAGAAGGCGATGACCGCCGGGTGGTCGTACACGGTGGCCTGGACCGGATACAGGTCGCCGTGTTTGCAAATGGTACAGGAGTACCGGACCCTGATCTCGTCGGGGGTCCCACAGGACGAGCAGGCCTCGCCCGGCGCAGGCTCATGGGCCTCGCAGACGTGCAGTGTCGCCTCGACGGGTCCAGAACACTCGGGACAGATACCGCGAATGAGGAGTCCGAAGTCTCCGAGCGCCTCGATCGTGCCAGCCACGAACACCTCTTCGGGGGTTCGCCCGGCCAACCCCGCTGGCTTGTAGTCCCACATCATGAGCGTGCCGACCGGCCGTTCCTCGGCGAACCTGGGCCCGCTGTTGCCCTCACACTCCGTACAGACGTGGTAGAGGTGTTCGTCCTCGTAGCTGAGTTCGACCGGGGCGCCACAGCGGTAACAGGACATATCGATCTCCGTCGGCGTGAGAGTCAGGTCCTCAAGCCCCGTGCCGGCGATGACCGTCTGGACGATCTTCAGACCGACATTCCGGAGGCGATACCCCTCCGCAGTCCCCTCCACGTAGTGGTCGGTCAGCTTCTCGAGATGGTAGGTGAAGTTCCCGCTATCGTGACTCCCGGTGCGGGCGTAGAGCTCCGAAAACGGGACCGCGTTGTCCGGCGCGTGAGGGTCGTACGCCTCCCAGAGCGCGAGCAGGATCGCCAACCGTGTTTCGTTGCCCAAAAGCCTGAACGCTTCGACCGCGTGCGGTCCGGCGGCGCCGGCAGCTGCCTCCAGTGGTGAGTCCGCGGTCGGGTCGAACATGTGTACGAGTACCAAACAGGGGCTGATAAAACGGGAGGCTGGATGGGACGAGTGATCAGGGACCTCAGTACCAGCCCATCCGGAGGCACCGTGTCCAAGGTTCGAACGGCAACCAACCCCCCTCACCGTATCCCTGAAGAGTCAATCCCTGCCAAAACGAGACCCTAGACCGAAACCCGCGTCACGGGGGATGGTGGCGGTAACGCTGATGGAGAGGATTGAAGGACCGACCGACTCCGGGACCGGCAGTCGACCACTAGGGACGGGGGTCAGCCAGATGCCGCTCTCTGAAGCGCCTCCGCTTCGGAGGATCGGTGTTTGTGATTGGACGCCGGAAGGTGACGGGGTCGGGTGGTCGACACTATGTGGGCGACGCCGTCGCGAGTCACCCCGCTGCGGTGAACTCAAACGGCTATTTGACCTTCTACAAGACATATGATGTCGGTCCCTGTACCGGAGGGCATGGACCGGCGTGAGTTCCTCGCTGCGACGGGGGTCGGCCTTGCCGTCCCGCTCGGGGGATGCACCAGGGGTGCGCTCACCGCTTCCGGGTCGCCCGACAGGCCGTGGACGCCAAGTGATCCAGCCGAGAGTCCAGTCGGTGTACACCACCTCTTCGTCGAGAACTACACTGACACGAGCGAGGCCGCGTGGCTCAGGGTCGTTCGCGAGGACGGGGCCGCGCTCATCGACGGCCGGTACGAACTCCCCGACGGCCGGGGGATCAAGTTCGAGGACATCGCAGCCTGGGAGACCACGTACACGATCGACCTTGCGATCGACGGCGAGGAGGTCATCTCCCTGGAGTGGTACACCGAGGAGTGCGGGGACGACTCGGAAGCGTCCGGCGAGGGCGGGTCGCGCAACGCGGCCGTGCGCGTCGAAGCCGCGCCCGCCGGGACCGACGCACACGACGTCTCACTCGCGGTAGACGAGTGTGACGCGCTGGTGGCTCCAGGACTCCCGACCGGGCCCGCCACCGCCTTCCGACTGGACGAATAGCCCGGGGAGAGACCGTTCCGAGTGCCGAACCTCCGCCAGGCTTCGTTCACCCATATGATGATTCCGTCCCCATCGAGAACGGCCATGGCCGGCAACGTGGTGGACCTCGGGCTCGGGTGGAGGTCCATTCGCGCAGGTTACGGGGGGAGCCGCAAGACAGGTTTTGTGATTAAAATCACGAACTTTCATCAACGCCGACACAGGAACACCGGACGGCAGGGAACTACCATTGACCCACCCAGTTGGTAGGAATTGGTTCCCGTGCGGCCCCCTGACCAGGAAACGAACGGAACAATCAGCTGGTGTCGCTGCCGTCCTCGTCCTGCCCCGAAAGGAGATCGAGGCCCACGTCGGGATCGGCCCAGGCGGCCGATTCCATCAGTCGCTGCGCTGCGATCACGGCCGGGCTGATGACCGTGGTGGCGCCTGCACGTTCTAACTTCCGGATATTCTCGCGATTGGTGGCAACAGCCAGGATCTCGATGTCGGAATTGAGCTGGCGGACGGTCAGAATCGTCATCGCGTCGGCCGCGTCGTCGTCCGTCGCGACGATGGCCGTCCGGGCCCGTTTTACACCCGCCTCCTCAAGAGACTCCTCATCGTCCGTCTCGGCGGCCAGCGCGTTGACCCCCCGGTCCGTGAGTTCCCGCACTCGGTCCCGGTCGGGCGAGACCACGAGGACGTTCTCGTGGGACTCAAGATTGTCGAGGATCGCCCGGATGACGTCGCTGTATCCGAGAACGAGGATGTGGTTGTCGAGGAGACTGAGCTCGTCAGCTGACATGCGACCGAGCGCCTTTGCGAACCGGGTTTGGATGACCGGTCCCAAGAGTGTTCCGAGAGCGATGGCGAAGCTGGCCGTGGCGATGAGGACCACAGACATCCCGAACAGGCGGGCGACCTGCGATGTCGGAACGGCGTCCCCGTACCCGACCGTGCTCGCAGTGACGAGCGTGTAGTAGAACGCGTCGACGGGCGTGGCGATGTTCGTGAAATCGTCCCGGAGGGCGTAAGCACCGACCGTCCCGTAGATTTGGGCCCCGATGATGGCCGCGCCGGCGGCGATTTGTGCGGTCGTCAACTGGATAGACCGGTCGAAGTACCTGCGGTTGTACAGGACGTTCGGGATTGCCAAGACCGACAGGACGACCAGCGGGGCCGAAAGCGGGCTCGACTGCAACACGCCCTGGAGTGCTGTCACGGGCAACAACACCACCGTCAGATACCAGGCGAGCTTGAGCCGGCGGCGCATCCCGTAGGCGCTTCCGATCATAAGAAACCCGGTCAATGCGCCGGTGAACCCGGCCGTCCGCTGAATCTCGGGGGGGATGAACTCCGCGAGCGGGCCAACGACCGACTGCGAGCCGATGTTCAGGATGCCGGTTACCACCGACAACACTGCGACGGCGGCAGTGAGCGTGACGGTCAGACGGAGCCCCAGCGTTTGCCAGCCAGTCCATCGGGTCAAGGGACCTGGATCCGGCGACTGGCTCATGTGTGGGGTCGTATCAGAACCGGGGTTAGTAACGACTTCGGCTGAGGTCTCTCTCCACACCAGGTGCCCGGGGGTCCGGACGTGGGTACTGTGGCGGGGCGAGGACGTTCGACCAGAAAGCGGCTCCTGGTTCAGGCGTTCCCCACACCTTGACAGAGCGGGGCCGTCGAGAGAACGGGATCGAGAAACCTGAGGTCGTATCACAGCCTGCAGTTCAGACACTCGTGACCGAAGGTGTCTCAGGTCCGGAACGCGCATACCAGGTCTCTCTTTCGTCACTTGTCCGTCCCCGCAAGCCCGTCAAGAAGCGTCCGGACGCGTCGGGTGAGGCGTCGACCTGCGAAGGTCCCTCGGGATTATACGGGTCCGAGGACTTCCAACCCCGCGTGGACATCCCCCGGCGAGGGGTCTCGTTGGCGGTGGTCACTCGATAGTCCCGGGTGATCGAACTGGATCGGCTGAGGTAACTGGTGGTCACTCCTGGGCTAGTGCAGACAGTATCCGCTGGGTGTATCGACGCTGTCGCGTGCCTGCATCCTGCGAAACCAGCCGGAGCGTTGGTCGAAACTCACCCCGGAGGGGGTGAGGGGCTCTCAAGGGCTTGATGCTGGTCGGGTGCCTGTACGACGGGTTCGAAGAAAGGGGGTACCGACGGTAACGGGAGACACGACGTAGGCGTCGTGCCCACGGACGTCGACGAGGTGGGCCGCTCGGGAGCTCTACCATCCGCTCCTATCTCGATTACCGCGGCCTCCCGATAGGGTGAAGCCACCTGCTCACGGTCGACGGCGTTTGGGGCCGGGCGCCGCGTGCGTTGCTGTGATCGGAGTGGATGTGAGGTCATCTCTCATCCCCGCGCGTGAGCAGGCAGAGAAACGTATGTTCCTCGGGGATAATCAGAGGTGGACTTTTTCACGCGCAGACAAGTTGTGATTAACCGGGTCACGGAACGGCAGATGGCCGTGCGATGATCCCGGGCCACAGGAAGGTCGGTATTTCTCACGACGGATAGCCAGACGTCGGGCGAGTGACGGCTCCGACGTCGGCCAAGCCTGCCAGAATCGGTCGTCGGACCAACGCCACATTCAGAACGACGCCGGGACTGATCGAGTCGCCTTCCTACCGGGTTACCGGATCCAACCCGCTCCCGGCGGTGGGCGAACACATCCACGGAGGTCTTCCGGTTGACCACCGGCGTGACCGTGTCGCCAGTGTGTCGGATCAGACACTCTGACTCGGATACGGGTGCCTCGTGGATCTCGTCTCGGGCCCGTTCCTCAACATGCGACGACGTACCGACGAGGACAACCGAGACGCGCCGTTCCGTGGCAGCCGACAACTCGTCGATCAGGTCCGCCCGGAGGAGGTCCTCGGTAGGCATCTGTGGAGTAGCAAGGGGGTTCCGCCGTTCACGGTGGAAGAAGATGACGTGTGAACGATCTCTAGCCCGCCGCCCTGGAAGGGCTCAAACACGCGGTCTTCGAGTGCTGCCTCTCCGTCGATTGTCTGGACGCCCCGGTATTCGGACCGCGTGTCGAGGGGTTCGAGTCTGCCCGATGCCGTCTGCAGGGGCGACGTTCATCGGTGGAATCCCGTCGCAGGTCGCTCGGCTCTCCCGATGGATCACCCGGAACTCGGTCGCCAAGGACTGCTGAATAGACACGCGCCCCAGTGGCGGAACTCGTCAAGGCCGTCCGGCACGCGAGGACGCGGGGTCTCCAACACCCGACAGCCCTCCCTGCAACGTCCCCCACCAGGTCCGGACAGATCGTGTTGCTAGATTGTAATGTGCCTTGGGTTGTCGGGTGTATCGCCACTCATGAGTCAGGCAATTGATGTCTCCTCGAACCCAGCCACGAGGTGGCCGGGTCGGCACACAGCAGTAAGGTGGTTGGGACACAACACGTACTGTGTGCCAGTAAGACGATAGAACGGATGTCGTATATTTCTTTTGTGATTAATTGGGTTACTCGTGTACCGCGACGACTGCCCTGTTCCACGCCTGATTCCCGGGACGGTTGGGTAACCGGAGCCATCGTTTAAAAAGGACCGGGCGGGCACATCAGGTGAGCGCCGCTCAACAGTTGTGAGATCACCAACACATGACTGTTGGCGTCACGATTAGAGTGACAATACCTATCTACTTGGAAATTAATGTTAGATGTGGTTCCCGGTATAGCCGGGAGGTTGGGACACATGGATGGCACCGAAAACTTGGAAGAGGCGATCGAGGTTCTCCAACAACTCGGGTTGAAGGAGTACGAAGCACGATGCTTCGTCGGCCTGACCCGGATGGAGACTGGAACGGCGAAGCGGCTAAGCGAGATGACAGAGGTCCCCCGCACTCGAGTGTACGACGCAATCAGAGTCTTGGAAGCTCAGGGACTGGTCGAGATTCAGCATTCGACTCCACAACACTTCCGAGCAGTCTCGCTTGAGGAAGCGACAGAAACGCTTCGAAATCAGTACGAGGCCCGTGTCGAGCGACTCCGAGATACTTTGGAGACGGTCGAGCCGATCGAGGACCAAGAACAGAAACCCGTACAGGAGATCTGGGCGATGGCCGGGCAAGACGCGATTGAGAACCGGACGAACCAGCTCATCGCGGAAGCCACCGACGAGATCGTGCTCGTCCTTGGTGATGAGTCGCTACTGACCGACGATCTCATCGACTCGTTGAACGAGATCGGTAACGGGGTCGAATTGATCCTCGGGACACTAACTGAATCCCTCGAAGCCCAGGTCCAGACAGCCGTTCCCGAGGCCATGACGTTTGTGTCGGGCCTGGAGTGGTTGGATGCCAGTGCTCAAACCGACGGAGAATCCTCTATCGGCCGGCTTCTCCTGGTCGACCGCTCGACAATCCTCGTGAGCTCAATCACGCCAAACACGGGGAGTGAACAGGCAATCTTCGGTGAAGGATTTGGAAACGGGCTCGTTGTTATCGCCCGGCGACTCATGGCACAAGGGTTGTTGACCGCCCGGGACCCGGCGCAATAGTCTCGGCCTGAGGCTTCAGAATTCGGAGCCAGCACTTTCCGACCCGAGTGACGGGGTTCCGTCCCGATGCCCCTCATCAGGGGTGGGAGGAGTCGGAGTCTCGTGAACTGACGGCACCCGGATCCTTATCGAGCGGGTGGATGGTGAGATACTCGCCGTTATCGATAGTAACACGACAGTGGTCGTAAACAAATGAGACCCGACCACCGCGTCGCGTGTGTCCGTCAGATTGTGGGTCGAAGAGGACATCCAGCGCATCCGTATCGATGACGTGGGATAACGGGGGAAGAGAGCAGGGTTCACGACCATCCACCGCGCTGACTGCGCGTACGACGGCCACACTTACTGATTCGTCGGCTCCGATCTCGTATTCCATGGTTGCTCTTGGAGATTCACAGGGAAACCACCAGTACTTTTTCACCCGAATCATCAAAACACCGTAAAGCGCCTCGAAATCGAAGCACTCTATGGGTCGGGCGTCCTCAAGCCCACTGGCTCCAACCCAGTCGGCACCGTTGGAACACGACGAGGTTCCGGAGTCGACCACCCGGCGGGCGTCGCTGAGCGCGCGGTCTTCTCCCATCCGCGATCGGCGCTCGTGCGGTGGGCGAGGAGACCGCTTGAACTCGGTGGCCTGGTCCCGACGGGACGACGTTTACCCTTTTCCTCACAACGTTAGTGAGCGTGAATATGTCGGGGCCTGACACACCTGGAGCGCGTAGTAGAGGTATGGAACTGCCCACAAGGGAAGGTTCGTTCGATGAACCAAATCCACTGAATCGGGTCCCCCTCAATGACGCGCTTGAGGCCTTGGACGAGTTTCAGCGGCGTGCCGTCCTGTTCGCGTTGCTCAATCAGAGTCGGAAGGACGGGCCGTCGATCGTTGTTGCCGGGGGCGCGGTAGAAGCCGGGATGGGGGTGCAGTCCGTGGAGACGAGCGATAGTCATCTGCTGGAACTGGTGGGATACGGATTCATCGACTGGGACCCGGAGTCGACGAGGGTATCAAGGGGGCAGAATTTCGAGGAGATCAAACCACTCCTCGAACTGTTAGCTAGCCGTGAGGATGAGCTGCCGAACGGATGGCTGTGAACCCTACAGCAGTGGACCTGAGTGGAACATGGACGTCCTCCTGTAGAAGTGTGGTAATCCCAAGAGACTCTCTCCGGGGAGGACGCTTCTAACCGAGGCCACCGAACACGATCCGGCAGAGAAGGGAGAGCCGAACCGATCAGGGAGACGGGCGGGCGATGTTGTCCGAGTCAGACCGTGTGTCTTCGAGAGCGTCATCGGGCGGGGTCGCGATGAAACCTCTGGCTGGTGGGGAGACCGCCGCCAGTTCGTGGAACGTGCCATCCATACGGAAGCCCAGAACGATGGCCTCGATGCCGTTGGCGTCAGCCACCTGCAGTTCGACGTGCTCGGAGTCCGACGGGGGGTCCATACTTCATAATTTATTATGCACGACTTAAGATTTATGCGCGGAAAAATACATGATTATCGAAACAGTTCCGTACACTCCGAGGAGAGCACTCGGTTAACCGGTCGTTAGACATCGATCGAAATGGGTCGGATAGCCGACGAACTCGCCGCAGAGCAACTCTGTCCTGATTACTTCCTGCGCCTCGTGGTCGACGGAAGCGATATGACAGCGCGGGCATCCTTGGGAACCCGGGCGGGGGTTGAGGGCTCCAGACGGGATCAAGATGAAACCCCCGGAGCTGCCGGTACCAATTGCGGTCCTGACGTACAGGCCGCCAAGACTGGGGACCTGGAGAAACGTGTTCCTTATTTCCGTGGCCCGCACACGAGTAGGTATGGACAAGTTCAAAACGAGCGTACTGGCTGCGGCCGGCCTTGCGGTTGGATTCCTGACGGTGCGGAGACTACGACGCCGACGCGTCGGCCCCCGGGAGGAGGCGGAAAGCGCCGTCGGAGAGGCTCTCGACGAGACGGAGCAAGCCGTGGCGCATGCGACAGCCGCGGCCGGTCATGCCCGCGTCGCCGGTGGAAAGGCGCTCGAGTACGCCCGCGAGGAGCTCGAAACCCCTGTTGTCGACGATGAGGAAACCCCCCTCTCAACCCCAACCCGGATTCGAAAAGTTGGCACAGGGTGGGTTCGACGGTAGACCCGGACGGACATCGTCCCTGTCGGAGTACGGACCTGTGGCCCGACAGGGTCGCGCTCGTAGTTCAATCAGGCGCGGGCCGTTCCACCAAGAGAAGCGAGAGAACACGCGTGGAGAGGAGTGGCCACAGACAGGGACTAGCCGGACCCGTCATCCGAGTCAGGCGTATTCCCGTCGGTCCGGAGGTTGAGGCCAGCGACGAGACGAGCGGTCATGATCTGCTCGACCAGCGGAATCAGTTGCGTCCCTTCTTCGGTCGCGTCCGCGAACACCCCGAGCGGGACTTCACCCCCGGCCATCTCTCGATGCCCGCCGGCGCTCCCCACGTCCTCGAACGCCTCGTTAAGAACGTCGCCGATGTGGACCCGTGGGTCAGTCGACCGGGCACTCAACTGGATACTCCCCTCAACGATCCCGAAGACGATAGCCGTCTCGACACCTTCCAACGTGGCAAGATAATCCGCCGCTTGCGGGAGGGCATCACGCTCCGTCGTCCGGCCGACGTGGGTGATGAGAACGGAGCCATAGACGGACCGATTCTCGATGGCCTGTGCGATGGCGTCGACGGTCGCGCCCGTGACTGAGGGGGTGGATAACTGGCGAAGCAGATCCAAGTCCGCCGCGTCGTGGAGCCGTCCCGCCGCAGTATACTCCTCGAGGGTTGCCCCACGCAGGAATCCGAGCGTTTCCCGGCGGATGGCGAACAGGAGCGCCGTTGCCAGCGTGGCATCGAGATCGATATCGAGTTCCGCCACGTACTCGGCGAGAATCGTCGCCGTGGCGCCGCTGGCCTCCCGGTGGTCGACGAACCTGGCCTCGATCCCCTTCGCCGGGTGGTGGTCGATGACAATGTCGACCGGGGTCCCTTTCGGGACCCGGTTGTTCGAACCGGGGATAGCGTGATCGACGAACGCAAGCAGCGAGCCTGGGGACCGGTCCTGGACGCTTGCCGGGTCGAACTGCTGGAGGTCGATACTGAGGAGATTGATGAACGCTCGGTTTTGCTGGTGGGAAATCTCCCCGCTGTACAGGATACGACGCTCGTCGATACCGACCGCCGCGGCGATCCGGCCCAGTGCCAGTGCGCTCGCAAGACAGTCGGGGTCGGGATTGTTGTGACAGACGATCGTGAGTTCGTCGCCCTCCGCAAGGAGGTCCCAGAGGTCCTGGGCAGGAGGCATACCGGCGGCTTATGGCGGGGGCGACAAGCGTCTACCGGACGCTCGTCCTGAAGCATTGGTCCGGGTTTTCAGCCCCTGGGAATCCCTCGCTGTTTTTATCCAACAGACGAGTCTCTCTCCGCGTATGACTGATGAGAAGTTAGCCGAGGAACTCGTCTCCGCGTGCCGGACGGCGGTCGGGGACCGGTTGCGGAGCGTGACGTACTTCGACGCGGACAGCCAGGACCAACTGTACCTCCGGGAGGATCTGTCGGCGGACGCGGACCTCGTCGGATTCGTCGACAACGAGCGGCTTGGCTTCCGATCCCAATCCGTCTACGGTGCGACCGAACTCGGCGACTACCAGTTCACGATTCGTGTGTTCGAGAGCGGGTACCTCACGCGCGTAATCGAAGGCGGCCACGGCGCGTTCGTCACGACGGACGGACTGGCAGTCGACCGGTTCGAGGAGTTGGCAAGCGCCGTCCAGGCCGTCCTGGAGGATCACAGCCAGTAAGAAGAACAGGGTGGAGACCGTTCGCTACGTGTCACCACTCGGCCGGCTTTAGTGGGCCAAGGAGAATCCGTCCGCAGATTGCCGGTGGCACGATTCCCGGAAATTGGTATCCACATAAGAGGTTTATTCTTTAACGAGTGACCGTCTGGCGGGGATAGAGATGACCACGACAATCACGACCCGGTTGCTGAACCGGAACGTTTCATTCGGCGTGTCCGAACCCTGGTTGGCGTACTGGCTGGTGGTGATGCGGCTGACGGTTGGCTGGTGGATGCTGCACGCCGGGCTCGACAAGTTCTGGGCGTGGCCGTTCGACGCGAGCTGGTTCGTCAGTGGAGCCGCCGCCGGGACGACCCTCGGCCCCGTCGTGACGCTGTTCAGTGACGGTATCCTGCTCGCGTTCACGAACGTCATGGTTCCGCTCGGACAGACGCTCATCGGACTGGGACTGATCCTTGGGGCACTCACCCGCACGGCAGCGTTCTTCGGAGCGGTCCTGATGATGTTCTTCTACTTCATCAACGGCGAGACCGGCGGCTGGGCACACGGCGTCGTCACCGGCGAGTTGCTCGGCCTGCTGATCTTCGGCATGATCGCAACGCTCGGGGCCGGCCGCGTCCTTGGCGTCGATGCGTATCTCGCCGACACGGAGTACGTACAAAACCATCCGCGGTTGCGGTACCTGATCGGATGATTCGAGGTGACATGACATGAGCGAACTCACGACGGCGGATCGAATCGCATTGTACGGCGGCGGCGGACTCGTGCTGCTCGGCACGGTGGTTATTGGGCTGGTAGAGATGTTCCTGGGGGCGACTCACCCAGTCTCTGGCGAGGGTCAGATTGAGCATGATGCGTTGGTTCCGATCGAAATCAGATCGTCGATCATCCTGCTCGGGTTGCTGATCTGGGGCGGTTATGCCGTCTACAGGGTCGTCGCCACGTCGCCGGATCCGACCCCCGAGACCGCTTGACGAATCGGAATGAACCGCGATCGGTGGGGGCAGCCCCCGTCTTTTTCCGCTGGCATGAGAAGCATATACGCGTGATCGATACCGTTCTCTACCCGGCGGACGACAGCGATGCTGCCGAGGCCCTGTTCGGCTACGCGGTCGATCTCGCCGAAGTCCACGGGGCGGAACTCCACGTGCTCAACGTTGCCGACACGAGCAGAGAGAGCGTGACCCGAGTGGGTGGGGAGGTGGTTGATACACTCGTCCGTGAAGGGGAACGGATTGTGGCGGGCCTGGCCGATTCAGCAAAGGACCGAACCGTTCCCATTACAACGGAGGTGCAACAGGGCCGTCCGTACGTGGCAATCCGGGAGTATGCCGCACAGGCTGATATCGATCTGATCGTCATGCCGACGCACGGACGGGACGGGCTGGAACGTCTCCTTCTCGGGAGCGTCACCGAGCGCGTCATTCGCCGGTCGGACACGCCAGTTTTGACTATCCGACCGGACACGGAGATCTCAGCGGAGATTCCCTACGAGGACGTCTTGGTTCCGACCGACGGCAGCGACTGTGCGACCGCCGCGCTTGACCTCGGGATCGACTTTGTGACCGCCTCCACAGCACGGCTCCACCTCTTGTCCGTTGTCGATCTCGCAAGTTTGGGCGCCGACGTGCATTCGGGTATGCTGACTGAGAGGCTCGAGGAGCATGCCAGCAACGCCATCGAGACGGCGATCGCCAGAGCGGAGGAGGCCGGCGCCGAGTCGGTCTCCGGGACGGTCGAGGAAGGGACCTCGATTCATCAGACGATCCTCTCGTACGTCGACGCCAACGATGTGGACCTGATAATTACCGGGACCCACGGTCGGACCGGGTTCGACCGGTACCTGCTCGGCAGTGTTACCGAAAAGCTCGTCCGGACGTCCCCGGTCCCGGTTGTGACTGTTCGCGGGTCTGGTCCTGAAGATACGGATTAACCCGTGTCCCCGAGACGAGCTTCGATCGCCGCCGAGATCGTCGCGTACGAGTAGTCCGGCAACCGCTCGTCGCCGACGAACACGGTCGGGGTGGCCTCGACGCCGGCATCCTTGCCGTGCTCCCGGTCCCGCTCGATGACTGGACGATACCGTTCGGTCACCGCTGCCTTTCTGACGGCCGAGCCATCCGCGCCGACCGTCCTGGCGAGGTCCGCCACTACCTCCGGGGAGAGCCGGTCCTGGTGCGCGTACAGCCGGTCGCAGTACTCGAAGAAGGCCGTGGTTCCCTGTCGGTCCTGAACCGCCCGCGCGGCACTAGGGGCCTGCCACGACCATGTCGGGTCGACCGGGATCGGAAAATCGTAGTGTTCGAACCGAGCACGACCGGGTCTGACGTATTCTTCCCGAAGGACGGGGAGCACCTCCAGCGTGAACGTTCGGCAGTGCGGACAGGCGTAATCCTGGAACGTTCGGACTGTCACCGGGGCATCGTCCCGCCCGATTGCTGGCGTCGGGAGAGATTCGACCTTGTCTGTGGGGTCGGCGGACCGCTCCAGACAGCCGGTCGCCACGGGGGGCAATGCGGCCCCCGCCGCGATGCCCAACCACTCGCGCCGCGTCAGGTGACAAGAGCGGACACTATCGTCGCTCCCGCGGGGCCGAGACCGGACCGGACGATCATCATCGGGTGGGCGACTGTGGGAGTGGGATCGATCCATGGCTCTGCTCAGTCGTCGGACGGTAGCGGGGTCTCGGGCCCGAGGACTGGGTCCAGTCGACGGGCGGTGGCGGATTGTTTCATCATCGGGGGACGCTCTGGAACACGGGGGAGTGCCCGCGCGTCGTGGTCAGCCTCGGCGACCGAAACGGCCGACGAGCCACAGCGTCGACACACGTGTGGCCCATCGCAGGTCCGGACCGGAACCAGTGTCGAGGTCCCGTCGCCGAGCATGGGACAGTCACGACGGAGGTGGACGGTACACTCGATATCACTTTTCTGGAGCTGGACGCGGGGCACGTATCCGAGCAGGTCGTACGCGAACTCGCTCATGGTTCTTCGATCGATGTGACGATGGAACCGCAGTCGGAACGTTCTAGCAGACGGTGCGTGCTCCCAGGACTTGTCGGAGCGGGGCGATAAGCGGTCGTCCCGTTCTCACCCAGCGAGAACGACTAGTAGTGTTGAGACGTGTGTGAGGCGAACCTTCCGCGAGTCCCGGATCCGAGGTGCGGCAGGCGCTGGTAGGGACATCCCGGAGGGTGAGATTCCCACCGTCCCGCGAGCAGGACTGAGGGTCCGCCTTTCCCTCCACTAGGGCCGGGGCGGGCGACTCATCGCTAGCGGATCGAAGGCCGCTACACGACCGCGAGTAGCACAGCCATCAGGGCGCCGCCGGCGAGTAGGCCGGCGAGGAGCTCGCGGTAGCCATGTCCGGGCAGATCGGCACCGACGGCGAGGGCCTCGGGGACGAACTCGCTGGCGACAAGGTAGACCATTGCCCCCGCGGCGAACCCGAATCCGCCAGGTAAGAGCGGGCGGGCGAGCCTGACGAACCCGAACGCGATGACGGCTCCCACCGGTTGCGGGAGCGACGAAAAAATCGACCACCAGACCATCCTCCATTCGGCGACCCCCATGGCCCGAAGCGGGATCGAGATGGCAACCCCCTCCGGGATGTTGTGGATAGAGATGGCGATAGTCATGGCGATGGCCAGCGGCGGAACTGCCAGACCGGCGATCTCAGGGCCGGCTGTGAGATTCAGTTCGGCGAAGGCGACCCCGACGGCGATCCCCTCGGGGAACGAGTGAACCGTCAGGACTCCCAGGATGAACACGAGTCGTTTGAAATCCGCCTCCTCGTAGGACCGTGGATCGAGGTCGACGTCCATGAGGAGTTCGTGGGCGACGAACACGAGGACGACGCCAGCGATGACGCCGCCAGCGACGACGACCCATGAGCCTTCCTGCAGGCCCTCGGGGATGAGTCCCAAGACTGACGCGGTAACCATGATGCCGGAGGCGACACCCCACAGTCCGACGTTGAGCCGGTCACTTAGGTCCTCGATGACGAAGAACGGGAGAGCACCGATCCCCGTCGCGAGCGCCGTGATGAAGCCCGCAATGAAGACGAACGTGTACGCTGTCCACTGTGTCATTCGTTGATGGGATCGGCCCTGAGGAACGGCCGGGGTCCGGAGTTCCGAACCTCGCCGTGCCCGTTTCGGTCGGGGGGGCGGGGCATAGATGCTTGCTGTAATCCGGCCAGTGGTCCACCTCCCCAATCAACCCCGTCATCCGGAGTATTCAGGCCCCCCGCTTTCATCGACGCTGTCGGTGCCATCGTTGGTATCGCATCCGTTGGGAACATGATCTCTCCCAGCCACGTTTTCGGAGCACAGCGGATCACGCGGATCGATATCATAAGTAGGTGAGAATCGTAAGTGCCCAACCGGTCCCCACTGCGGCCGAGGCCACGGTATCGGTTCGGGTGGGATCCGTCGGGGGGTTACGGAAGAGAATCTCGAAGAGGATGACCGTGGCCAGGAGACTTCCGCCGGCGAGACCTTGATGAAGCGCCACAGCCGGATGGACGCTCGCTGCCGCCCCGGCGGTCATCGCCGCCACGATCGTCATGAGGAGGGTGTCGTAGTAGTCGACCATCGCTCGGTGAGAGTTCGCGCGGAACACGTAACCGCATATCGCTGATTCTCATTTCCCCGGAACGGGATGACCACCGTCGGGATCGGAACCTGGGATCGCTTCCCCACCCTTTGCGATAGCCGCCCCGTTTCCCGCAGACCGGAGGGATTAGTTCGGATTCGGATGGACCGTCAGGACAGGCACGTCGGCGGTCCGGACGACGCGCTCGGTCACGCTTCCCAACAACGCACGCTCGAGGCCGGTCCGCCCATGAGTACCCATCACCACCAGGTCAACGTCTCGCTCGTCGATGTATTCGCGGATAGTCTCGTGAGGAACGCCGAGTCGAATCGCTTCATGCGCGGGAATACCCGCATCCCGAACCCGCTCCAGTATTGGAGCGATCGGGTCCTCGTCCGACTCTTCGAGTAGCGCGACGACTTCATCGTGGTCCATCTCTCGGGTAAGGGGACTCATCCGGACGTCGACGACGTGCAGCACGTGGACGATCGCGCCATACTGGTCTGCGATGTCGATCGCGAGATCGGCGGCGGCGGTTGCCCCGGGGCTTCCGTCCGTCGGGATCAAAATCGTGTCAAACATTTCCTCGTCCGGACCACTCCGACCGTATCCGGTTTCAATATGTTCCTGTCCCCGTCCGTCTACTAATCGCTATGCCGTGACCCGCTCTGCCTTCTGACTCATGGGTGGTCGCGTCGCAGCCGGTATGAAGGCGGTCCGTTTCCTTGGAACGAATCGAACGCCCGGATTCAAGACGGGGCCATCCGAACGACACGTGTATCATGAAAATCCTCGCCCCAATCGATGGGTCCGCCTGTAGCTTTCGTGCCCTGCGGTTCGCCGCCGACCTCACGCGACGGTACGACGGACAACTGGACGTTATCCACATCACGGACTACGAAGGAGAACAGACGGAAGAGCTGATCGAACGCGCCGAAACGATCCTCATGGAGGAGGGGATCGTCGAGACGCCGGAGGTCAAATCCGATCTCCGGATGTCGAAACCGAGGTATGCCGACCGGGTCGGGAAGGACATCCTCGATATCGTCGAAGAGGAGGGTCACGACCACGTCGTGATGGGCCACCACGGGTCCGGGGCGATCGGGCGGATGATTATCGGCAGCGCCGCCGAGACCGTCATCCGCGCCACCGATACGCCCGCCACAATCATCCCGTAACTCGTCTCGAATGATGGAGGGGTGCCAAGGGCAGCGGGTCAAGACCTGCCCAGTAGCTGGGAACCGGAGCCGGGATATAATTGATCTGTCAGAGTAGTTGCGAGTGGAGGGCCCAATGACCGTATCAGACCTGATGCGGACGGATGTCGTGACCGTCACACCGGAGACACGGGCGAGTGAAGTAGGCCAGCAAATGCGCGACCAGAACGTCGGAAGCGTGATCGTGGAGGAGGACGATCGCCCGGTGGGGATCATCACACTCGACGACCTCCACGTCCTGCTGGCTAGCGAACAGCGACGTCTCGCGGACGTCGTCGCAGGAGAGATGCCACCGTACTGAGGGAGCCAAGGATACCAATGAACTTCAGTCAATTTATCGGCCAAGTGCAACACCGTCTAGAACTGTCCGGCGAAGGGGAGGCGCTTCGGGCCGTTCGAGGCGTCCTCACGACGCTCGGGGAGCGATTACAGCAGGGCGAGGCGAGTGACCTCGCCGCCCCGCTCCCGATGGAAATCGATCGCTTCCTCCTGACGGCCGAGTCCGGCCAGCGCTTCGACTATGACGAGTTCCTGGATCGGGTCACCGAGCGAGTCGGGTGCGATCGGTCGGAGGCAGCCTACCAGAGCCAGGTTGTCATGGCAGTAGTGAGTGAAATCGTGCCCGAGACGGAACTCGACCAGGTTCGGGCGCAACTCCCGGACGGGTACGCGTCCCTGTTCGAACTCGTCGAGGCGGGAGAGGGGTCGGCCAACTGATGAGGTCCCGGGCCACGGATCAGGGATGGGGTCCGCGGCTCGGCTGGCGACGCCATCCAGTGTCGGAATCGCATCGTTCAGGAGACACTAACCGCGCGGCGGCTATTGAGGTACCCAGCACATGAGTCCCGACCCCGACCAGACGCACATCAAGTACGACCGGATCGTCGTGCCGACTGACGGCAGCGCACACGCCGACCGGGCAGCCGAACACGGCGCCCAGCTGGCGCGAGCCTTCGATGCGACGGTGCATCTCATCACCGTCACCGAGCCCCACGGAGGGCCACACCGGGATGACAGCGACGCCCCCGATACGCTCGATTCGGCCAGGTCCCATCTTCAAGGAGTGGATCGCGTTCAGACGGCGCAGCTCGAAGGATATCCCTCCGAAGTCATCCTGGAATATGCAGCCGACCACGAGGCTGATTTGCTCGCGATGGGTACCCACGGCCGGACGGGGGTGCACCGATACATTGCCGGTAGCGTGACCGAACGGGTGGTCCGCCTCGCGGAGGTGCCCGTGCTTACGGTTCGTGCAGATGAGCAGTCCGAAGAGACGGAAGCATACGACGAAATCTTGATCCCGACTGACGGAAGCGAGTATGCGGCCGTCGCGATCGACCACGCGATCGGGATCGCCGCCCGGTTCGATGCGCGGCTCCACGCGGTCAATATCGTCGATGTCGGGCAGTTCGCCGCCACCCCCGACCAGGGCCCACCCGCAGAGGTGATGCAACAGCTCCGATCGGTGGGTGAGGCGGCAACCGAGACGGTGGCGGCGCAGGCCAGTGCGGCCGGGGTCGAGACTGTGACGAGGGTCCAGGGTGGATTGCCCGCCAAGTCTCTGCTCGATTACACCGACGACCACGACATCGACCTGATCGTCATGGGTACAGCAGGACGGACGGGGGCAACCCGGTACCTTTTCGGCAGCACGACGGAACGGATCATCAGACACGCGCCAGAACCGGTCCTGGCGGTCAACGCCCCGAAGCAACTAGAGAACAGGGAGTATGAGACACGCTGATGTCGAAGGGCGACGCCGGAGGTCGGACCGGCCAGGACCCAGCCGTCAAGTATGAGCGTCGAAGGACTATGCCAGGTCTGCGAGGCCGCCCCCGCACGGCACCAGTGTCGGCGCTGTGGGACGATCGTCTGTCGGACCCACTACGATGAGGCGACGGGACTGTGCACCTCCTGTGCCGGCGGACAGCAGGAGCAAAACCTGGATGGGTGACGGTGACCTGACCTCGGTTGGACTGTCACTTCTAGCGACAGGTGTCGTGGGGACGTCACCTGGCGGCGATCATTCCTCAGTGTCACCGCGGTTCGGCACCGTCAGGACGGGGACGTCCGCCAGGCGAACGACCTTTTCGGTGACACTACCGATGA
The DNA here is from genome assembly GCA_964502585.1 of uncultured Candidatus Halobonum sp. Lineage (GTDB taxonomy): Archaea > Halobacteriota > Halobacteria > Halobacteriales > Haloferacaceae > CAZCXJ01. The sequence goes on from CAZCXJ010000004.1 coordinate 21,463, forward strand.
GGTATCTCTCGAGGCCGGTCCGGCCGTGAGTACCCATCACGATCAGGTCGATATCGTTCTCCTCGGCATATTCGAGGATGCATCGGTGTGGGATGCCGGTCTGGATCTCGGTCCTGACCGGAACCCCCGCAGTGCTCGCCTTCGCGTCGATCTCGTCGACGGCTTCGTCACCGACATCTTCCATCAGATCCGCTGCGTCAGGCCTCCCGACGCCGTATACCGTGTATGTTGGTTCGATAACATACAGGCCGTGAAGGGTGGCGTCGTACCGCGTCGAGAGATCGATAGCGCGGTCGATCGCCTCCTCCACGGCCGCGCTTCCGTCGGTGGGAACGAGGACGTTATCGTACATCACATACCAATCTTCGCGGCCACGCCGCTTAGCCACATCACTTGCTTCCCGACAGGTGGGAACCTCGAATCGCTCCCTCACCACAGGGCCACGGTGGAGTAGCGTTCTCGGAGACACGGGTGGCCGCGAATCGCTTCGGTGACGTGGCGATGGGGACCGCACGGCGGCGGGACGGAAGTACGGGATCCTAGTCATGTCGGGCGGAGAGTCCTGTCGGATCGACGCTCGGGACCGGGGGCGGTCCCCTGGGCTGGGTTCAAGCCCCGCCCTATATGCCGACCGTGGTCGATTCCCCGAATATGTATGATCGTATCCTGTTCCCGACCGATGGGAGCCAGACGGCGGGGGCCGCCTTCGAATACGCGCTCGACGTGGCGTCGGCCCATGGGGCGATGATCCGGGTCCTCAGCGTCGTGGACACCGGTCACGGGCCCGGAGCCCCGCTCGAGGACGAGATGGTCGACCGGCTCGAAGGTGAAGCCAGCCAGGTCGTGGGCCAGCTCGAAGACCGCGCTGCAGAACGAGGGGTCCCGGTCGAAACCGCAGTCCGTCGTGGGCAGCCCCCGGAAACGATCGTCGAGTACGGAGAGACGACCGATGTGGACGTGATCGTCATGGCGACTCACGGCGATCGCGATCTGGATCGATTGCTGTTAGGAAGCGTGACCGAGCGTGTGATCAACACTGCGGCAGTCCCGGTGTTGACCGTCACCCCGGACCCTGACAGTGACTTCGGATACCCGTGTACCGACGTCCTCGTGCCGGTGGACGGAAGTCGCGGCGCGGATGCCGCCCTGAAAGAAGGTATCGGCATCACCAAGGCGACCGACGCGACGCTTCACCTGCTCTGTGTCGTGGAGACGCAAGCCCTCGGGGACGCTGACGGAACGACGGTCGTCGGCGAAGAGGCGGAAGCCCAGGCGACCGAGGTGCTCGCGAGGGCGAACGAGACGGCCCGTGCGGCGACGCTCGAGGCCGTGACCACGACGGTCGCGCAGGGGCGACCCCATCGGGAAATCCTGGGTTACGCGACCGAGAGGGATGTGGGCCTTATCGCGCTTGGAGCCCACGGGACAACCGATTTCAGCCGGTACGTCCTCGGGGGAGTGAGCGCGAAGATCGTCCGGTCGGCACCGGTCCCGGTCCTGATGACACGCGCCGAAGACTAAGCCAGGCAATCGCAGGCCGCCCGGGACGGGTTCGAGTCAGACCCTCCGTCGGCGGACGAGCCGCCCCATGAGTGCCACCGGAATCAGGACCCATCCGAGCAACGCCGTTCCGGCCACCGGAGGTGAGAGATGACTCGACGCGAACACGGCCCCGAGGCCGCCTCCCGTCGTGTCGGCAGTCAGCAGCACGAGGACCCGGAAGATATCCACCGGGTTTCCGAGGATGAACGCCGACACTGCCGCATCCGGAAGCGAAAGCGTCGCGAGAAGTCCCAGCGCGAACAGGTCGTGCAGGAAGACGAACCAAACCCACGCGAGGAGGGCGCCACCGAGGGCGTGCGTCTTCTTGACAGCGACCGTCGAGATCAAGATGCTCACCGCGAGGAAAGCGGCCCCCAGCCCCACTGTCCCGAGAAGGACTGTCGCGAACAGGAGCCAGTCGACCCGGCCGGGCCGGACCTGCAGCGGGACGGCGACGATGCCAAGCCCGACGGTGGTCGTGACGGCCAGCGTGACCGCCCGGCCGAGGTACGCCCCGACCACGACCCGCCACCGGGCGACGGGGAGTGCAAACAGGACGTCGAGCCACCCGTTTGCGTCCGCCCCGACGATGGTGTCGTACCCGTACACGAGCGCCGCCAACGGGACGAGATAGGTCGCGAGCTGGGCGAGACTCACGAGTAGCGCGTCCGGGGAGGTGGCGCCGACCCCCCATCGCCCCACGACGCTTACCAGCACCGACAACAGGGCGAACAGCACCATCAGTGCGGCCGCCCACCGGTTACGGACCGAGAGCCGGTACTCCTGGGAGGCGACGAGCCAGACCTGGCGGTGCCCATCGGCGCCCGGAGTCCGGCCCTCAGATCCGGGCTCTACGGCGAACTGGCCGTCGTTCATTGAGACACCTCCCGGGGCAGCGGGTCAGGTGATTGGGACTCGATCGGACCCGCGTCAAGTACCGCCCGAAAGACCTGCTCGAGATCCGGGCCAGCGACCGCATACCCGCCGACAGGTTCCATCTCGGCGAGTTCCTCGAGAAGTGAGGGCAGCGAGTCCGAGGAGCAACCGAGATCAACACGCGTCCCGCTGGCCGACCGGACCGAGCAGTCGGCTAACTCGGTCACTCTGTCGACGACAGTCGGCCGCGCGTCCGCATCGGTCAAGCGGACTCGGACGGTGCGTCGCTCATCGATCCCGGCATACAGCTCTGTGACCGAGCCGGTGGCCTTGAGTTCGCCGTCGTGGAGTATGGCGACGGAATCACATAGCAGCTCGGCCTCCGACAACGCGTGGGAAGACAGCACGACGGTCAGGTCGCCCTGGTCATGGAGCCGGCGGACGACCCGATGGAAGGTCGCGACGCCGAGTGGATCCAACCCCGCTGTCGGCTCATCAAGCAGGAGGATGCGCGGGCGGGACAACAGGGCCGTCGCCAGGCCCAGCCGGCGATTCATGCCGTTGGAGTACTCACCTACCGGGCGACTGGCGTCCTCCTCGAGCCCCACCGTTTCGAGGACGTTCTCGACACGGCTGGGCGGGACCGACGCTGGCAGACCCCGCATGCGGGCGTGGAATCGGACGACTTCCCGACCGGTCAGGGACGGGGGGAACCCCGCCTGCTCGGGGAGATATCCGACCATCTGTCGGAGCTCCGGGCCAGCCTCGGTCACGTCCCGCCCGGCGACCGACAGGCGGCCCGCGTCCGGGCGGAGATGGCCGATGAGCAGCTTGAACAGCGTGGTCTTGCCGGCGCCGTTGGTTCCGAGTAGGCCGAACATCGACCCCGAGTCGATTGTCAACGACAGCCCGTTGAGGGCGGTTACGTCGCCGTGAGTCTTTCGTACATCAGTTGCGCTGATCGCGGGCATAGTATCGCCTCCAGTTGTCGTGTGGGGGGGCAACCAGCGGGTGGTGGTCGACGACGCCGGGGGCTGCCACGACTGGGAGCGAGCTCTCGGCGAGGCGAATCGCGTCGAACGCGGGACTGTTGGCGAACACGGCCGCCCGGGGATGGCGACGGACGAGATGCTCCACGAGGCCCGCGGGGCGATAGCGGACCTCGCTTACCCCGTCGTCGTCACGATCGACCGTGCGGGCGTCCGCCCAGTAGTTGCCTCGGTCAGTCGTGTTCCAGGCGACCTGTTGGGACGTGACCGCCCTGACCGGCTGATCGTTGTGGATGAAGCTGTTCCCATACACCGTCTCCCGGACACTGCCGGCCGCGAGATGGACGCCAACGTCGTTCGCCAGCACCAGGTTCCCGGCAATGACATTGTCCAGCGAGTTGTACACGTAGATCCCGTCGCCGTTCCCGACGAGCGTGTTGTTTCTGATTGTCGTCTCGTCGATGGACTTCAGAAGGATACCGTGACCGCTTTCCCCGGTATTGTTGATCGCGGTGTTGTTCTCGAGGTCGAGCCGCTCCGAGACCATCAGCGCGTACCCGACGTCGTTGTCGAACGCGAGGTTGTCCACCAGCCGGCAGTCGTCGGAATACATGTAGTGGACCCCGTATCGGAGGTCCCACATCGTGTTGTTTCGCGCCGTCACGTCGGACGCCCAGGAGTAGTAGATCCCGTCCCGGACGTCCGTGATGCGGTTGTCCGCGACCCGGGAGTCGGTAGTCTCCCACAACTGGATCCCGTTACCACGATAGGACAGCGGCCGGACCGACTCCCGGCCCACGATTGTGTTGTTTCGGATGAGGACATCGTCGACGCCGTCGACCCAGATCCCGAACGTGATGTCGGTCAGGCGACTATCGAGGATCCGGGCAGCGGTCCCGTTGACCCAGATGCCGGCGTCGTTCTCGGAGGCGTCCCTGCCGGAGTCACTCACCCATACCCGCCGGATGGTCACGTTGTCGCCGTTCAGGACAAGGACGTTCCCCTGGCCGGACCCGTCGATCCGGGCGAACCCGTCCGGTGGGCCAGTCAGGGTCACGTTATCGGTGTTCACGACGACCCGTTCGTCGAACCGGCCTCGAAGACGGACGGTATCACCGGGATCAGCGGCTCTGAGGGCCGCCCGGACCGAGTCGAACTGTTCGCCGTCGACGGTCGCCTTCCCCGAGCGGTTCGGGGAGGAAAACTCATACTCCCCAGGGACCGCGGGATCGAACGCCACCGAATCGGCCTCCGGATCTTTCTTCCCCGGGCCGGCGGTCCCGGCGACTGCAACGAGTGTAAGGACGACGATGCCGGCCGCCAGGAGCGCGAACCCAGTCTCGAGGCGGCGACCCATCCTGGTCACCCCCGTTCCGAGGCCGAATCGGTCGGTGCATCCTCACGACCGTCGCTCGATCGATGCCGGGCGGCGGCGCCTCGGAGGAGCTCAGAGAAGTCCCCGATCGTCGCGTCGGAGTCCCGATACCGGTACGCGACCACGAGCAGGCCGATCGCCAAGACGGTGAGGTACACGCCGGGACCGAACCGTGAGTAGCTGGTGATGTTGGCCACCTCGTATCGTCCCCACAACGGCGGGGTGAACCCCTCGACGCCCATCACGGGGGCGTCAGGATCCAAGCTATGGCCGGCCTGATAGAGGCGGTACTGGATGTCGACCAGCATCACGGTGAATACCGTCACGGACCCGATGAGTTGCCACTTCAGTCCCCGTTTGAGTTTCGCGACTGTGGGGGCGAGGGCGACGAACAGTCCAGCGCCCGCCACGGCGATGAACGCCAGGGGCCCGAACGACCACTCGGGCACGTCGATCGCACGCGGATGGACCTCGTAGTTCGGGTCGATGAACACCGGGTCAGGGTAGTAGAACCCGATGTAGTGGTTGAGTGCCGCCATCTCCGCGTAGTCGCCGGCGATGCGGGGATACGCGTACAGCCGCAACTGGAGCACCTCATTGGGATACTGCACCGCGTGGACGTTGATCACCCACATCGGCAGCAGCAGGGCCCCGAGTAGCAGCACGGCTGCGACGACCGGGAGCCCCCGGCGGAGTTGGGCGAACTCGTCGAGGGTGGGTGGCGTGTACCGCATGGTTGTGGATTCAGCTACGGGGTTCGACGACCATCCGCGAGCGCATCTCCAAGTGGAGTGCGCTGCAGAAGTACGTGCAGTACACCCAGTACACGCCCGGGTCCTCGGCCGTGAACGTCACCTGGCGGGTGTCCTGTGGCGCGACCGCGAGGTTGATGCCGTGTTGCGGGATGGCGACGCCATGAATGATGTCGCGGCTGCCCTCGATGTTCGTCACCGTGAGGGTGACTTCGTCCCCTTCCTGGACGGTGAAGTCCCGGAGGCCGAACTCGCTCCGCTTCGAGGCGGTGTACACCTCGACGGTCTCGTCGTCGACCCGGTCGACCCGCGAGTTTTCCATGGTGACGAACTCCTTGTCACCCTCGTAGTCCTCGCGGTCCCACACGACGTTCGGCTCGATCTTGTCGCGGTGAGCGATGACGCAGTCGTGTGGTTCCGGATACACAGGCTCGTCGGCCACCAGTTCCATCCCCCCGGTGGCCGTGTCCGCGTCCTCACCGATATGGATGAGCTGGTCGTTGTCGGGATGGATTGGGCCGACCGGAAGGAATCGGTCCTTCGAGAGCTTGTTCAGCGAGACCAACCAGTCGCCCGCGGGCTCGGTCGTTTCGGCCTCTGCTGCCTGCAGGTGGCCGGGGTTGTAGTGAACGTCCACCTTTCCGAGCACGGGGTCCTCGGAGCCCGCCTCGGCCTCGACGGCCGCCTCGATGTCCCATTTTGCCACCTGGGAGTCGATGAACAGCGTCGTGTACGCGTGACCGCGGTCGTCGAAGGTGGTGTGAAGCGGACCCAGGCCCACCTTCGGTTGCCCGACGACCGCGTCCGCGGGGTCGTCGACATCGCCGAGTTGCTCGATGTCAATGATCGTCACCGTGGGGGAGAGTTTCCCGCTCGCAGTGACGTACCGCCCCTGCGGCTCGACGTCGCAACCATGGGGACTCTTCGGGGTCGGAACGTACCGGACGATCGGATCCGACGTCCCCTGGACAAGCGGGGAGTCAAGCCGCCCGTCCAGGACCGGGACGCCGTTGATCTCCTCGGCTTGGCCGGCCTCGATGGCGTCCTCGATACGGGGGACGTTGAATGCCTTGAGGTAGTCACGGTCGTCACGGGTCATCCCCTCGATCTCGAACGCTTCCTCCTTGTTGTAGCCCGTCGCGAACGCCCAGGTGCCGTCCTTGCCGGTGTCGGCGTTGTCGAGGTTGCCGGTCACGCGAACCTGCCATTCGGCTTCCATGGTCTCCGGGTTCAGCGCCGCGAACACCGACCAGTAATCGTCCGGCTCGTCGACAGTGGTCCCGTCGTTCGGGACGGGGACCCGGAACTCGCCGACGCCGTAGACGTACTTCGTGTCGGGGCTCTGGACTGCACAGCCGTGACAGGCCTGCATGTTGGGAATGTCCGTGATCGCGTCCGTTTCGAAGTACTTCAGGTTCACCCGGCCCATCCGGCCGTTTGCCTTGTCGTTGATCCAGAGGTACCGGCCATCGTAGTCGCCGTCCGTCTCTGAGAGGATGGGGTGGTGGCAGTCCCCCCATCCATAGTCGCCGCCCTCCTGCATTACTTGTGTCGTCGTCCGGTCGTGGCCGTATCCGCGAGCGCCCTCGGCCTGGAACATCGGGATCCGCATCAGTTCCCGCATCGAGGGGATTCCGACCACCCGGACCTCCCCGGAGTGACCGCCGCTCCAGAACCCGTAGTACTCGTCGTGTTCGCCCGGCGGGACCACGTGGTCGGCGTCGCCGCTCCGGTCGTTCGCACGTGCGGTGGTGTTATTCTGTCCGCCAGGGAAAGCGGAACACCCGGCCAGCGCGCTCGCCGTACCCACGGCCATGCCGGCCTTCATGAAATCACGGCGGTCCAGGTCGAGTCCTGGAAGCGAAAGCTCGACCGATTCGTCGTCGCATGGGTCCTCCACCTCCGCGATCAGTTCGTTGAGCTGTGCCTCGTGTTCGGCGACGAGGTCCGCCGGGTCTCTGCCGTGCCCGGCGGATCCCGTCCCGTGTTGAGTCGCGTCGTGGGAACTATCGGTCATGTCAGACTACCTCGATTGAACCGACCATCCCGTTCATCTCGTGCGGGATGCAGTAGTACTCGTATCTGCCGGTCGTTTCGAACGTGTGTTCGTACGACTCCCCCTCCGGGATGTTCCCCTCGTCCGGATAGCCGTCTTCGGCCGCCTGCTGGGAATCGAACCCGCCGGACGCGAAGAATTCCGCGTCCTCAGGAATCTTGTCCTCGTAGGCGGTGACGGTATGACCGATGCTCCCGACCGTGGTCCAGGTGACCGTGGTCCCGGCCGGGATCCGGACGCGTTTGGGAACAAATGCTAGGTCGTCGGTCATGTCGACCGTGTCGGTCTCGACCCACTCCTCGTCGCTCCCCGAGCTGGTCGGGGTGTCCGTCGGGGCAGGCGACGTGGTCTGGCCGCCACCACCGCCGCCACCGCTACATCCAGCGAGTGCGACGGTCGACGCAGTAAGGGTCGCCGTACCGATCCGTCTGAGGAGGGTTCGTCTGTCGGTCGTCGGTGTCATGATGACGTTTCCAGTAGCGTGTCACGTGTCGGGGCTGGTCATTGCGTGATGCGATCGATCGATCACGCGGCGTCTGGACCATCGCGAACCGGGCACCTCTCGAGGGCAATGCCCGAGTAGCCAAGCTCCCTCCCCACGTTCCTCGGGTCACGCGTCCTGGGTGGTCGACCCGGAAGTCACCGGGAAATAGTGGAGTCGTCTTCGATCGACCCCCGGGCCGTCCCGCCGAATCCCTGGGACCGGCTGACGGACCGGGACAGCCGTGCGACCGACCGACCTTCACGACGCGCCACCCGGTCTCGCCGCCGTGTACCGGCGGGACAGGGCCCCGAGTTGCCTCCGAAGCGGGAGCTGTACAACGTCTCTGCACGGGCGAAGCTACACCAGCCACCGGATATACCGGGCCCGCTGATTCCCAGAACCTGGAATGGCTATTCGAACACGTTCGGTCCGATTTTTAAAACTCCTCGGCGATGGTTCCGTGACGGCCGAATCGGAGTCGTTGCAGTTCCGAGACCCGGCCGGAGAGACCCCCCAGGCAGTCACGACGTGCTCCCGCACGGAGACCGGCTCCTGCTTGACATCCTTTCCGGCCTGAAGGCGGGGTTTTCCCGGGACTCTCCGTGACATCGCTACTCGAGGCAGGCCACGGTCAGGGTTTCCTGGACGCAAGCCATGATGCCCTCGACCGATCGCTGATACATGGCTGGCGAGTCTTCCGAGCATCCCTCATCGCCGACCCGTTCGACCAGGCCCGCGTCCTCCAGCCGCGTGACTCCGCGGTAGGCGGTCGACTCGGAGAGGCCGGATTCTTCGGCGAGTTCCAGCGTCGTTTTTGGGACGTTCATGTGCTGGAACAGAGTCAGAAGGCTTTCCGTGGCGAGGACGTCGAGAACCGTGTCGGGATCACAGACTCCCCCGGTGTCGCACGGGGTTGCCTCGGCATCGAACAGGTCCGTGACGGCGGTATCGGGGAGCCTCCGGGTCGGTCCGGTCGGAAGAGGCCGGGCGCGGGACGGAGGCGAGGCGGGGGTGTCGCTCGATTCCTCGACGACCTCCGAGACGATCGCCCGCTCGGCGCGCTGCAGGAGTTCGCTGCAGGTCGATTTCGCGATGCTGAGGCGATCGGCCAGCTCGGTGAGAGTACACCCATCGGAGGCGTCGTAGTACCCATGGTCGAGCGCAGCGCGGACGACCTCCTGCTGACGGTCGGACAGCAGTCGGTCCAGGTCGGATTCGTCCCTGCCGGGATCGACCGACACGGAGGTGCCGACCTGTTCCAGTTGGGCTGTCACGTCCGGCAGGTCGCTGCTGTCGACCCCTGGTTCGACGTGAGCGACGGAATCCTGTACGACCACGGACGGCCTCGTGGGGAGTTCCGTCAGCCCCGCTGCCAGCGGCTGGGAGTCAGCCGTCTCGACCCCCACGAGAACGGTCCCGGCGGCACAGTGGTGCTCGGTTACGTCGAGGGTCTCCGGGGCATCCTCGATTGCCCCGACGAGTGCGACCGGGTCCTCGGCGGTGATGCTCGCGAGCGTATAGACGGTCCCGTCGACGAGAGCAGTCGCGTGAATTCGCACTACTGCTGCCGGATGCGCTGACGTCACGTCGCCAAGCCAAGTCCCCTCCGGGAGACTGACCGCATAGCGGACTTGGGGCATAGAAGGGTGTACACGGACGGGTTGAAAGGAGGCCCCGGTCGTTCCCAGTTCCTGGGAGGGCCGACTCCCAAGGCGGATGACGGGGTTGTCGGCAAGGGTCAACTTCCGCCGAACGCCGGGCGTCTCCAGGGGTCGTCCTCCAGCCGGTAGGGACGACGGGGTGTCGCTCGATATCGGCTACGGTCGGGTCTCTTTGTGAGCCGTATAGACGATCGTCGGCGGGACCTTCGTCATGAGGTCGGGATCGAAACTCCCGTATGTCGAGTCGTATTCGTCGGGGTCCGCATACCCCGGTTCACGAATCGCATCGAGACGGAACCCAGCGTCGCGTAGCAAGCCGACGGTCTCGCTGACCGGCCGCCGGTAGATGACCATCTCGGCGTCGAACTCGTCGCTGTACTCGCGTCGTGGAGCCGGGTCGACGTAACTCCGCTCGATCGCCTGGGTGTCGGGGTCGATCGTTTTGTAGAATGGGTGGTCGACGCTAAACACGAACCGGCCGCGGTCCCTGAGCACCCGGGCCGCCTCCGCGAAACAGGCCTCGAGATCCTCGACCCACTGAAACGCGAACGCGGAAAACGCCAGGTCGTAGGTCCCGTCGGGAACCATCGGCATGTCCGTGACGCTGGTTTCGACGAACTCGATGTCCTGGTCGTGGGCGGCAGCGTTCGCTCGGGCATGTGAGAGCTGCGACGCGGAGATATCGACGCCGGTCACGTCTGCACCGCGCTCGGCGACCGCGATGCCGAACTGGGCGCCGCCGCACCCGAGTTCGATTGCCTTGGTCCCGTCGAGGTCGCCGAGCAACCCCAGGTCGTCCCCCTTGGGCGCCCCGGGACCCCAGTCGATCCCCACCTCGATCTCCTGGCCGCCGTACTCCTCCTGGAAGTAGTCGGCCCACGCGTTCCACCAGTCTCGCGCCTGCTCATCCATGGGGCTGTATCCCGTCATCCCGAAAAAACATCTTGTGGTTGTATCGATACCGTTCCCAGCCGATACCGGACGAAGGAAGTCTCGAAGCCGTGAGCGTCCGTCCGACGGAACAATCGTCAGTTAGGCCAAAAGGTGCAACAGATCGATAACGACGACGAACAGGATGACGAGGATAACGAGTAGGAGTAGCGCCTTGACGTACCAGGGGAGCGAGTGCGAGGCGTCAGGCGAGCCACTCATGCGGTCTTCTTGACAGGGGCGTCGGCAAAGACCTTCACGGAGTTGGTAGACAGCGAGTCGGGTCAGCAACAGTTACTCACCCGTGGAGATGTCGACCTGCAGGCGCCCCTGGTTAGTGATTGATACCGTGATCTGTTCGATCCTCAGCCGATACTCCGTGGCGTGGTCGCCGTTCGCACAGACCCGCATGGACTCCGAGAGGATGTCGAGCTCGGAAAGGCGCTCAAGTTTCCGGTAGACGGTCGAGATCGGAATTCCGGATTGTTCGGCGAGTTCCGGTCCCGTCAGAGATGTCTCGGAGGTCGCCCGCATCAGTCGCCGACAGTCTTCGTCTTCCAGGGCTGCCAACATCGCGTCCGCGTCAACCGATCCCACCGGCGCCGCCGAATCCGAACCGGGAACCCTCTCCGCCCTCGGATCAGCGCTAGCCATGCTTGGAGGGAGCCTCTCGGGCGCTTGTAAAGATATCTGAGTCGGGAACATGGCCGGAGACGAGAAGTCCACCAGGACGACGGCCCGTCAATCGAGACTCGTCGCTGACAACCCAACGTGTGATGAACCGGGTGAAAATCGTTGGACTGCGGCGGCGTCGATTTAAATATATCGCCTGTGACAGTATAGTGAGCCATGTCAGCCGAAACCAGCGGTGGAGTCCTGTATCGGCTCTATCGGCGGACGGTGGGTGAACCGACAAGCTCGGACGAGGTCCGTGGCTACTGGGTGTTCCTGACGGGGCTGGTACTGGGAACGGTTGGGCTCCTCTTGTTCCTGCCGAGCACGTCGGCAGCGGGAGGGACCGGCTTCTCGCTTCGCGAGGCGAGCATCTTCATTTCGGGCATCGGGTTGGCGATGCTCGTCGCCGGGCCGGTCATCAGGCTCCCGCTCCGACGATGGGCCACCGTCGCGGCGTACCTCGGCCAGGCGGTCTGTTTTGTCGCGGGGGTCTGGTTCCTGCTGATATTCCCGGAGGGGTGGAGCGTCGAGACCGGCAGCCAGCCCGTCATCATCCTGTATGTAATCGGGTTGGCGATCATCACGCTCGGGGGCGCTCTCGGTCCGCTGCTCGTCGGCATCACGCGTGAGGACTTGGAGACCAGCGAGAGCCGGGCCGCGGGGTTTGAAGCCGAAGTGGCGGACCTCCGTCAGGAACGGGACCGACTCGAAGGTGAACTCGAACAGGCCCGGAGCGAGACGGCCGCCAGCGAAACCGCGCAGGCGGACCTGCAGGCGCGGCTCGACGCTCTGGAAAGTAGCCAGGCACGGTTCGAACTCTACGCCGACCGGTCGGACGAGTGGCGCTGGCGATTGCGCCACCGCAACGGGAACCTGATCGCCGGGAGCGGTGAAGGCTACACCCGCAAGCACAACGCACAGAAGGGCATGCAGAGCGTCCGGCGGAACGCGCTGGGGGCGGAGACGCTGATGTTCGAGGAGGAAACGGAACTCCCGGCCGAAGAGGAGACGTTCGAGCCGGTCGAAGAACGGGAGAGTCGGGCCACGTTCGAACTCCAGGAAGACAGCGCGGGCGAGTATCGCTGGCGGTTGCGCCACGACAACGGGAACATCCTCGGCGACGGCGGTGAGGGATACACGTCGCGAAGCAACGCCCGGCGGGCCATCGATCGGATCCGCGAGACCGTCGGCCCGGCGGATTACCTCTGGTTCGACCCGACGGGGTTCGAGGTCTATCTCGATCAGGCCGGCGAGTGGCGCTGGCGACTCGTCCACCGCAACGGGAACATCCTCGCGGACAGCGGTGAGGGCTATACCCGGCGCAACGACGCGAACCGGGCCGTCGATCGGATTCGCGAGCGGGTCGACGACCTCGAATTCGAGGTCTACGAGGACAATGCGGGCGAGTACCGCTGGCGGGTCTTGGGCGGCAACGACCAGATACTCGGGGACAGTGGCGAGGGGTACGAGTCGCGGTCCGGTGCCGAGGAGGCGGTCGACCGGGTCCGTGAGTACGCTCCCGAGGCGGACGTCCTCGACATCGGCCAAGCCACCTTCGAGACCTACGAGGACCGGGGCGGCGACCACCGCTGGCGGCTGCGCCACCGCAACGGCAACATCCTGATGGACAGCGGCGAAGGGTACGGGTCGCGGTCCGGCGCCCGAGACGGCATCGAGAGCGTCAAGCGGAACGCGCCCAACGCCGAGGTCCAGGAGTAGTATCGTCGTTCTAGCGCCCTCGGACCGACCGTGTCACGTGACGGATACGTTTTTGAGGAAGGTCCCGAAAAAAGACGGCCGTTGGGACTGGACCCAGGTGCATATACGTCCGAGGCGAGAACTATAGGGACGAGGTGTTTTCAGATGGGAATTCTCGATTCGTTCGGCGCGCTCGTCAGTAGTATCATTGCGGCGGTCGTCATGCTAGTGTTCGCTATTCTGAGTTTCTTCATCACAGTGTTCATTGTGAACGTGGGTGCAAGCTTGGCCGGACTGTCGCCAGATCCCGGATTCGTCGTCCTCGCGGCGGCGATCCTGGCAGGTAGCGCCATCGCGGCCGGTGCGACGCCGATGTCCAGTCTCAGCGGGATGGAATAGAAAGAAACGCACGCCACGGCCCGTGCGTTTCTCGATAGATCACACGGGCCCGAGCCGTACGCTTAACCGTATTGCTTGTGTACTGCGGGTATGAAAACCCGTGTGTCCCGTGCGTTGAGTCGGGCGAAGTACGCGGCCGTCGGCGCCGCGGTTGGCGCCGGAGTGGGCGGACTGTTCAGCCGAAACATGGCCAGCAGCGGGGCTGCAGTCGGTGCCCTGGCCGGCGCAACGATCGGGGAACTGCGTGCACCGTCACCGTCCGGTTCTGATGACCAGTCAGAGGCGAACGCAGAGGCGTCGGTGGCCGAGTAAGCCACTGCCACGCGTCCGAAGTGGCGGTCCGTCCCGATGCAGTCTGTGAGTCGTGTACCGCCGGCGACCGGGATGCCCTCTGTGCGGAGTCGGTCGACGCGAGTGCTGAGACTACTCCTGTCGTCGAACACAACGAGATTCGCCGGGTCGAGTCCGCCCTGCCAATCGGTGGTCCGTGGAATGATGCCGATGGTGGTAGCCTGGAAGAGCACGTTTCCAGTGATGGCGAACTTGAACTCGGTCCCCACCCGCTGGAGCCACCAGGCGAGGTCGCTGATCATTCCGTCGAAGGACGTAAGCTAACCCACGGCTAAAGCCGTGGGCTTTCAGCGTGGCCTCCCGCTCTGGCCGAATCATCGGCAGGAGACGCATACTCCCCGTTCGCGGTCACCGTCCCGCTGTTCAAGCGCACGCCTACGGGTGCGCCTCCACCGGAGCCTGTCTGGGTCCGACGGAGATACCGCAGACCGATGGTCTTCGCAGCGTTGTAGTCGGCGTTGTTCTCGTAGCCGCATTTCAGGCACGCGAAGTCCTCGCTCTCGCGGTTATCCGGGTGCGTGAATCCACACTCGAACACCGCCGCGACGTGCTCTCAGGGGCTACCTGCTCCACCTCAATCCCGTACTCTGCGGCTTTATATTCGACGTACTCGTACAAGCGGTCGAACGCCCACTTGTGAGGAGTCGGGACGGTCCGATTTGATACTCATTTCTCGACGTCAAGCAGTGCGACCCGCTCGTGAATGACGTCTTCAAGCCCGCCGTCCGTGGCAGCCAGTTCCACATCGGTTACGTTGAAAAACTCCTTGACCCGCTCCGAGTCGAAGTCTCCAAGCGTCTCATTAGCCTCGAGCGAATCGAGAGCATAAATAGCCTCACGGGCGGAGGATTCTGCCGTCTCGTTGTCGTCAGGGTGATCTACGAGGATGACGACGGGTGTTTCGCCGGCTTTGATCCCCATCTCGAGCGCATCGTCGATCTGTCGCCGGCCAGCCGCGTACAGCAGTACCTCAACCCCCCGGTCGCGAGCCACTGCTTCGTCGCGAGCGAACGCACGGTCCGCCAGGGCGACGGCCCGTTCCAGATGAAACCGGTCCACGACGTACCGGGCGTCGAACGCTTGGACTGAACACCCGGTCGCATCCGACACGTGCTCAAGCCTGGAGAGGAACCGCTCCGTGTCTGTAATGCGTGCAGTTCCCTCGACGAGTTTCATGAGAAGTCCCCGAACGTGGCTTGGCTTGGGTCTTCAGCGTTACTAGTAGTAGGGGTATCGACGGACTCGTCCACGGAAACTCCATCCATCGAAGGGTTCCGTCGGCCGGCGTTTTCCAAGATCTGCTCGGCGGTTCGACGGCGCCCTCGCAGCGCTCCGAGCACGACTCCTTTGTCAGCCTCCCGGAGGTCGGCCCGAGACTCGATACCGGCATCGTACAGTCGGCGAGCCCGTTTCCGGCCAACCTCTCGCACTCCCGCGAGATCAAGGAGTTCTTCACGGACACCGTACTGGACGCGCTTCTTGGCCTTCCGAACGGCGACGCTTATCCCGAGGTCCAGTTCGCCAGCCAATTGTTCGGTTGCACCTAGAAGCCATTCGGCGGTATCGACTTTGCCACGAATATCGCCGGGTCCGACCCCGTATCGCTCGCAGATCCGGTCCTCGTCGAGTTCACCGGCCCAATCTTCCAGGAGTTTGGCCGTTTTGAGTGCTGCGAGCCAGTCTTCGAACGCGACGTCGTCAAATTCGGATGGAACCCGGCCGAGCAATTCCCGTTCCCGCTCGTAGCAGAGTTCAGTGTACGTCTCTCGGTCACCCGATTTGAGGTACAGTTCGTACATATCGGGCGTTCGGGCAACGAGGTGGTAGAGTCCGAGTGGGGCCGGATCTTCCCCTGTCTCCGCAGCAGCCCGGAGGCCGTCGACGATCTCGGCGGCACTCATCGGGTCCAAATAAAGCCGTGATACCGTGTGGCCAAGGCTCGTTGCCGTGAGCGATCCGTCGGTGCGGGTGAGGAAGTCGTTCGCTTGGAGGTACTCGAGCACTCTGTCGGTGACCGTCTCTAGGCGAGCGTCGGCGTCGGTCTGACTGGCGTAGAGGGTTCGTCCAAGGAACTCCAGGAGGTCCTTCCGAGAACTGGCAAACCCGGACGCAATCGTTGCCAGCACATGCGTCCTGAGGGCGGGCTCGGCTGCAAGTTTCGACCGAACCGGTTCGGGATCACTCCAAAGGTATCGTTCGAACAGTTCATCCATGGTATCCCGATCTCGGGCGACCAGGAGCGCTTCGCCGTACGGGTCGAGTCCTGGCCGTCCGGCCCGTCCCATCATTTGATGAATCTCGAGAGTGTCGAGGGGTTTCTGGCCGCCAAACTCGGGGTCGTATCGTCGCCAATCCCGAACCACCACCCGTCTGGCGGGCGTGTTCACGCCGGCAGCAAGCGTCGGCGTAGCGCAGACACATTTGATGAGCCGGTCTCGGAAAGCATCCTCGACGAGGGAGCGGTGTTCGCCCGACAGGCCGGCATGATGAAACGCCGCTCCCTGGGTGACGACCCGAGCCAGGTCCTCGCTAGTGTCTGTGTCGGAAACGTCACGGATTTTCTCGGCCAGTGCCTCGAGCTCGTTTCGTTCTCCTCGTTCCAGTCGTCGGCCCGTCACGTCTGTCAACCGTTTGGCCGCCCCCTCGGCGTTCCGCCGCGAGGAGACGAACACCAGCGTCGAACCACGGACACCGTCTTCGACGGTATCGAGCGCATCGCCAACCAGCGCCTCAGTCTGCTTTTCGCCGTGGTCAACGGGAAGTTCGTGCTGGCTGCCGTCGGCGAAGTTAATCGCGTTCCCGAAATGGACCCCAATCCGCAGATCGATCGGCCGCCAGTCGGATTCGACGAGCGTCGCGTCTAGCCAGGTCGCGATTTCGTCGGCGTTTCCGATCGTCGCAGAGAGCGCGACGACCTGGAGACCGGGATTGATCCGCCGGAGCTTTGCCAGAGTCACCTCGAGCGTAGGACCTCGCTCCGGATCGTCAACGAGATGGATTTCGTCGGCGATGACACAACCCAGGTCCTCCAGCCAGGGGGCTCCGTTCCGGACGAGCGAGTCGACCTTCTCGCTAGTGGCGAC
This sequence comes from uncultured Candidatus Halobonum sp., assembly GCA_964502585.1. Classification (GTDB taxonomy): domain Archaea; phylum Halobacteriota; class Halobacteria; order Halobacteriales; family Haloferacaceae; genus CAZCXJ01. Next base: position 38,334 of record CAZCXJ010000004.1, read on the forward strand.
GATGATATCCGAACCTGCGAGCCACTCGCCATCGGATTCGTAGTTTCCGGTGGCGACGCCGATGTCGTAGCCAAGCGCCTCCCAGCGTTCGAACTCTGTTTGTTTCTCCGAGGCGAGCGCCCGGAGAGGCACGATATACAAGGCCGTGGACCCTCGTTCGATCGCCGCGAGCATCGCGAGTTCGGCAATCAAGGTTTTGCCCGAAGCGGTCGGAACCGCGGCGACGAGGCTGTCGCCGCGAGCCACGCCGGCTTCGACGGCCGCCGTCTGGGGGGGATAAAGTTCCGTAACGCCCGCATCGCGGAGCACGTCCGCCGCCTTGGAAGGTAGTCCCTCGACGTCTCCCGGTTCCATCGAAACAGGATTGGGATGGTTCGTGGTTTAAATTGTCGGAGCGGGATTGGTACCTAGGCAGCGACCACGCCTGGCCGGTCGACTCCGGTCGGGGCGGACGTGGCCCGACTGCAAAACCCCCGAGGGGCCAGCGACCGATTGTCCGAGGAGGAGTAGCGAATCGAATCGCCAGCCAGCGGACGCCAAGACGGGCTGGGCCGGACGCGTTTCCAGCAGGTACGGCGGAGCCAGTCGGTGGCGACGAGTCTACTATCGGACCCTGCTCGCTCCCCCGGCCACGCGGCCCCGAACGCATTTGACGGTTGCGACACACTCAATGAGTATGGCGGACCCCTGTGACGACTGTAGCGATCCGGTCGCGGACGCACTTGCACGGACCGTCCGGTTACGCGTCGACGGGTCAACCGTCGATGACCAACGACTCTGTCCGGATTGCTTCGCAGATTGGATCGGCCGCTATGAGCGGGAGATGAAGCCCACCGATCCCGTGATGGTCGACGACGAGTCGGACATCATCGTCGACTGAAGGTGTTTCTCAGGGGTGTGAACGCTGCGGTCGAAAGGTCAAGAACCCGGGCCGCTCCGGGAAGCTCACTCAGGTTCACCTGTCGTGGTTCCAATCAGTCCTCAAGCAGTTGGTCCTCGGCTTCCTCCTGTGGCGGGGCTGGTCATTCCTCATCGGTCGTCTCGTCTTCCTCGTCGCCAGCACTGAGACCTTCGTTCTCGTCCCGGTCGAGCGCCCGGGGTGCCTCATGGTGTTCCGAATACCCGTCGAACCACCGAGCGATCCGCTCGATCCGGTCGACCACGTGGGCAGGTTCGCCAGACCGTGAGAGTTCATGCCCCTCCCGGGGGTACCGGACGAGCCGGGTATCGACCCCGTGTTTTCGGAGGATACGATGGAACAGTTCCGCCGTATTGGTCGGGGTCCGATAGTCCCGTTCGCTGTGGATCACCAGCGTAGGTGTGTCGACTTCGTTGGCATGTCCGACTGGCGACTGCTCCCAGAGGAACTCCGGCTCCTCCCAGGGTGTCGTATCATAATCACCCTCGACCAGCTTGTACGCACCGTCCGTCGACCCGTAGAACCCAGTCAGATCGTACACGCCGCGCTGTGAGACGGCCCCTTCGAAGTAGTCCGTCTGACCGACCGTCCAAGAAGTCATGTACCCACCGAACGAGCCCCCAGTGAGGAACACGTTCGACTCGTCGACGTATTCCCGGGCTGCAACAGTCTCGACACCGGCCATCACGTCCGTCAGCGTCACCGAACCCCAGTCCCGTTCGATGGCCTGCATGAACTCTTCGCCGAAGCCCGTTGACCCACGTGGGTTACACCAGAACACGACGTAGCCCCGGGCAGCAAGCGTCTGGAACTCGTGCCACATCGTCCCGGCGGTAGTCCACATCGCGTGAGGCCCCCCATGGACTTCCACGATCATCGGATACTTCTCGTCGGCGTCGAAGTCCGGGGGTGTCAATACCCACCCCTCGACGGGACCCTGGTCGGAAGCGAACTCGATGGATTCTGGTTCCTGCACAGCGTTGGACTCGAGGTACTCGGCGTTCAGCGTTGAGAGCCGGGTTCCGGAACGACCGTTGCTGGCGTCTCGTTCTTCGTCTGACCGGTCGATCGCGAACACGTCGCCGGGGTGGTCCCACTCGCTTCGCGTTACGACGACAGTTTCGCTGTCTATGTCAGCGCCATTTACTGCACCACCACGGTACTCGCGGACTGGTGTCTCGCTTGCGTCTCCCGGAGCCGACCAGAGCGCGGTCACCCCCTCATCAGGTGTCGTGAAGTAGAGCCGCTCATCCTGGGGGCCCCACTGCGGCGCGGCCTCGTAGCCGAGCGTCCGGTCGAAGTCGGCGGTGACTTCATGTACATCGTCGCCACTCCGGTCGTAAACGTGGAGTTCCGTCTGCTGAATGGATGCCTGGTCTGGGTCCGTATAGAGGTACGCGATCCGGTCGTCCGGAGTAACTGCGAGAGATGCCCCCCAACCTGTCGACTGGTGGACCGCCTCGTCGGTTTCAGTCTGAGTGTCGTACGCGCGAATCTCGTACTCGTAACTATCGTCCGGATCTTCGCCGAGCGACTTCACCGTGTAGTACAGCGTGGATTCATCGCCCCACTCCGGACTGGAATGATCGTACTCGGCGGTGGTGACACGAGTGAACGCGTCCGCATCGGCCACTCCGGTGCCGTCGAGATCAACGATATACACCTGCGATCGTTCCCCGTCGAAGTAGCGCTGCATGGACCGGTAGACGGTACGGTCAATGACCCGAGGGTCGGGGTCGTCAGGATCGTATTCCTCGGGAACGGTGAGGTCACGGTCTTCCTCTCGGTCCTCGGACGTCACGGACTGGACGAACGCGATTCGGGAGCCGTCGGGGGACCAGGTGATTGAAGAGACCCCGCCTGCGACGTCCGTCACCTGTCTGGCTTCCCCTCCATGACGCGGGATCACCCACAGTTGCTGTCTGTCGTCCTCTGCCCCTCGGGTAGAGGTGAACGCGAGCCTGTCGCCAGAGGGCGACCAACGAGGAGTGGCATCGTTCCCTTCCGCCACGGTAAAGCGTCGAGGGTCGGCGCTACCATCAGTCGGCACGAGATAGACGGTCGCCTCGTAGCTGTCGTCGTCCTCGGGGACCGACCGTACGAACGCGATTTCCGTACCGTCGGGCGAGAGTCGAGGATCACTGGGCTTGGCAATGTCGTGATAGTCGCTGGCCCGGATAGGGTCGGCCATGTCCCCGGCTGGAGGCGTCACGGCAAGAACGTTCTGGAGGCGGAACGTATCCGTCCGGAGGGATCAGAGGCGAGCGGGATCGAACGCGGTCAGGTCCGTCTCGGGGTCGATCCCGCGGACCAAACGGGCGACCTGGCGCCCGCTATACGGACCGAGTTGTAAACCGGTCGCACCGTGTCCCGTAGCGAGGTACGCGCCTTCGATACCAGGAACCGAGCCGAGCAGGGGTAAACGATCCGGCGTGACCGGGCGCAGTCCTACGCGGGTTTCAAGATGTGTCGCATCCTCGAGTCCCGGCGCGACCCGGAGTGCTTCCGAGAGGACCTCGTGGAGACCGCCGGCGGTAGTGCGCGGGTCGAACCCGACGTCCGCTTCCCTGGTCGCCCCGGCCGCGACACGGCCATCTGGCCAGGGAACTAAGTAGTGATGGCGGAATCCGCTCACGATCGGCCAGGCATCGGTATCCGTCGGGGCGGCGAGGTGGACGATCTGGCCGCGGAGTGGCGTCACGTCGAATCCGGTTTCGAGATCCTCTGCGAACATCGCGGACCATGCCCCACCGGCAACCACCACCGTGTCAACGTCCCGGACACGGGGGCCGCCGTCGAGTGTGACTCCAATTACGCTCCCGTCGGTAGTCCGGATACCGGTGACGTCGCTCGACTCGACGCGGAGGTCAGCCTGACATCCCGCTTCAGTGAGTCCCTTGGCGAACGCTGCGCCGTCAACCCGGGCAGCTGATCGATACCGTCGTGCTCGTCTGACGTCGGCCAGCGGCGGGAACAGTTCGCGAGCTCGTGCCGGCGAGACTTCTTCCACGGCGTCGGGATCGGGCCTACCGTGGGTCCGGTGGCGACGGGTCGTACGCTCGCCCGCGGTCTCGAACGACGCAACTTCCTCGTCGGTTATGGCCACGCGGAGCAGGTCACAGGCAGCGTACCCGTGATCGTCGATACCCGCTTCCTCAAGCGCACACACAAGCTCTGGATAGTAGGCCGCGGCGCGGACCGCGAATCGGAACCATGCCGAGGAGTCCGTCCGACTACTCGTTGCGGGTGAGACGATGCCGGCGCCGGCATCCGTGGCACGTCCCTCGTCTCGGCGGTCGAACAGCGTGGTCTCGATGCCAGCACGGGCCAGATGAAATCCGACCGAGGCACCAACAATGCCGCCTCCGATGACAGCCACGTGTCCCGGATCACCAAGGGAGGCCATGGGAGAGATACCGGACGGTTACTGGTGAATCCAGCGCCTAGTTACTCGATCTCAGCCCGGCCAGAGGTTGCACTCCGGATTCGGTCTCGTAGGTCCGTCCCGTCGTCGGCCGGCACCCGGATGGTGAACCGGACGTCGGTGCGGTACTCCGCCTCGAACGAAGCGGGACTTCCCTCAAGGATACCCCGAACCGTCCCGGAATCGTCATACTCGACGGTGACGACGAACCGATCTTGCGGCATCTGCTCGGTGACGCCGGCATCGTCGACAGCATCCGTGACCGCCTTGGCGTACGAGCGGGCAAGTCCGCCGATCCCGAGGTTGGTTCCCCCGTAGTAGCGAGTGACCACCGCGACCACGTTTCGCAACTCGCGGCGCTGGAGGACGTTCAATGCGGGGCTACCGGCCGAACCCGAGGGCTCCCCGGCGTCGCTCGAGTACTCCCTCAACATGCCACCTGATCCGTCAGACCTCCCGGGGGCGGGAACCCGATAGGCTGGGACATTGTGTGTCGCATCCTCGTGCACGGCCGTGACCTTCGTGACGAACGTCTCCGCCGCGTCCAGGGATGCGGCCGGCGCAACGTGACCGATGAACTCCGAGCCCCGAACCTCGAAGTCCGAACGCCCGCGGCCGGCTACGGTCCGGAACGGTTTCGGGTCTCGGCCACCGTCCGTCAGGGGGCACGTGTCGCCAGGCACGTCAGAACTCCACCCGACGGACGTATTCGAGATCACGTACTTCGACGAGAAGTTCACCCGGAATGTCGACGTCCGTGATGAGATACAGTTTGGGTTCGTCAGTGAACTCTGGGTCATCCGACAGGACCTGACGAAGGGGGATATCACGCTCCGCGAAGAGGCCGGTGATCCCCGCGACGATCCCCGATCCGGAAGCGTCGATGGGCTCGATGGTCAGCACCGTCAGATCCAACGCCGGGGCGAGGTCCATCAGCGAGGGCGTGGCGGTAATGTTCTCAAAAATACGCCGGAGTTCTGGATCATCCCGGATGGCATCGGTAGTCGCGTCAACTACACGCCGGTCGACATCCAACTCGCGGGCGATTCCGGTATCCGGGATCTCGATGCCGCCAGAGACGACCCGACCGTCCTCATTGACCGAGAATCCCCGTTCAAGGAGGAGTCGGATCACCGCCTGCTGACTCGGAGACCCCTCGAACTTACGCATGATCTCGTCGAACATTCACTCGGCGGGTGTGGACGGGGAGAGATTGTAAATCGTGTTGCCCTAGACGGAGGAGTGGTATTCCATCGGCCGAATCAGTCGCTTCGGCGTCCCGCTTAAGAGCCCACGGGAATCACATCACGGACATGCCAGGCAATCCGAAGGGGGATCGCCGCGAACGCGAGCTCGTCAACAGGCTCGATGAAGCCGGGTTCGCGGTGATGCGGGCACCCGCGTCCGGGTCCTCGACAGACCGAGACCTCCCGGACGTTCTAGCGGGGAACGGGGATCGGTTTTATGCTATCGAAGCGAAGTCATCGTCGGGCGATCCGATCTATCTCGACGGCGGGGAGGTCGAGTCGCTCGTTTATTTCGCCCGGAACTTCGGGGCGAAGGCCCGGATTGGTGTCCGGTTCGACCGTGAGGACTGGTACTTCTTCCATCCCGGCGACCTCTATACGACCGGGGGTGGGAACTACCGTGTGAAGCGAGAAACGGCACTCGCTGAGGGGGAGGACCTCGACGAGTTGGCAGGGCACTCCCGCCGGACCACGCTCGAGGACCTGTGACCGTCCGGTCGACCCTGATCCGGGCCCTCCCAACGCCGGCAGCAAAACGTCGAGCGGCGTACTGGCTCTTCGGGCTCGCACTTTTGATGTTGGTTCTCTCACCGGTCGCCGACGACCCTGCAGTCGACGGGGTATATGAGTACCGCGCCATTTCGGTCGACCCGGACAACCCGGTCGAGGCAGCCGGTCTCGCATCGTTGCCGAGTGTGGGATATACGACCGATACGGACGCACTCTGGATCCTCCGGCGCGCGGACGGAGGGGGAATCTCGGAAGGGCCGCTGGAGAGCCCGGAGGGCCGTGCGGCTCGGTTCATGGATCGCTACGACTACATTCTGGTCGTGGATCCGGACCGACCCCGACCGACCTTCTATGAGGTTGTCGTCACGCGGGATGATGGGAGGTACCGGCTGGATTCGGGACGTCTCACCGTTCGTCAGCTTCTCAAGCGGGTGGCTCGTGATATCGGGGAAGTCGATGAGGGCGTGGCCCGAGTGGTTAGCCGGGGTGAGCTCGCCACGACCGACCCGCTCGCCCCGGCAGTTGTCGGTACAGACGACGGGTTCGTCCTCGTTCGTCAAACGGGGGATGTGCGCACTGGGATTATCGAAATGGTCGCGGGAGTGGTTTCGGGCGGGTTCGGGTTTGTCGGTGTCTGCCTCTATTCGTGGGGTAGCCGACAGCATCGGTAACGGGTCTCGTCAATGGGCGCAGTATGATGGGCTACCTGAGCATCCCCCTCGAGGACAATCCGGTCGATCAGGTCCTGATTCCGATAACGGGGTTGTTCGGAGACGTTTTAGGCGGGAGACGGCGCAGGCGCGAAGCCGGGAAACCGTATCGTTTCAGACCGCTCACATCGATCACGCCGTCCCGGGAGGTAGCAGCACTCAGATATACGGCCTCGACGACCGGCTCGTGGCGTCCATATGCCGCGTTCGAGTCGTACTCGTCGATCCTCCGTCCTGCTTCCGTTTCGTACTCGTCGGCTCGCTGGCTCGTGACCGCCGTCACGAGGAGACGGTCTGGAGCTTCCCGATCACGGACGAACGTGCCGGGTTCGAAGTCATGCCTCTGGCACAGGACCGACCCGGTCGCATCCACCGGGACGAACAATCGTTCGCCACAGACCGCACAGACTCCGGCCCGCTCGCCGGGTGCAGGAACCTGTCCTTTCTCGATATCGAGCCTTACCCGTCGGAGGTGCTTGCACTGGGCCCCGCGAATCAGACAGTCAGGACACTCGCAAGTGTCGGCTACTGGATTGACCACGTACTGGCCGCCTTCCGTCTCCACGAGATACCGGTCACCTCGGAGGGCGCGGAGGGTCATCGGTTCAGACCGGGCTCGACGAGCGCGAGCGGCCAGTTTCGTGGACTGGGAATTTCGGATTGGGGACGCGGTTGTGTGTTCCGTATGCGTCATCTGGGTCCGGTTCCCCTACGCGCTACGGACTTCTAAACCCTTGTTTCTCCTGGAACAACCCGGCGTATATCGGGATCACACGTTGGCGTTTTGGCAGGGTTTGCTCGTTCCAACCGATTCAGATCCAATTTACTCTGGGTTCCTGTTGAAACAGAGGTCGGAGGCGAGACGGTGCCGTGTTCGAAGCCCTTTTGAGACGGCCGTCGGAACCGCTGGGCATGGAACTCGACGCGGAGATGCGTCGGAAAATCGCCGTCTCGGTCGGTGCCGTCGTGGTTTTCGTCGGCCTCGTGATTGGGGTTGGCGTGACATATGCCACGAATCACGTACTCCCGACGATGGGAAGCTACGCCCTCGTCGGTGTCCTAGCGGTGTTCGTTGTCCTCATGGCTGCCGTCGGAGTCTATCTCGATCGACGGTAACGACCTCTCGACAGGACCACGTGTCCACCGCCACGAGACGCTCTGTCAGTCGGGACGAATCTCCTCCGATCGCTCGAGTTGTCGGACGTAGTACGTGAGTGGATGTGAGGCGATATCGCGGTGGTTTTCGGCGTTTTCACAGAGTCCGTAGGCGGCAAGCGTTTCACAGGATGGTGGGGGGTATTGCGATCCGGACTTGTCTCGCAGATATGCGAACGTCGTCGAGATCATCTCGGAGTCGTATCCGCCTTCGCACAACGCGACGGCCTCGTCGACGGTGGCGTTCAGTGCTGCAAGGAATGATAGCAACGCAAACCGGGCTGGCGGGTCAGGGTCCCTCCCTTCCCGGACTTGCTGGAGCAATCCTTGGAGACAGGGGGGAAACAGGTCCGGGTGAATCTCTTCGTCAATGTCGGGGTCGACGGAGCGGTCTGCCAGCAAGGCCCGGAGATCGGCTATCTGTGGTTCAAGCGCAGTCGCGAGGGCATCGTCAACACCGTCAAACGGCAGACCGTCGGCCACTCTGTCACGGGTCGCCGCCCGGAGTAACCGATAGAGTTCGTCCGGAGCTTGATTACCTCGGCCGACCCGGCGGATCCGAACCGCACCGTCCACCAGTTCCCGGTTGACGAGCCGCCAGCTAGACCCCCAGTCCGGGTCCATGTATGTGAGATAAGGGCCGACGTCGATTTGAAACCAGACAGGAAGCTGGCGGGGACCGCGTCCGGTCGATGTCTCCGGACGGACCGCCTCCACGAGGTCAAACTCCGCGAGAAGCCTGTCCAGTGTGACCGCGTCACGCGTCTCCCGGTCACGTTCGATGTCCTCGACGAACCGTTCGTAGGCGGTCTTAGCCTCGGCAGTGGCGTACTTCTCGACGGCTGCACGTTCGTCAAGGAGGGAAATCAGGACGCGAGCGATGGGGTAGGAGAGCAGCTCGGCCCGGGACTTCCATGTCATCGGATCGGGAGGAGCCGTATTTCCCTCCGTCAGCGCACGCTCGACCCGTTCGCGTCCACGCGTTACTGCGGGCGCGTCGCGCTCAACGAGCGTCTCAAGCTCGACCCCCAGCTCTCGGACGGCAGCACGGGCACCCTCGAAGAACGGGTAACGGACGTACAGGGGGTCCATATCGATTGTACTCTTGGCAACGGATGGGGGTTAAGCGCGGCGGTCCGATGCCCATTCGGTCGCCGCGTCCGGGCTGGTGTTCAGGCGCAGCCAGAGAGAGAGAGACGAGTGACCAGCCAGGATTGATGACGCAGGTACCAGGTGCCGGGGAATGGATATGTCGTCACCGATCAGGTGGAAGGGGTTAGTCGGACGGTGCCGCGGAGCCACCCTGAAGCCGGTCAAGGACGGCCTCGGGGTCGTACGCGAGCGAGAGCGAGCGTGAGCGACCGCGACCCTCGACTTCGGCGTACTCCGTGTCGATGAGACCGAGTTGATCCAGTTTGTTGATAATCTCCGAGTAGCGGGTGTATCCGAGCTCCGTCCGGTCGTGGAAGGCCTCGTACACGGTTCCGGCTTGTTGCCCATCGTGTTCAGCAATCACCTCCACCAGCGCTCGTTCGGAGTCTGACAACCCGCGGAGCGACCGTGACAGATGGACGTACTTGGATTCCTCGTACGCTTGGTCGATATCCTCAACCGAAACTGTCCGGGAGGCGCGCATCTCGGCGTTGAGTCCAGCGCGTCGAAGCAGGTCAATTCCGACCCGGAGATCGCCTGACTCCGCGGTGAGTTCCGCGACCCGATCGAGTTCCCGCGTATCGAGGACCCCGTCGTGGAATCCACGCTTCGCGCGTTCCCGGAGGATATCGGCGATCTCGGGCTCGTCATAGACGGGAAAGTAAACTTCCTCCGGTCGGAACACCGACTGGACGCGAGAGTCCAGGTCGTCGATCACCTCGAGGGAGAGGTCGGATGAAACCACGATGACCCCAATCTTCGCCCCGGCGTGTGCCTCGTGGGCTCGCAACAGGGAGTAGAGGGTATCCGAGGCTTCGTTCTCGTAAAAGAGATAGTTTACGTCATCTAGCGCGACCACGAGGACCTCGTCCTCCTCAACGAGACGGTCGGTGATCTGTCCGAAGAGCTTCTTGAAGGAGACCCCTGAGGACGGCGGTTCGTAATCAAACAGTCCCTCGAAGAGTCGGGAAAAGACCGCATATCGTGTCGAGTCTACCTGACAGTTCACTCGGACCGCTCGGACGTCGGTCGCCTGTGCGCCGAGTTCGGCGAACAACTTTTGAACAGCGGTCGTCTTCCCCGTCCCAGGTGGACCACGGACGACAGTGTTCAAAGGCCGTGACCCGCGGACCGCCGGACGCAGGGCGTACTTAAGCGACTCCAGTTGGCTCTCCCGGTGCCGGAACGTCTCCGGAACGTAATCGATCTCGAAGACGTGTTCGTCTCGGAAGACGGACTCGTCCCACGAGAGCATCCCCTCCTCGGGGTCCCCGGACATCGTGCCTCAATGCCCGCCCCGTCTACTTAACCGTTTGCCGGGGGCCTGGTGAAACTGAAATCGATATTCAGAATCCGCAAGCCGACCGTTTTTACCGAATAAATCTTCAGTATCGGGTCGCTTCAGCGCGTCAGAACTTCTCCAAGAGGCGCTCGTAGAACTCCCCGTCTGACTCCCCAGCCAGTTTTTCGACGATCAATTCCGGCGTCGAGCGAGCGAGGTGGTTCTTCCGGGGAGATCGATCGACCACGAGCTCTCCGTCGTCCAAGCCGAGGGCTTCGATCCCGTCGACGGGGACCGTGAACTCGGTCGCGTCGCGGATTTCGCGGGCGAGGTGGGAGACGAACACGGCAGTCGCTCCTTGGGCAGCAAGCTCTTCGAGGATGCCCGCGATGATCTTCGCGGATGCCCCCGGTTCGGTAATCGATTCGAGTTCGTCCACGAGCACGAGCCGGCCGTCTGCGCCGTCGACGACGGTGGCAAACTCGCGAAGCGTTGCCTCGAACGCGCCCGCGTCAAGTGTCCCTTGTGACGGGGCGTAGTAGTGAAGTTCCGAGAACCGCGCCACGCGTGCCTGCTCCGCCGGAACTGGGAGACCCATATGAGCCAACGTCGTCACCAGTGCCACGAGGTCCAGAGTCGAGGTTTTTCCGCCGGAGTTCACTCCTGACAAAAGCGTAACACTCTCGACGCCGTAGTCGATAGGCTCCGCCTGGTCGAACGGGACGTTGAGAAGCGGTGATTGCCCGCCCTCGATCTGGAACCCTTCCCCACCGAGGGTGGGCATTGAACAGTCGAATTCGTCGGCGAACTGTGCCACCGCGAGTTCTACATCCAGCTCAAGTGCGTCCCGAACGAGCGCCTCTGCCGGGTCGCGGAGTTCGGCGAGATCAGCGGCCAGGTCCGATTTCAAGCGGGAGGCACGGCGGTCCCGTGCCGTCTCGAGAGTGCGGCGGAGCCGCGAAACCGCCTCCGAATCCCGCTCGACGGGGAACGTGGGATCGCCTCCGAAGACCCGTTCGGCGAATTCTCGTTCGTCGTCGGTTAACGAGAGCGCCTCGACAAGGTGGGCTCGGGCACGGCGAAGCGCTTCATCGTATTCCTCGCTGAGTTCCCGGGCCAACAGGGAGTCGACCCGGGCACCCTGCTCAACCAAGGAGAGGAAATCCCCACCCTTGATCGTGACGTCTTTCGCGCGGACTGCCTCCCGGAGGTGATCGTTCGCCACCGACTCCGCGGTGGACACCGCCGCGTCGACGTCGGCGGCAGCAGCCGTGAGACGCTCGAGTTCCTCGTCGCCGTCGACGGTTCCGTCCTCGTCGACACGGGCAAGGACATCGCGGAGCCGTCCAGGGTCGACTGGCGGATCAAGCTCGCTCCGTTCCTGGACAGTAGCAGCAGCCAAGAGACGGTCACGGTTCTCCGCAAAGAAGGAAAGAAGTCGTTCGGGGACGATCTCGCCAGGCTTGTCTAACGCGTCCGGGCGAACCTGTACATCACCCGAAACATCGATGCCGGCAAACCCCTCGTCAAGGACGATCACCGTCGCATACGAACGAGCAAGCTCGGCGAGATCACGTGCGTCCTCCACCACCTCTGTGGAGAGTTCGGGGAAAGCCTCCTCTGCCGCCGCATATCGTTCCGCGTCTGCGGTAGCGAGACATCGCTCTCGGACCCGGAGGCCCGTCGGATCGGTGAGCGGGTCAACCCCTTCCAGAGCTTCGATGACGGCCGGGTCCGGGTCCTGGTCCATCGCCTCCCGGGCCCAGTCCCGGACCTCCTGGATACGGGATTCGACCGCACTCGGGTAGAGGGTCTCGAGGCGCTTCTCACCGTAGGTGGTCACCGCTCGCTCTTGGAGAAGATCGAGAGCGTCGCGATGAAGTTCCCTGGCACGGGTGGTAGCAGTCCAACCTCCAGGATCCTCGTGGCGCATCCGAATAGCGCCCCGAGCGATACTTGCGGCTCTCCCCTCCGACAGGCCGGGAGCCCGGGCGAGTGCGGCAACGTCTCCGGCGCGCAACGCCGCTTCAGGGTCGTCCAATTCGGATAGCGCGGCGGCCGTCTTTTCGCCGACGCCCGGCACGCTCGTCAACTCCATCCGTCGGAGAGGGCTATCGTGGGGGCGGGCAAAAGCGTGCGGGTCTGACCTTCGGGCAGGGCAAGGAAGGAGTCTTCTGAGGCGTAGTACCGGAGTCGTCAAGAATCACCATCGAGCGTGACGTTCTCCCGGACAAGCTCGGGAACGTCGTCAGTAATTCGGAATTCCGTGACCGCTGCGTTGTCCTGTTCCTGTTCGAGGACGGCCGCCACCACGTCGAGCCGTTTGACTGTGCCCGTAATCGCGTACAGTACCCCTCCATGTGTGATCACAGCCACGGTTTCCCCGAATTCGATGTCGCGACAGAGAGCTTCCCAGGCGTCGAGAACCCGATCCCACTGGTCCAAGATGGATTCCCCGCTCTCAGGCGTTGCTTGTGCGGCCGCGTATCCGGACTCGGAAAGAGCAAACTCGGGGTGACCGCCGAACAGTTCATCCCGAGTGAGTCCCTGGAGACAGCCAAAATCCCGCTCCCGCCAGGCGGGATCCTGCTCCGGAGTTATCTCCAGTTTTCGTCCGACCGGTCGGGCCGTCTCAACCGCGCGCTGGAGGTCGGAAGTCACGAGCCGGTCGATGTCGTACTCCGCTGCGAGACCGTTCGCCAACGCCGCCGCCTCTGCTCGCCCTTCGTCCGTAAGGGGCGCTGGCGCCCAGCCCTGAACTCGTCCTTCCCTGTTCCACGTCGTCTCCCCATGCCGACAAAGCAGAATTGTCCCCACGTCTCCCGTTGCGACGAGACGGTCTTCAAGCGTTCGCCAAAGACTGGTGCATCAGAGGTTCAGGTGCATTTTTCCATTTCGGTTCCAATGCTGAGAACCGACCCAGAAGGTTCAAACCCAGGCCTCTCGAACGCCGCGGCGATGAGTGACGACGGGCGTCGGTCACCGGACGAGGACCCCCTTACTCGGTTTTTGACCGCTGAGTCCGGTCCGCTGATGTTCGTTCGAGAGACGCTCACGTCCGCGGTCATCGTGGCACTGGTTGGCCTACTCCTGTTTTCGGCGTCCGGTGTATGGCCACCAATGGTCGCTGTTGAATCCGGGAGTATGGAACCCCACATGCAAAAGGGAGATCTCGTGTTCATTACGGAACCAGGTCGGTTTGCCCCCACCCACGCTCAGGGTGACACGGGTGTCGTTACGTATCGAGTAGGCGAACGTGAAGACTACCGTACCTTCGGCTCGTACGGCTCAGTGATCGTGTACCAACGGCCACTCGAGGATGGGCCGCCTATCATTCACAGGGCCCGGTTCTTCGTGGAGGAGGGAGAGAACTGGTATAGTAGGGCGGACAAAGACCACGTCAGAGCCTCAAACTGTGCCGAACTATCGAACTGTCCGGCTCCGCATGACGGGTTCATCACCAAAGGGGATGACAACCCCCTGTACGATCAGGCCAACGGGATTGCAGGACCAGTAAGACCGACCTGGATTCAGGGGATCGCCCGCGTTCGGGTTCCCCTACTCGGCTGGATTCGGCTCGTTTTTTCGGGTGCTGCGGTCCAGAACAGTCCGGGTCTCGTCGTGGGGGTGGAGGCGTTGGATACCGGATCAGTCACGGATAGCTCCATACAAGGGCCGAGTGACACCCGGGAAGTCGACCTTCGAGCCCCGGAACCGAACCCTGGAACCGCTGACTCCCCCGTCACCTGTGGCAGTCATCCGAATGGCGTGGCAAGGGTATCCTGAGGGTCGTCTACTGGGTTGACCGTTACTCCCCGAACCGTGCTTGGACGAATGGCTGGGCCTCTTCGACTTCTCCAAGCCGAGAATCTGACAGGAGGACGGCCTCGGTTTCCTCCATCGGAACGGACAGCGAGATCTCTTTGGTTCGCCCGTATCGACCTTTCGAAACGACGACCGCATTGACGATTCCCAGCATGTCGAGTTCCGAGATCAGGTCTGTGACACGTCGCTGGGTCAATACGTCCGCGTCGATTTCTTCGCACAATTGCTTGTAGACGTTGTACACCTCGCCGGTGTTGACGTTGTGGACCCCGTTCTTCTCCAAAAGGATGATCGCAAAGAGGACGATTTTCGACTGGGTTGGGAGTGTCCGGACGACCTCTACGACCCGGTCGAGTTCGATCTTTTCCTGAGCCTGGCGCACGTGATCCTCGCCGACGTGGTTGGATTGAGACCGCTCTGCCAGTTCGCCGGCGGTTCTAAGGAGGTCCAAGGCACGGCGTGCGTCCCCATGTTCCTGAGCGGCGAACGCTGCACATAGGGGGATGACGTCCTCGGTGAGTGCGCCTTCTTTGAATGCGACGTCCGCACGATGCTGAAGGATGTCACGGAGTTGATTCGCGTCGTACGGCGGGAAGACTATCTCTTCCTCGCCGAGGCTGGATTTCACCCGAGGATCCAGGAAGTCGGTGAACTTGAGGTCGTTCGAGATCCCCATGATGGAAACCCGGGAGTTGTTGAGTTCCGAGTTCATTCGGGACAGGTTGTACAGCGTGTCATCCCCCGACTTCTCGACGAGTTTGTCGATTTCGTCCAGCATGATGACCGCGACCCGCTCGTGATAATCGACCGCGTCAAAGAACGCATCATACACTCGATCGGTCGGCCAGCCAGTCATCGGGACCTCCTTCATGGCATCACGATCGCGTTCGAGGGCCGCGATGCGCTCCTCGACGGCGTCTACGGATGCGAACCCGGCGTCAGCGAGGGCAGCCGGATTCACTGCACCTCGTTCACCGAGGTCGTGGAGATCGGCGAGTCGATCGTCGATCACTGCTTGATTCCGCTCGATGAAGGTGTTAGCGAGTTGCGCAAGGACCCGATATTGGGTGTCCGTGACCTCACAGTTAATATACTGAACCTCGCAGGGAACATCGTATTTCTGACTGGTCGATTCCAGTTCCTTGGATACGAACTTCGCGCTCGCGGTTTTGCCGGTCCCGGTCTTTCCATAGATGAGGATGTTGGATGGCGTCTCCCCCCGAAGCGCTGCTACAAGGATCGTTGCCATTTCATTAATCTGGTCGCTCCGGTGAGGGAGTTCGTGAGGCGTGTAAGAGGGTCGGAGGACCTCTTTGTTCTCGAATATCGGTTCCCCCGCGAGCAGGTCGTCGAACAATCCGGTTGAGTCGTCTTCGACCTCGTCACCAAGTACGCCATCGATGTCGACTCCTGCTCCGTCCGTAGGAACTGCTTCAACGTCGGCTTCGACATCGAGCGTATCGACGGAACCTGTGGTAGCAGAAGTCAGTCCCGTGTCGTCTCCGCCGTCGGTCGCGGTGCCGAGATCCTCAGTCAGCGTTGCTTGGTCGCCTGTGCGTGATACTGCGTCCCCATCCGATGGCGGCTCTCCATCCCCCGCTTCCGTGGACGAGCCGCCATCGCGTGTCTCGTTGTCCGTCATTGAGTACCCCTTCGTTTCCACTGGAGATTCCCTGCACTACGACGAAACCAGGGCGGATTCCCCCGTATACCCCCGAAATACCACCCGCAGCCGTCGCAGGGCGCGTCCAGATGATGCAGTCGAACCAGATGAACAGGTCTCGCATAAAACTTCCCCTTCGTTGAGAGAAATACTGCCTTTCCGGATCGGAGTTGAGGCGATTCGGCCAAATTCGTCGAGGACTCCGAAACCCGGTAGGCTGTGGAAAAGACGTTTAATCGGAAGACGCAACCGGTATTCCGTGTCTCAAGTCTGGCGAGTTTTGGAAGAACGCGATGGCCACCCGCATTGGAACGAAGACAGTCAGTGACCTGAGATAATCTCGTTAGACCCCCCCACCCCTTCGTTTCAACTGGAACTCGAAAACCAAGGGGTGGGGGGAGGCGGACTATTGGAGTCGAAAGTTTTACTACGACACGATAATTATCATAACCGCAAAGTAATTTATCTGTATTATTTTGTGGGGTTACAACCCGAAGAAAGGTCCAAAACGGTTCGGTTCATTCCACCTAGATCGTTCTCCACCTGAAACGAAGGGGTGGGGGGTTCCGCCGATAGGTCCAGACGCGAAGTTGTTTTGATCCGCCCGGTAACCGTGTGGGTGTTTCCAACTCCTCCGGCATTCCCGTTCCTGCCGGAATCCTCCGGGACGTGTGACCTCTGTCTGACGGGTAGTTAAGTGGAATCGAGCGCTTCCCCGTACATAGCCTCTCCGGAGGGGAGGGGGAGTCAAGGATGGGTCTGATCACGAACCTCAGGGACAGCATCTCCAGGGTCGCTGACCGGCTGTTCTCCGCCGAGGAGCCGAAGCGGATCGGCATCTACGGGCCGCCAAACGCGGGCAAGACGACGCTCGCGAACCGCATTGCACGCGACTGGACGGGAGACGCGGTCGGCCCCGAAAGCCAAATCCCACACGAAACGCGCCGTGCACGTCGGAAGGAGGACGTCACAATCGAACGAAACGGACAAACAGTCACGATCGACATCGTCGACACACCCGGAGTGACGACGAAGGTCGACTACAAAGAGTTTCTCGACCATGACATGGAAAAAGAAGAGGCAGTGCGCCGCTCTCGGGAAGCGACTGAAGGAGTGGCCGAGGCCATGCACTGGCTCCGTGAGGACGTCGACGGGGTCATTTACGTGCTTGACAGCACGGAGGACCCGTTCACTCAGGTAAACACAATGTTGGTCGGGATCATCGAGAGCCGTGACCTACCCGCGTTGATCCTTGCGAACAAAACGGACCTTGAGAACTCGGATGTCAAGCAGATAGCTGACGCCTTCCCACAACACGAGACGGTGCCACTGTCTGCATTGGAGGGCGACAACATGGACGAGGTGTACGGGAAGATTGCGGACTACTTCGGATAACCATGCCGGAAGTCACAACTCCCACGGAGGACGACGGCGTCCGGATCGACCTGATCAGCGGTGGCCGGATGGACGGTCTGGCAAGCATGGAGAAGATCCGGCTGATTCTCGATACCGTTCGGGACGGCGATATTGTCGTGCTTGAGGAAGGACTCACGCCCGACGAGGAGTCCAAGCTGATCGAGGTGACGATGACCGAAATCAGCCCGGATGACTTCAGCGGGATTGAGATCGAGACGTACCCCAGATCCCAAGCCGCGGACAAGTCCTTGCTTGACCGCCTGATGGGCAAGCAGTCGACAAAAAAACTCACGGTCATCGGTCCAGCCAACCAGATCCAGACGCTCCACAAAGACGAGAACCTCATCAGCGCGCTGGTTTCCCGGAAGTAAATGCCTCACGAGTGTACCACCTGTGGTCGGACGTTCCCAGACGGATCGACGGAGATGCTCTCGGGCTGTCCGGACTGTGGCGGCAATAAGTTCCAGTTCCGCCCAAAAGCCCGGGAGTCCGGGAGCAAACAAGCCAGTGACGGGTCGCCCCCTCAGCGGCAGGACGGCTCGTCCGGAGACGGGACTACCGGACCGATAGACGCCGGGTCCGCCAAGACGGAAGTCAGTGCCCCGAAGGGACCGGAATGGCCCAGGGCCCCGGACCGGGAAAGGGGTGAATCTACATCACCCGGAAATGACCCCGACCCTGAACGGCACGGCCGACCGGACGAAGCCGTGAACGCGACTGACGAGGACGACGCACAACGAAGCGCCAGGAGTGACGTAGTGACTCCAGCTGATCTCCCTGCGGGGCACACCGCGCGAACGGAGTCAGATGGTACCCCTAGCCGCACCGGTGGTTCGGAACCGACGGATGCCGATCCCGATCCGATCGACGATCCCGACCTCGCATCCCTCAGGGCCGAGCTGAACGACCAGTTCGAGTCGATCCGGATCGTCAAACCCGGGCAGTATGAACTCAACTTGATGGAACTGTATGACCGCCAGGAATACATCATCTCCCTTCGGGAAGACGGGCGTTACGTCATCGAGATGCCTGACGCCTGGGATGCGATGGAAGAGGCCTGATCGGGAACCCGGCAGTGCGGTCCCTCCTGGGGCCCAGCCGACACTGGATACGAGCGACCGAGGGGGAGAATCTTCTCCAGCCGCCTCTTTACAGCATCTAACTATCATGGCCGACACTCCGCGGCCAAGCCCGATTGGCCATGGAATGTGATTTTGGCGAGTTCCTGATTTGGCTTGGCTGACCGCCATGCTGAAACGATTTCGCCTGAACATTACCGAACATGGATCTCGGTCTCAATGGCGACACTGTACTGACAACAGCCTCGTCAAGTGGTCTCGGATACGCTAGCGCGGAATCTCTCGCAGCCGAGGGCGCAAATGTGGTCGTTTGTGGACGAACAACCGACCGCCTGGAAGAGGCGAAACGAGGACTCGCAGACACTTCCGGAGAGGTGAGAGCGATACAGGCAGACCTCACACAAAAGGGCGATATCGAAGCACTGATCGAAGCCACTGTGAACGAGTTCGGCGATCTCGATCACGTGGTCACCTCCGCAGGGGGAGTTCCGCCTGGGAATTTTAACGAAATGACCGACCAACAGTGGTACCAAGCATATGACACGCTCGTGATGAGCCTCGTCTGGACGCTTCGAGAGGCCCACCCCTACCTTGCAAACGAGGGTGGATCGGTTACGTGTATCACCTCCACCAGCGTCAGGGAAGCGATCGATGGATTGGTCCTTTCGAACGCCGTCCGACGAGCAGTGATCGGCGTGGTGAAAACGATTGCCCGCGAATGGGCTCCAACTGTCCGTGCCAACGCGGTTCTGCCTGGGGCCCACGAGACTGCCCGGATTGAGACTCTGGTCGAAGATGCCGTCGAGCGTGGCGAACACGAGACGTACGAGGAGGGGTTGGACGCCTGGGCTGCAGATATCCCCCTCGACCGGATCGGGGACCCGGGTGAATTGGGCGACACAGTGGCTTTCCTGGCCAGCGATCGAGCCTCGTTTATTACAGGGGCGGCGTTGCCGGTTGATGGCGGAACCCTCCGTAGCTGACTAGAACAACCCATCGGCTCGAAGTTGATCAACCACCTGACGTACCTGCTGGACCCTCTTCCGGGGCACGACGAGTACTCTGTCGTCAAATGCAACTACACACAGTCCCTCAACACCCACGAGGGACACATGCTTGTCGTCGGTGGCGACGACGTTCTCGGTAGCACCGATGAACAGTCCGGCCCCCTGGGTCTCCTCTTCCGTGTTTGATGCCCCGTGGCCGACCACATCAACTACGTTCCCGTCCGTGTCCTGGTCCAGTATCCGAGCAAGCGCGTCCCAGGCACCAAGGTCGTCCCAGCCAAACTCGACCGGAACGACCACGGCGTTGTCCTCCTCGGCTGCCGGTTCCATCACGGCATGATCAATGCTGACTGGGTCCACGTTCTCGAACCCGTGGACCGGATCGTCATCCTCTAGCGCCTCCACTAGCGGGGCAAGCCGGGTCTCACGTGCTGTCTCGAAGAGTGCAGACGGAGTCCATGCGAAGATTCCCGAGTTCCAGAGGAACCCCCTGTCCACGTATTTGCGCGCAGTCGTGGTGTCCGGTTTTTCATGGAATTCCGCGATTTCTCGATACCGACCATGATCAGTCCCTGGTTGTATATAGCCGTAACCGGATTCGGGGCGACTCGGATCGATGCCGAAGGTGACTAGTCGGTCCGTCGACCCGGCAACTGACGCCCCTCTCCGCATGGCTGTCTGGAACACTTCCCGATCCGCTTTCGGAACGTGATGGTCCGACGGAAGCACGACGACGACCGGTTCAGGCTCGTCCGGATCCCGGTCTCGGACTCGGTCCCGGGCTTGATCGGTCGCATATAACATCGCCGGTGCGGTGTCTTTTCCTTCGGGCTCGACGACGACGTCAGCCCCGGTAACGTGTTCGCTCACCATCTCAGCGTGCGCCGCGCGTGTCGAGACGAGGATCTCGTCGGCGAACCCGGCACGGTCGACCGTACGCTCAAGCAGTGAAGCCCCGTGCCCGTCGTCGGCGAGCGATAGAAACTGCTTGGGCCGGTCACTTCGGCTAGCAGGATAGAGGCGGGTCCCCACACCCCCCGCGAGAACAACCGCGATTACAGAGCGATCCATACTTCCGTGTAACCTGAGCCCCGGCAAAACTCCGGCGTCCGTATAACAATATTGAAAGTTAATGGAATCTGAACTATTCGTCCACAACCTCCTGATCCGAGACCAAAGGCCGGGGCGTTTTAACATATGACGGTGTATCGACCACCTGAACAATGCCGGCCTTCTCCGAGTTCGAAACGATCCCAGCGATTGATATCAAAGAAGGTGAGACGGTCCAATTGGTCGGCGGCGATCCGGACACCGGCACAACGTATGGTGATCCAGTGTCGGTGGCCGAACGCTGGGTCAGTGAAGGCGCCCGAACGCTTCATTTGGTCGATCTGGACGGGGCTCTCAGTGGGGAGCGAGCGAACGTGGATGCGCTCGACAGAATCGTCGATGCCGTCGACGAACGAGTCGAACTACAGGTGGGGGGCGGTATCCGGACGTCCGAAGAGGCGGCCGCATTACTTGACCGGGGAGTCGACCGCGTCATTCTCGGTACCGCAGCGGTAGAACAACCGGACATCGTGGCGGCGGTCAACGACCAATCCCCCGGGAGCGTGATGGTGAGCCTCGACGCGAAGGACGGGGAGGTCGTGATCGAAGGATGGACTGAGGGAACGGGGCTTGACCCCGCGGAGGCAGCCGCTCGATACGCCAGCCGGGGAGCGGGATCGATTCTATTCACGAACGTGGATGTCGAAGGACAGCTAGCCGGGGTTGACGCGCGGGCGGTCGAACGGGTCGTGGACGCGATCGATATCCCGGTCGTGGCCTCTGGAGGGGTGGCCACTCTAGACGATGTTCGAAAATTGAAGAGGGCTGGGGCGGCGGCGGTCGTCATTGGGACAGCCCTCTACGAGGGTCGGTTCACCCTTCGGGCCGCGAAGGACGTCAGTTAGTCAGTACACCAATCGTCGAACGCGGGAGTGTCGATTACGCTCCCTCCGTCGTGGCATCGAGAAGAGCGGCAAACTGCGGGGACGCGATGGCGACGATCAACACCTCAGCCACCGCCACAAGTGCGAGACCCGCAACGACGCCGGCTGCCGACGCAGAGGACAATGACACGGCTCCGCCCGCGAACGCGAGGAGTGCAGGCAGTTCGGTACGCATGCGCCCCGTGACAACAATCTACACGCTCAAGAAAACCCGGCAGACGGGCGTCTGACGTCCTCAGGTCCGATCTCGAAGAGCGCAAGTGTGATACCACGTCGGGGCGACGTCCCGACGATGACCGACACGGAACGGACGGCCGCAGTGGTGCGAGAGACGGCCGAGACGCGAGTCGAGGTGACGCTCGATGTCGATGGTGATGGGGAAAGTGAGGCCGATACTGGAATCGGCTTCTTCGATCACATGCTCGCCTCGTTCGCGAAACACGGACTGTTCGACCTCACCGTCCAGTGTGATGGAGACTTGGAGATCGACGACCACCACACGGTCGAGGACGTAGGAATCACACTCGGGACAGCGTTCGACGAAGCGTTAGGTGACCGCCGTGGGGTGACTAGGTTCGCCGATCGACGTGTCCCCCTCGACGAAGCGCTCGTCGGGGCCGTCGTCGACCTAAGTGGCCGCCCGTTTGTTCGGTTCGACGGGGAATTCTCACAGCCACAGGTCGGTGGGTTCACCAGTGACATGGCCCGACATTTTGTCCGGTCATTGGCCACCAACCTCGGTGTCACGCTCCATGTCGAGGTCGAGCGTGGGAGGAACGCACACCACGAGGTCGAGGCACTGATCAAGGCTTTCGCTCGCGTGCTCGACGACGCAACTCGGCTCGACGAGCGACGGGCGGATACTCCCAGCACGAAGGGCGAACTATAAGCCGTCAAGCTCGCCGCAATCTCAGCCGACTCGCCGTCTCATCCTCTAGTGAGCCTACCCCCGTCCTCCGCGATGACACCACGTTCGACTGCGTGGTCGATGATTGCTTCGACTTGGTGTTCATCCATCTCGTACGCTCCGCTCGCGAGGGCAATGAACTCCGACCGCTCGACCGGGAATTCCCTGTTGTTGAGAAGTCGCATCGCCCGACGGAACCCTTCGGGTTCTGATTCCCGTCCTCCGGACTCCCCGGTCACCATATCGTTCGGTTCATCCGATCCGCTGCCGTGGTCCGGTTTCCTGCCGGTTGCACTCTTACTCCCCGTCGTCTGGTCCCCACTGTCAGCACCGGCTTCGTGCGCTTCTTGGGTCGGGTTGTCGGAGCCAGCTTCCCCTTCCTCGTCCGACGGGATGGTCACCCCGGTGTCTGACTCGTCCGTGGTCCCGTCGGCGGCAGGACCCGTTTCGTTTCTCCGACCACTCGGAGTCTGACCCTCGGCTCCCTCCTGATTTGACAATCCTGCGCCCGTTCTGTCCTCCCCTCCGGTAAGGTTCGGTGGGGATTCCCCCGACTGATCTGACTCCGTAGTTTGCATGTCCTCAGCGACTTCGTCGATGAGGAGGTTGATGACTGATTCCAGCGTGGCCTGACAGTCGACACACAGTATCATCCGACGGGGACCGCTGCTCACGTGCCCCGGGAGGACTTCGTACGCATTGGCGGCGTCATCGCCGCAGAACTCACACGACCGAAGTTCGCGCATGTTACACCAGACGGGGGGTGGGAACAAATTCGCTCCGACTTTTCACGAACCGACTTGGGGGTCCTCAGCGTTCGAGGGATGAATGGCCCCTGGTCGCCCGGTTGAAATTCCTCTGTCACCATATGCTATCAGGTTCCGTGATCCCACGACTCGAGATACTCTTCCTGTTCGGGTGTCAGCTCGTCGTACTCGATGCCTTCCGCCCTGAGTTTCACGTCTGCGACCTCGCGATCGATCCGATCGGGGACCTCGTGCACCCCTGCTTCGTACGAATCGCCGTTCTCGACGAGTTCCCTGACGCACAACGCTTGGACGCCGAAACTCTGGTCCATGACCTCGACCGGATGTCCGAGAGCGAGCGGCGCCGCGAGATTCACTAGTCGTCCCTGGGCGAGTACGTTCAGCCGGCGCCCGTCGGGAAGCTCGTATGCTTCGATCCCGTCGCGCGGTTCGGACCGGTCTACGGCGAGCTCTCCGAGAGATTCCAGATCCACCTCGATGTCGAAATGTCCAGCGTTAGCCAGCAGGACCCCGTCTTTCATCCGCTCGAAGTGTTCGCGGGTAATAACGTCCCGATTGCCGGTCGTCGTAATGAAGACGTCGCCGATTTCGGCCGCCTCCTGCATCGGCATCACGTCATATCCCTCCATGTGCGCCTCGAGCGCCTTCCGGGGGTCGACCTCGGTGACGATGACGTCCGCGTTCTGCCCGGCCGCCTTCTTTGCTACTCCACGGCCGCAGTACCCATACCCGCCCACGACAACGTTTTTTCCGGCAAACGAGAGATTCGTCGTCATAGCGATCGTCGCAAGCGTCGACTCGCCCGTCCCGTGGACGTTGTCAAAGAGACGCTTCATCGGTGTGTCGTTCACCGCGAACATCGGATAGCGAAGGGCCCCATCCTCATCCATCCCTCGGAGCCGATGAACCCCTGTCGTTGTCTCCTCACATCCGCCGATAACCGAATCGATCAGTTCGGGGTTGTCCTCATGGATAGTGAACACGAGGTCACCCCCGTCGTCGACCGTTACTGTCGGGTCATGATCGATGACGGCTTCGATTGCGTCGTAGTATTCCTCCTCGTCAACGTTCCGGACCGCGTACGACGTGATCCGTTCGTGTGCATCGAGCGCTGCAGAAACATCGTCATGCGTGGACAGCGGATTGCACCCCGTGATGGCCACCTCTGCGCCTCCGATGGCGAGTAGTTCGACCAGTGCCGCGGTCTTTGCCTCGACATGCATTGCCATGCCGATGGTCTGGCCTGCGAGCGGCCGGTCCTGCTGAAATGTTTCGCGCAACTCCGCGAGAATCGGCATGTGCTGGCTCGCCCAGTCGATCTTCCGTCGTCCTTCATCAACGGCCGCCTCCGGGGCCGAGACGGCCTCCCGGGCCGGGGGATGGGAACTCATGTGTGTGGGAAGGGGTGCCGCTGGCAAAACCTTGCCGAAGGCGGACGGCGTGAAGCGCCGCCCCGTCGTTCTCCCCCCTTGCGGGCTGGGACCGCCACGGGAGCCAAGCGGTCCCGACCGCCCGCATCCGTTCACCGTCGTGGGGAGCAAATAAACGGGGTACGTCGTTCAGGCTGTTCTCCTCCGTGAACAGTGCTAAACAGTCTTCCCAACTTGATTTTGTGAGGTGCCCCCATGGGGTCGACAAACGGTGACACAGATCGAGTTCATGCGTCTCCCAGGTCACCCGACCCTCCCCTGTACTGTTGTTCCCCCTACTCCCTGCCGGCCGCTATTGCCAGTCGGACCACGTCGAACCGACCGGTTAGCGCTTTCACGCGATTCATCGGAGGAACGGGTATCCCCGCAGTGGGTAACGCATCGGGCTGTTACTCATGGGGACCCAGGTTGATGTGTCCAGTTCGCCGCGTCTTCACCCTGTGTCCGCCTGCGCCCGAAGCGACCACAGCACCCAGGCTCCATCACTCGTATTGAGGTTCGTCGCTATTATGACGGGCTGCCACTGGGGCGGGATCATTTCGCTCGTGTTCCCCATGTTCAGCCTCTCTCAACTTGGTTCCAGTAGTTGAGCTCCGGTTGTCTGATTCAGCGACGATTGTCACATCCACCGCTTCGTTCGGAGGCGGGAGGTCCACGCTGCCGGTAGCCCCGGTCGTAAACGTTCCTTCTCCCGCATAGTTCCCGTTCGATTCGACGGTCACCGTCGCGTTCGTGACGCCACCGTCCGCGTCGCTCACAGTTACCGCGATTGCGTCTTCCTCATTTTCGATCCCAATCGTCAGCCTGTCCGTCGCGGTTGCCGGTGCAGCCCCGACAGCGGTGATTAATCCCGCGAGCAAGAGGATGGAGAGCGTGAATTGCATGCTACTTACTCTAGATGTCCGGCTCTTCCCCCACGTATCTAAATGAGAACGGCCGTTCATTTTGTTTGACTAGTTGATAACCGGTCAAGAATCGGTTAGAGCCATTCTAAGGCTGTTTATGACCTCAAATTAGGTTATCAAAAATGATTTCTATTCGAGTTATCGTTGTGAATAACCAGAATATTAAAAC
The DNA here is from genome assembly GCA_964502585.1 of uncultured Candidatus Halobonum sp. Taxonomy (GTDB): domain Archaea; phylum Halobacteriota; class Halobacteria; order Halobacteriales; family Haloferacaceae; genus CAZCXJ01. The sequence continues at coordinate 63,895 of CAZCXJ010000004.1, forward strand.
GTCACCGTCCTTGTTCGGCCCGCTCGATCGCGGCTCGCGCCCGTTCAGTTGCTCGTTCCCGGACGGCCGTTTCGTCGAACGGGATCACCTCGCGGTCCCGCATTAGTACCCGACCGTCCGCGACGGTGTGCCGGATATCACTCCCCCGGGCCGCGAACGCCAGATGAGAGATGAGGTCATGCGGAGGTGTGAGATGTGGCTTTCGGAGGTCAAGGACTGCCAGATCCGCGTTGGCCCCGACTTCGATTCGCCCCGAGTCGAAGCCCAGCGCCTTGGCACCGCCGACCGTGGCCGCCCGCACGATGTCAGCGGCAGCAACGGCACTCGCATCACCTGTCGCGACTTTCCCCACCATCGTCGCGTCACGGATCTCATCGAAGGGATCGAGGTCGTTGTTCGACGCGGCCCCGTCAGTTCCGACCGCGACTTCCACCCCACGGTCCAGCATTTCCTGGACGGGAGCCACCCCCGAGGCGAGCTTCATGTTCGCCGCCGGACAGTGGGCAACAGCCGTTCCGCGATCAGCCAACAGGTCTAGTTCCGTCGTGTCGACGTGGACCGCGTGCGCGATCCACGTATCCTCCCGGAGCAGCCCCAACTCGTTGGCGTACTCGAGCGGTCGTTTCCCGTATTCGTTCACGATGGGCTCGACTTCACCTTCTGTTTCGTTGGCATGGAAGTGGAGTGGCACGTCGAGAGCCCCGGCCTGCTCGGCAGCCTCTCGGAGGTACTGTTCCCCAACGGTCGTCAGTGCATGTGGCATCACCGCCGTACGTATCCGGTCCCCGGCAACCCCGTCGAACTCGTCTGCGACCCGGACCGACTCTTCGAGGTCCTCGTGAGCACTGTCATCGCTTTTCCCGACGGTAATGATTGCATGCCCGATTCGGGCACGAACCCCCGCGTGCTCGACAGCCGCCGCCACTTCATCAGCATGAAAATACATGTCGCCAATGGCAGTGGTACCTGCACGAATAGATTCAACCAACGCGAGTTCGACCCCGGCCCGAACGTCAGCCGGATCGAGGACGGCTTCGACAGGACCGACCGCCTCCGCCAGCCATTCATCGAGCGGCATACCGTCCGCGTATCCTCGCAGGAGTGTCATCGCCATATGTCCGTGGGCATTGATCAATCCCGGGAGAACAAGGCCTCCACTGGCGTCGAGCCTCTCGTCGGCTACGTCTCCCAGATTCGGGGCGACGTCTACAATCGTCCCGGCACCTTGATCGACGAGTACGTCCGCCTCTTCCACGGTCAAGTCTGGCTGGAGGACGTGCCCGTCCACAAGAGCGAGTCGTTCTGTCACAGCCGTGCGACGCGGGGCCGGAACGTGAAAGCGTCGGAGATACGGCTACGGAACATGACTCGCCGGGGATGCCGTCTCGCCTGCTCGACTCCCGTGGATGACCGATCGATTGCACGATCTCACCCTGCCGTTCTTGGATTACCTCAAACATGATCGGTCTCGGTCCGCCACAACGCGGAATGCAGACGCTTCGACAGGGCAAAAAGGACGCAACGCGAGACCCTGTGTATGCGCATCGCCGTGCCCAACAAGGGGCGTCTCCACGAGCCGACGATGGATCTCCTCGAGCGGGCGGGACTCCATGTCGAGGAGACTGCCGACCGGCAGTTGTACGCCGAGACGGTCGACCCGGAGGTGACGGTCCTGTTCGCTCGGGCAGCCGACATCCCTGCGTACGTCGCCGACGACGCCGCCACGATCGGTATCACCGGTCTCGATCAGGCCCGTGAATCCGGGCGTGACCTCGTCGATCTCCTCGATTTAGAGTTCGGGCAGTGCCGACTCGTGCTCGCGGCCCCTGAGGACGGCGACGTCCACCAACCAGCTGACCTGAACGGGGGAACGGTCGCTACGGAGTTCCCAGCCATCACGCATCACTACCTTGCGGAGGCTGGAATCGACGCAGAGGTCGTCGAAGTGACTGGTGCGACGGAACTAACGCCCCACGTGGAAATCGCCGACGCAATCGTCGACATCACGTCGACTGGGACGACTCTCGCCGTCAACCGACTCGTGGTGATCGATGAGGTCCTTGCCTCGTCAGTCCGGTTGTTCGGCCGTCCGACCGCGACCGACGACCCCAAAGTCCAACAGGTCGTTACGGCACTTCGTTCCGTTATCCGGGCCGAAGGGAAGCGGTACCTAATGATGAATGCCCCTCGTGACCGACTACCGGAAGTCAAGGAGGTGATTCCCGGATTGGGCGGGCCGACCGTGATGGACATCGCTGACAACGGTGGCGTGCACGACCCGGATAACGACACATCCAAGAACGGGCTCGTGGCCGTCCATGCCGTGGTTGACGAACGGGCGGTTTTCGAAGTCATCACCGACCTCAAGCAGGTCGGTGCGACTGACATCCTAGTCACCGAAATCGAACGGCTCGTCGAGTAGGTCCTCCGACCTCCGATCTTGAGGGATGCGGTCCCATCGCTACCCGGGCGCGGTCTGATACAGTCCGAGTGTGAACTGAACCGTCAGCGCGAGAATCACGGTGAGAGCGTAGTGGACCGCGGTAATCATCGCAGCACGGCGCCGATCGAGTTCGTATACCACCGAAATGACCGCGAAGTCGACGACTAACACGAGGAGAATGACCGCATAGGGCGGAAGAACCACGAGCGAGAGCGCCACGAGGGCCGTCGCCACCCCTACGACAGGGGCTCGTCGGAACTCGGCTGCGTCGCCGAGGACGTAATACGCGGCGGTATTCGCAACGAGCGTCGACAGTGTGGCGAGGAGGACGAACCCGCCGGCTACTCCGAGGGGGGAGACCTGAAGGAGCGAAGGTGGACGGCTCGCTGGAAGGATGACCGTGAGCGCCAGTGGCACGGCTATCCCAGCAGGCCGAGTTCGTCCAGCCGTGACGTGATGACACCGACAGCCGCCTCGGCGTCCGTCGGGTCCTTTCCGCCAGTAATGACGAGTTTCCCGGACCCGAACAACAGCGCCACCACGTCCGGCTCATCAAGTCGGTAGACGAGCCCCGGGAACTGCTCGGGTTCGTACTCGATGTTTTCGAGACCGAGGCCGATAGCGATGGCGTTCAGGTTGAGTGATCGACCGAGATCAGCCGAGGTGACGATGTTTTGGACCGTTATATCGGGGTCGTCCCCGACCGGAATCTCTAATTCTCGAAGCTTCTCGAACACGTGATGGAGTGACGTCCGGACTGCGTCTATTGATTTCGCCCCTGTACACACGATTTTCCCGGAGCGAAAAATCAGTGCAGCCGACTTCGGGTTCCGCGTCCGATAGACGAGCCCGGGGAACTGTTCCGGATCGTAATCCGCTCCCTCCAGGTCCATGGCCACCGTCTGGAGATCGAGTTCCTGCTCGATGCCCGTCGACGCAACGACGTTTTCGATAGTAATCGTCTCCCTCGGGTCCGTCATCGTTGATTTAAAAGATGGTACTAGCATTGAAAAACCTTCATGCCGACCGCGCAGTCCCTGCCTTGGTGCCGAGTCGGCGGCTTCTTGAGCCTGGTCCGCGCCATGTCCCCTGTGTACGGGCTGGAACTGGCCGGCGAAGACGATGCCTTTGCGGTCCACGAGGCGGCCATCGCTGCTGTCGATCCCGAATTGGTCGCTCCCGGCCTAGCGGTCGCGCCGACGATAGACCAGAATCGACTTCGCGGGCTGGCATTCACGCGAGCAGCATGCCGACTCGTCGGTCGCTGTGAGGCCGACGTCCCTGCGGCTCGGACCGTAATCGAAACAACCGACTTAGTCGGGGAAGCTGACGGCCCACACTCGCATGCCGATACCGTAGCTGTCAGGGCACGGGATGTCCGGTCGACTGCCGGGGTGAGCACTGCCGCCGTTGAACGTCAACTCGGGAAGGCCCTTGTCGACCGTGGATTTCAGGTCGATCTTGAGACACCCGATTATGAACTCCGTGCCCTGTTTGCGGGTGACCGGTGTCTTCTCGGCTGGCTCGTGGCGGAGTCGATACGGGATTTCGGACAACGGCGACCGACGGAGAAACCGTTCTTCCAGCCCGGAAGTATGGACCCTCTGGAAGCACGGGCCTGTGCCAACCTCGCCGGAGCAGCTCCCGGCAATCGGTTGCTGGATCCCATGTGCGGAACGGGCGGACTTCTCGTGGAAGCCGGGTTGGTCGGAAGCGCCGTCGTCGGAATTGATATCCAGCAGAAGATGGTTCGGGGGAGCCGAACGAACCTCCGGGCGTATCTCGGCGGCTCAACCCGGAATGATCGACCAGTCTGTGGGGAATTCTCCGTCGCCAACGGCGACGCAACGAACCTCCCCATCCGGGACGAGAGTATCACTGGGGTCGTGTTCGACGTCCCCTACGGTCGTCAGTCCAAGATCGCACGTCATCCTCATGGAGAACTGATAGCTGGCGCGCTTACAGAAGCTGCCCGTGTCGCGACCCGCGGTGTAGTCGTTGCCGACGAGTCCCTCTGCGAGCCGGCACGGGATGCGGGTTGGACGATCGAGCGGACCTTCGAGCGTCCGGTACACCAGTCATTGACACGGTATATCCATCTCCTCGGCCAGTGACTGGGCCTCTCGTGGCGGTTACCGGAGACGCGCGAGGAGTGCAGCCACACCCACCGCGACGATAGCGACCGCGAACCCGAATCCAGCACCGGTTGTTTCCGTCGGTCCGGGGGTTCGTGAGGCCTCGGTCTCGCTGTCGTCGTCCGTCACTCCCCCGCTTGTCGTCGTCACAGGGGTGGCTGTCGGGGTAGTCTGGGACGCGTCGGTCGGTTCAAGCGTCGGGCGGATGTCTTTTACTGCGTCGACGGTGGGACCGTTGACGATCGTCACTCTGGTGTCGTTACGAACGACCAAGAACGCGTCCTCGAACGGCCCGCTGGGGACGACGTAGTAACCCTCGGTCGTTTCGCGCGCGTCATGGGTCTCTAGGATCTCCAGATACGCGGCCTCGAACAGTTCCGCGTCGCGTTGCGTATCCCATTCTGTCACCCAGACGTATCCGTACAGCGCTTCTTCGCCCGTCGTATTCCGGTACGGGAAGACCCGGTCGTTCCCCCACCCCGCCGATGGGGTCGCTGAATAGTTGTACGTGTCGAACTCATTTTCGGTCTCGAGCAGGCTTGCGGGGTCGAGAGTGTCTGCTCCGTACTCGCGCGCCTGGTACCAGAACATCGCGAAAATAGAGGCTTCCCCGACAGTATCCGAGCCATTGACCCCTTGATTAGGGAAGAGTTCCCAGCCGTTCCGGGCCGTGTCTTCGTATTCGATCGGGTCTGGTTCTTCATCTGTGAGGTGAATGATCTGCTCGCTCGTAGTCGGGGGGTTCTGGAACTCCTCGTCGAAGGCTTCCCAGCCACCGTTGGAGACGATTCGGTCCACATACAACGGTCCATCCGAATACGGCTGGAAGAGCGTAAGCAGAACGCCGAGATTCACGCCCGGACTCGCGCCCCCGCCGTCAGAATCGGGAGTATCTACGCACTCCCACTCGCCGCTTGCGCACCGCTCTGCGTACTGTTTCTGGATGTAGTTAGCTTCCCCTTCGACGACGCCGTCGGCAGCCAGTTGTTCGTCCTGTGTTTCCCCTCCGTACTTCGGATCACTCAGATTGAAATACTGGTCCTGGAGCGCGTGGACCAACTCATGTAGCAGAGTCGCGTTGTTTATGATTGGAGAGTCCGGAGAGTCGGTTACGATCTTGATTTCGTCGTCGCGTGATGAGTAAAACCCGGCAACGGACGCACCCAGGGTGTTCCCGAGAGCTTCCTCACTCCCGGTGTCCTCACCGACGATGAAGAGCGCCTCCCAGACCTGGTCGTTCCAGCGGTTGAATGTCTCGTTCGATTCCCGGGCCGCCTGTCGCTCTCGATACTCTTCTCGAGTGATGACCTCGACCGGAACGTCCTGTTTGAACTCTTTCTCCCGGAGTACCTCCACTCTGGCCATCGACCGCGCGACGAACCGATCCAGTTCGGCGGCGCTCAACCCGTCCGACTGGTCCACGTCGATCGATTCGTTATACCAGACGCCGTTTTCCCATCCGATGACGTCCTCCTCGGGATCGGGTGGAGCGTCAGCATCGGCAGCGATTGTGGCGCCAGATGAAGCGTCGGGTGTACTGTCGCCCGCGCCAAGAGCAGCAGCCGGTCCGACTGCTGCGAAGAGGACGAGCAGGGCGATGAAGGCGGGGACCCGGCCCATACCCCCCGCTCGAACCCCAGGTAAAAGTACCTTGTCCGATTCCTCCATCTCTTGAAGCTTGGAAACACCGCCCTCTCTTTCGTCTGAGTCCCGGACAGAGTCGGTCCCGAACGGTTCATTTACGTCCGCATCCCTATTTCGGGTATGCCCAAGTACGACGCTGACAGCACCGCAGTCATCGTAGTGGACATGCAAAACGGGTTCTGTAAGCCTGATGGAAGCCTGTACGCTCCAGAGAGCGAGACGGCGATAGAGCCGGTCGGGCAGGTTGTCGCTCGGGCCGAGGAAAAGGACGTTCCCGTCGTCTACACCCGGGACGTTCACCCACCTGAGCAATTCGAGGATGCTCACTATTATGACGAGTTCGAACGATGGGGTGAGCACGTCGTTGAAGGAACATGGGGGGCCGAGATCGTCGACGACCTACCGACCGAGAACGCGGCACACGTCGTCGAGAAACACACCTACGATGCGTTCCATCGGACGGAACTTGAAGGATGGCTGGACTCTCATGGAATCGATGACCTCCTAATCTGCGGGACGTTGGCCAACGTCTGTGTACTCCACACTGCAGGATCAGCCGGGTTGCGTGACTATCGCCCTGTTCTCGTTGAGGACGCGCTCGGATGTATCGAAGAGTCGGACCGTGAGTATGCCGTCGAGCACGCGGACTGGCTGTTCGGCGAGACGACGACCGTTGACGCGGTATCGTTCGATTGATTCGCTGCCGTTCCGCTCGGGCCTGAAAGGCGTCCAGCGCAAAGAACGGGAGCAGCACCGCGGCTTAAGCTTGTTCCCCGTCGGACACGGACCGCTCGTCTCCTCCCGCGTCGAACCCTTCCGGAAGCAGCATCGCAGGGTCGTCTTGGGCGAACACCACGCGACGTGAGTCATCCAGCGGCCGAAGATAGGTCCGCATTTCCCCCCGTCGGGCGACGCCTCTGAGCATCGGTGCAGCCTCAGTCACCGAATAATACAATGGGAAAACGACGACGGTGGTGCTATCCGGAGCCTTCATCGCGATAACAAGGAACACGACGTCGCCTTCTTGCGCACGATACGCGTCGTACTCGTCGAAGTGCGGCCCGTCGACGACCCCTTCGAGTTCACGAAACTCGTCGCCGGGTAACAGTACGTCGAGTCCCAGTCTGTCGGTATGTCCTTCGCTACTCCGGGTCGGAAGGGCGGTCACATCGCCCGGATGGAGTTCCAACGTCTTCCAGCCCGCCTCTCGGTACTCCGCGGCGGTTGCCTCCATATCGGAGAGGACGTCCTCCCAGAGGTCCCCCATTCCCGACAGGGGATGACTACCGGCCATACTGCCTCTGTGCGGGGCGATGTGAAAACGGTTGTCGTTACTGACGCCTTTGATTCTCGCGGCCGTGGCCTCCGTTCCGCTGCTGATTCGAATCAGGTGCGTGCCGTCCGGACGTTTCCACCGATCGACTCGCCGAACGAGACGGTTGAATCTCGGGCGTCGTGAACAACCCTGCCACGGACCGTCGTCAGCAGCGGAAACACGCCCCGGCGCCCCTCGTACGGCGTCCATCCGGCCTTGGAATGGAGTTCCGATGCCCGTATTTCCCGGCTAGCGTCGAGATTGACCAGTACTAGGTCGGCGTCGAACCCTTCGGCGATCCGCCCTTTCCGGCGGAGGTTCAGAAGGTTGGCGGGATTGCGGGCGACTAGATCCCGAACTCGCTCCAGCGGGAGTCGCCCGTTCTGAACCTCGGTCAATAGTAACGGTACCAGCGTTTCGACACCCGGTACCCCGGACGGAGCCTCCCAGACTGTGGTCTCCTTTTCAGCACGGACATGTGGGGCATGGTCTGTCGCAATCAGATCCACCGTTCCGTCCTGGACCCGTTGGACCACACCTTCCCGCCGTCGTTCACTACGAAGGGGTGGATTCATCCGTCCGAACGTGCCCAGTTCGGGAAGGTCCTCCCTTGACAGGAGCAAATGATGAGGCGTGACCTCACAAGTGGCATCCGTTCCGGCAACGGCGTCGATCCCTTCCGGAGTCGAGACATGCGCAAGATGCAGGGTTGCGTGTGCGTCGGTTCCGACTTCGAGCGCTTGTTCGATTGCTGCGATCTCCGACTCAGGAGGTCGATAAGCACTCCACGCATCGACGTCAGTTGCCGACTGGGACGTGATATTCCGGTTGAACAAATCGGCGTCCTCGGCGTGGACGGTGATTGGCAGCCCCGTAGAGGCGGCTCGTTCCGTTGCCCTGCGGAACAGTTCCGTCCCGATCCCCATGTCCCCCGTAGAATCTGCGAGAAACACCTCCCCGAGAGCACAGATCGGGCGGTCGAACAACTCCTCTGGGTTCCACTCGGGAGTGACGCCGCCATTGAGACCGTAGTCGACCAGCGAATCCCCGGTCAACTCCTCTTTGCGGTCGAAGGCGACTCCGGTTACTGTGGGGGGGTCGGTGTTCGGCTGATCGATAACGGTAGTAACTCCACCGCGTGCCGCCGCTCTGGACCCCGTTCGCCAGTCCTCTTTGTGTGGGTATCCAGGTACCCGAAAGTGGACGTGAGCGTCGATAGCACCGGGAAGGAGATGATAGTCGTCAGCGTCGATGACGATCTCGTCCGATTCAGCCTTCAGTCCAGTCGTCACTGCCTCGATCGCTTCGTCTCGGACCCGAACATCCCGGACCCGATCATCCGCGAGTGTGGCGCGGCGGAAGAGCATCGTGGAGACGACCGGTACCCGTCAGGCGTAAGTTCTCGGCTTCACCATTGACCTGGCGGCCGATTGACGATCCCTGTCCAGTCGCCGTTGATTGGACACCCAATGTGTAGGGAATCATGCAATCCCGCACGTTCCACGGGATCCCATGTGATCCACTTTCGATATTGGTACTGGACACAAGACCGATGCGTAGCGAGAGTGCGCCGGACGCAGACGGCCGTTCAGATGACGCGGTTCTGGAGATAGTCGAGATGTTTCGCGTTGTAGACGATTCGCACCTCGTCAGCCGCGGGTGATCCGATGCAGGTGAGTCTGACGTTCTTCTCTTCGACCTCCTCGTCGGAGAGGATCTGCTGCATATCCATGTCGATTTCCCCTTCCCTCACGATGGCTGCGCAGTTCGCACAGGCCCCGGCCCGGCAGGAGAACGGCCAGTCGTACCCTTGGGCCTCCGCAGCCTCCAGGATATATTCACCCTGGTTCACATCCAGCGTGCCATAGTCTTCATCCCCGAGACCGGCATCGGCCGCCTTTTCGAAGAGGTCGTCGTCGTCCATCGACCACCCGTGATCGTCCAGCACTTCGTAGTTGAGGTATTCTACGGTCGGCATCGCATATCGGTTCTTTCCGGAAGCAATTAGACCTTGCTATCTGGCGTTCGACACCGACCGAGTCAGGGGTTGAGACGTTCGGAGAGCCCCCGCAATCCCACAGGCTGCTTCCGTCGCTTCTCTCGGTGAACCGGCCCTCACTCTTGTGGGCGCTCTCAGACGATCGGAACGTGCCGGAACACGAGATACGCAGCGACCGTGGCAAGCACCGGAACCACGTTCTGGAGTGCGATTACTCGAGCTGTCGTTCCTGGTTCGAATAGATCAGCGGCCGCCGGGATGTCCTCGGGTTCTTCCTCCCCGATGGGTGCCGGGTTCGTGGTCTCACCCCCGGCTGCCGCATCGCCCACCGTCGGCGCGGCCTCTGCGTCAGCTGCGAGCCCACCGACTGATACCCCGGGGCTCTCGCCCCGAACGGTTTCCGAGAGAGTGGCAGTTCTCGTCGCCCGTCCCCACCCAAGTCCGACGATACTCATGGTTGCAATGATTACGAAACTGGCTGGGATTCCAATGGCGGATAGGAGCGTCACCACGGTCGCGCTTACCGTGGCGACGACGAGCGCCGCCAACAACGGCATCTCCGTGAGATCGTTTCCCATCGTGTCAAGCGTCCGCCGTGCAATGGTGAACGCTCCGAGGCCGATAGCCCCCCCACCCAACAGGACCCCCTCCGTTACGGTGAGCGACCCGTTCCCCACGAGCGGCGCTACCGCGTTGGCGACGTTTGAGGCCCCTGCCGAAAACGCCATATAACAGGCGATGAGGACGACGAGCGCCGTTCCCATCACCTCCCGAGTCGTCGTATTTGGCCCGAGCCTCGGCCGGGGGATCTTCGTCGAACGGTCGAGCGCGAACAACGACCCTTCCGTTTGTGAAACCGCGAACCACTCGACGAGGTACGGATAGAAGTATCGACCGATGACGCCACTCACCCAAAACGCCACGATCGGCGACACCAGCCACCAACTCACGATTCCCAACATTGTGCCGGAATTGAGTGTACCGGTCGCCAATCCGAGACCCGCCAACGCACCGACGGCAGTCATCGAGGTCGAAGCCGGAACCCCAACTACGTTGGACAGGAGCAGAGCGAATCCGATAAAAAAGAGAACGATGATACTAGCTTCGATCGTAAAGATAGACCGGGGCACGATTTCGCCCCCCAGCGTGTCCACTACCTCGCGGCCGACCGTGAGTCCCCCGAGCAACGCGAAGACGGTCATCAGAGCGGCGGCCGAAAGTTTCGACACGACACCGCTCCCCACCGCCGGGCCGAAGGCAACACCGGTTGAAGAGCCTCCGATATTGAACCCTACGAAAACTGCGACGAGAAGTCCGACGAGGAGCAGTACCTCGACCACGTTTCCTCTTCGACAGTCACCGGTCATAAGCAATACGCTGTTGTCCGGCCGATATCGACTCTCTAGGTTCCGGTCGTCCGCCTTTGGCGTCAAGAAGCCTATTTCTCTCGGAGCGATTCGACATCCGCTATCGTGATCTCCTCGTCGTCCGGGAGCCGGTCGATACAGTCGAAACAGAGGAAATGCTCGGTTCCGTCAGTGAGTTCGAGTGTGACTCCTCCCGTAGATCCGGATTCAAACGTCCAGAAATCGCCGATTCCTCCGCCAACCCGGACCGCCGTTCCGCACCCGTCGCACCTTTTTCGGCTCACTTCCCCGCGTTCGGACAGCGGATGAATAAATATCTCCCCCGGAACCAAGGGTTATCCGTCGCCCGGACCTTGATAACGTATGCGTGTCTTCGTCACCGGCGCTACCGGGTTCGTCGGCGGACGACTCATCCCAACGCTCGTTGATGCAGGCCACGAGGTAACAGCTCTCGTTCGGGACGCCGATCGCTACGACGCTGGTGCCGACGTTCGAGTGCTTGAAGGAGATCTACTGGAGCCGGAAGAGTTCGCTCTCGTCGGTGACAGAACCACAACCGGACGAGGCTCGCTTGCCGACCTGCTTCAGGCGCTTGAGATTGACGCCGCCTACTACTTGGTTCACTCGATGCATGCAGGCGCCGATTTCGCGGAGCGAGATCGTCACGCCGCACGGAATTTTGCCGAAGCCGTGGGAACGGCCGGCGTCGATCGTGTGATCTACTTGGGTGGGTTGGGCGAGGAGGGTCAGGATCTTTCCGAACACCTCCAGTCGCGGCGTGAGGTTGAACGGGTCTTGGCCGAGGGGAAGGCAGATTTGACCACCCTCCGAGCAGCAATTATCATCGGGCAAGGCAGCGCGAGTTTCGAGATGATCCGTCAACTCGCGAGCCGACTTCCCGTGATGGTGACGCCGAAATGGGTTCGGAACGATTGCCAACCGATCTATGTCGGTGACGTCATTGCATACCTCGTTGGCGTCCTTGACGCGCCGGCGACGGCAGGGGCAACGTTCGAAATCGGAGGGCCAGACATCCTGACCTACGAGGAGATTCTCCGACGAACACGGGAGAAGCTTGACGGTCGGCTTTTCGTCGTTCCAGTGCCAGTCCTCACGCCTGGTCTCTCTTCATATTGGGTGTCGTTGATGACGGACGTGGAAACAAGGGTCGCTCGTCCGCTGATCGACGGGTTACGGAACCCAGTCGTAGTCACCGACGATTCCATTCGAGATCATGTTGAAGTCGATCTCACGCCGTTCGATGAAGCAGTTGCTCGCGCTCTCGGCCGGACCGACCGCGATCAAGAAGTCGGCGATGAAGACGACACGGGCACGGCGCGAGGGATCGAGGCGTAATGTCCGGGAACGATAATCAGCAAACTGATATATCTGAAACCTCAGAAGGCGGGGGGATGTCCACCGCTTCTGACGGACGGGCCGACCAGTCTGCGATGAACCTCTCCGGTGTCGCGGATGACCGACTCCACTTCGGCGAGGCATGGGTGTACGAGAGTATCGTGAGTGCCCTCCCGGGGGCTTCCCTCTCACCCCGGGCAGCGATTGCGCTTCAACTCGGGGTGTTCGAAGTCGGGATGTTGGTGCTTGCCGCGGCGTACGACCTGTGGACGGCGGCAATCGCCGGGACTGTCGCCGTCGGGGTTGCCGCCGCCGGGAGTTACTTCATGCTCCAACTCGGGCGGGCGAACCGAACCCTCGCGGTTCCCGACCACTATTACCGACTGTTGTTCGGGTCCAGTATCGAGGTCGTTCTGGCAGTGCTGGCGTTCACCGCCTTGATCACTCATTTGTTCGTGTTCGATCCTGCGACGGCTGGGGACTCGCTTCCGGTGGCCGAATTATTCCCGGTCGGACAATCAGAGCAGACCCTTTTGACCGCTCTCTTTGGCCCCGAGCCCCCCGTACCGGCCGTTTATTTGATGCTACTGGTACTTTGGGACCTCTGTTATCGTATCGGAACGTCGTGGTGGGCCGCGGTCGTTTCGCTTTACCGCGAACTTCGAGTCCCACTCCCGTCTACGAGCGCCGTAGCGTTCCGTCGGCTCGACCTCCTGAACGTCGGGTTCGCTCTGACCCAACTTGCCCTGCTCCCGTTCATCAGCGATCGGCCCGTTTTGCTGCTCGCTGTCGCAGGCCACGTCCTCGCCGTAACGGCTGTCTCCGGAGCCGCCGTAATGTTGTCGACCCGGCGTCAATCTCTCAAGTAACTCTGTTCGACGGCTCTCGACTGCGACGTGACTATCCCCGGACGATTGGCCAAGCCATCTTCACTCGTCTTTGAGTTCTCGAAACTGGTCCAGCAGTTCCTCTGCGGAATCGCCCGACTCGTACGTGAGGGTCCCCTGGTATACCTCCCGATCGTCGTCGAACTCGGCGTCGACTTGGCTCTTCTTGACGCGGCGTTCGTGCTCGTCTTCGTCGTAGGCACCCATTCCCATGATACGCATTGACTTGGCACACGCGAAATATAATCTTGACGGTCAAACATATCCCGAGCCTCTCAGCCCCGTCACACTTCCTTCCCCAGGTGAGACGACGGGGCCGTCAGTACCGATGTCCCCTGGCCTGCTTCATTGCGCACGCGCCGACGGGACTATATCAAACGGGGGCCGAGTTCGGACGTGGCGAAACCGCTTCGGTTCCGGTACACTCCCGGAACGTGGACCCCCGACCGGGTTGAGGCGGAACTACACCATCCACTGGACGCAAACATTGGAGCGCGCTCGGATCAGCCGTGGTTTCGATCGCCCCCAGGGTACGACGCTCGCCGATTTGAGATGGACGACGGTAGCCTCGCACTGTTCTGTTGGACAACCCCGGAGCTGACGGCCGGGGGCGAAAGGAAACTCGGGCCCTCGGGAACGAACGGGGGTCCCGGAGGCTACTGGTTGGGGAACACCGAGACGCCTTCCAGATTGTGGGGGACCCAAAAGTACGGCTTCGCTGAGGTTCCGACGGCCGTCTCAGAATGGGCCGAACGCGAACTACTCGCTGGGCTGTGGCTTGAAGAACCGTGGTTGGAGGCGTACCCTACGCTCGCCCGGTTTTTCCTTCCGGTGTTCTGTTCCAAGGACGGGGCAGAGACCACTCGATCCTTCTTTGCAGATCACGCCGCGGGATTCCCGGAGGCAACACGGGACGAAGCGCTCGGTTTCTACGAGGGTTTCCTCTCGACCGGTGCACTGGACGCATACCGGGACGAGATGGCGGCAAAACTCGGCACATCAGAAACATTGGACCTGACGCGCATGGCGGCAACCATGGGGGAGTTCGACGCGGCGAAGTTGCTGTTTGAGGCTGGGTATGCCGTAACACCCGAGATCGAAGTATCCACCGGTCATTCGTTGGACTTCCGCGCGGCCAAGACGGGGGAAGAGACGGTACTCATTGAAGTAACCCGACCGCTTCCGCCGGGTCGGCGAGAGGCCAGTTCACCCGCCTCTGCCGTCAAGGAGACTGTCGGGACGAAAACCCGTGGTCAGTTGGAGGCCCATGGCGGCGGTGCGGTTCTCTTCGTGGATTGTTCTTCCTTCCCCATCGGTTGCTGGGAATCCTTGACAACAGAACGTCCCGACGTTGCCCATCGACCAACGATTGTTTTCCGTATGCAGCCGTCCACCCCGACGGAAGGATACCGGCTCGGGAACGTTCCGCTGGAGCTTGGGAGTGCAATCGAGTGGCGCGATGAGTGACTGGTCTCGCCTTCGCTACCCCCTCGGGAAACCGGAACGGATTTTCCCATCCTCTACTGGATTCGCGTATGAGCCAAGGCATGGGCGCTGACGACATCGTCGCTGACCTTCATGTCCATACGACCGTTTCAGACGGTACGTTGACGCTCGAAGCCCTTCCTGAGGCTGCACAACGGGCTGGGATTCAGGTGGTCGCCGTGACCGATCACGACCGCATTCATCCCGAACTCGATGGTCCTCTGAGCCAGCGAGAGGGTGTCACGATCCTTCGAGGCATCGAGCTTCGGGTGGACGCCGGCTTCGGTGCTGTCGACCTGCTTGGATACGGCCTCCGGGAGACGGATGCGCTGATCGCTGAACTCGACCGCCTCCAGCGAGACCGCGTCGACCGAGCCCAACGGATAATCGCGCGTGTCGAGGCCGAAACCGGAATACAACTCGATGTCGTTCCTAGCGAGGGTATCGGCAGGCCGCACATCGCCCGCGCCATCGAGCGAAGCGATGCGCCGTATGATTACGAGGGTGCATTCAACCATCTTATCGGTAATGACGGGCCCTGCTATGTTGCCCGGGATTTGACCTCCTTTCACCGTGGGGTCGAACTCCTCAAGGAGGCGTGCGCGCTTGTGGGCCTTGCACACCCGTTCCGCTACGAGAGCCCGGAATCCGCGCTCGATCTCTGTGCCCGGTTGGATGCCGTGGAGCGCTACTACCCGTACGACGGACATGAGCCGGATTTGGAGCGCCTCGATAGACTCATTGCCGAACAGGAACTGCTCACGACCGGAGGGAGCGATGCACACGGCGGGTCAGTTGGTAAAACGGGGCTCCCGGGTACCGAGTGGTCAACGCTCAGACGAGTCATCACCTCCCGGGTTCCACAGGGTTAAATCCGGTCGGGGACCAAGGATTCAGCATGCAATGTCACTACTGTGATCGCGACGCGGCATACGCCGCCGAGAAAGACGGTATCCGGGTCGGACTCTGCGAGGAGCACTTCCAGGAGCGTGTGGAGGAGCTCGCTGAAAGTGACGAACTCGCCGCCCTTCAGGAGCAACTCGATATCGAGGGGCCCGAGTGACAGGGAGCTCCATCAACGACCGCATCATCTTGAGGCGAGCCGCTGGGACTTCCGTCCGCCCTGGTCGTTCTCTCGTGGCCCTTGCTTTTCGCTTACCACAATAGGTCCAGTCCCAACAGGTAGAGCCCGGCGAGCGCTGACTCGAACATCAGCGTTCCGACTGCCGAGAGCAGGACGAACCGTCGTCCTCGGAGTTCTGACAGTCCAGCCGGGACGGTAAGCATTCCACGGGTGAATAGGAGACTGTTGCTCACGGGGATGACGACTGGACCCCAGCGATCAAACCAGGCATCGAACCGGTCGAGTCGGTCCTCGCCAATCCGAAACCATCGTTTCCTGAGCAGGTATTCTCGCCCGCCTCGTTCGGCGATTTTGAACAGGAAGTACTGTCCCACCGTCGCACCTGCAACCGCAATGCTGACGACTACGACGACCTCCAACAGGCTGTCACCGAGGAGGAAGAGCGCGCTCGGAACGACAAGTTCCGATGGCATGAAGTACATCAGCATAGCGCCCTCGAGAACGAACACTCCGAAGAGTGCGAGATATGCCCATTGTGAATCCAGGAGGGACCGAAGTAGGGCCGGCATCTCCGCGACCTGGAGAGCGAGGCTCATCCCAGCGGCGGTTTCGAGTCGGACGATATATGACTTGTGTAATGTGGAGTTCTCAGTTGACAGTCTGCGCCCCTGATTGCTGTCTGCCGCCGATCGCTTCCCCCGAAGACGTTGCTTGAGAGTACCCATGGGAATCCGGTTCTCGCATCTCATCGTACTCCCCAGTATGAGCCCGTTACTGGGTGTCTACTGATCAGAGCATGTCGCGTGTGGGACAGGTCCGGGTGTTTCCATGGGACATCGGTGGGTGCTGTAAGCAAGGCTCGGTATTCGATACAAGCGACGGCGTTTAGACCGGTGCCATCTCATCTCGATGCATGGAACGCACCGATCGTCCCCGGAGGCTTCGTCGCGACGGCGTTCGAGAGCTCGTCTCAGAGACGGACATCCAGGCTTCGGACCTCATCGCTCCGGTTTTCGTCGACGCGACCGCCGACGACCGCGTTCCGATTGAATCGATGCCGGGACATCAGCGTGTCCCCCCGGAGGAAGTAGCCGTTCGAGTGGATGAGGTCCTGGAAACGGGCGTCGAGGCCGTCATTCTCTTCGGGATTCCGGACTCAAAAGATGAGGTCGGAAGTCGGGCCTACGCAGACGAGGGCGTGATTCAGGAGGCGGTCCGCAAGGTGAAACGGGAGACAGACGCATTCGTGATTACTGACGTCTGTTTGTGCGAGTACACCGACCACGGTCATTGCGGCGTACTCGAAGAAACGGCCCGGGAAAGACCCAGACTCACCGTCCGGAACGACGAAACGCTTGAGTTACTCCGAGAGACAGCAGTGTCCCACGCCGCTGCCGGCGCCGACATGGTGGCTCCATCCTCGATGACCGACGGAATGGTCGGGGCGATCCGTGATGGGTTGGATGCTGACGGCTTTACCGACGTCCCCATCATGAGCTATGCCGCGAAATATAACTCGGGTTTCTACGGCCCGTTCCGCGATGCTGCCGACGGGGCTCCGTCGTTCGGGGATCGCCGGCACTATCAGATGGACCCTGCCAACGCCCGCGAGGCCATCAAGGAGGTCCGCCTTGATGTCGAAGAAGGGGCTGACCTGTTGATGATCAAACCAGCTCTCCCTTATCTCGATATCGTGCGGGCTGTCCGACGGGCCTTCGACCGTCCGATTGCGGCCTACAACGTCAGCGGTGAATACGCGATGCTCCATGCCGCGGCCGAACGTGGCTGGCTTGATTTGGAGGAGACGGCTTACGAATCGCTTCTGTCGATCAAGCGGGCAGGGGCCGACCTGATTCTCACCTACTTTGCTGAGAACATCGCAGAACGGCTTTGAGCACAGTTTCTCAGAGGACGAATGCCGCGATTCGTGGAGTAATGAAGGCTTCAATGAACGCTGCCACGACGAGGACGATCGCGATGCCGATGAGGACTCGCATCGCCCGCTGGAGTTCACCGCCTACCTCGGCTGGCGTTGCCCGCCCCAGTCCCGCCCTGAGTCCAACGCGTCCGAGATGCAATCCCAGCCCACCCGCTGCAGCGAGTGCCGGAATTTCGATCACCCCGTGCGGAAGGACCAACGCGAGGAACACGGTTCGATCGAAGAGGCCCGCGAGAGCTCCCACGAGTGCCCCGTTGAACAGCATGCTTACTGCCGGCGCGACCCCTACGGCCACCCCGCCGTAGGCACTCCCTGCTGCCACAAGCCAGTTGTTCGCTGCGATATTCACGAACGGGCCGATCGGAATCGTTCCGAAAACGTCCGCCGCGCTGCCCGGTGGATCCAACTGCCTGCCGAGCGGGGACGTGATCCTCCATCCGGCCCCGGTACCGACCACGAACAGCCCGCCAGCCCCGACCACCGTCACCGGATGTTCACGGATAAACCCGGTCAGTTCTCCCCATCCGGTCTGGAGCTCCCGCTGGACCCGTCGCATGAGGGGGCGCCTCGTTCGTCGCGGGAGGGACTGGTCAGCATACAACGCGACGGCGGTTCCGTCGACCAGCGGCAGAACGACCAAAGGGAGGAGAACCCCGCCGAGCCTGCCGGCGCCAGCAACGTTCAACAGCCCGACGATGGCCAACGCTCCGACGTACAGCCCGCCTGCGACGAGAAGATACCCAATGGCTTCCGTCGGATGACTGCGGAAAAACCCAGCACTCTTTCTTATTGCCGCCACCGCGGGCGCGTCGTCGACGACGGCCGCGGGACCCGCGAACACCAGTAAGATCGCGACCAAGACCCCGGCCAAGCCCCCGAGTAGCGACAGGAGGATGAGGCCACCGCCGATTACCCCACCAGCCCCTCCGACTGCGATGAGTCCCGCCCCGGTGACGAATAACACCACGGGACCGGCAATGACCAGGAGTCGTAACACCGCCAATCCGAGGAAAGTCCGCCACCGATGGGCCCCCGAAACGCCATCTATCAGCGGGTCTCTGTCATCGACGGCCGCATAAAGGCCCTCGTGCGTGACCGCTGCAGCGACTGCCCGTCCTAGGACGAAGACAACCAGCGCCGCTATGACTGCACCGCCAACGGTCGCGACCGCCTCGGTGGTGACGAGATTGAGCAGAACCTCGGTGAACTCCGGCCGGACCGCGTTCGGATCCCCCCGCTCGATTGCTGCAGGATCGACGTTTTCTAATTCCCGTACGACGGGGCGAATTCGTCCTTGTGTATGAAGGAGAGCGATAGCCGCCGCTACTCCGACCAGGAGTGGGACACGCGCGACTGGAAGAACACCCAACGCGAGTAAGTACAACGGGAGGATGTCCGCGGGCCGATCGGCCAGTACCCGCCAGCCCGCAGTAATAGCGTCAGAGACACGCATATGCGGCTGGTCGTGGTCTCCCTCCTTTGATTTGCCGCTTCAGTGTGGCTGCACCGCGGGTTTGAAGCGCTCTGCCGCGTAGTAACCAAACATGGACCCCGATTCGTTTCTCGCGAACTTGCGTGCGGACCACGAGACGGCGCTTTCGCGATTGAGTTCGTCGAAAGCACTGTATGCCCATACCAGGGGCGAGATGGAGGGGACTGCCGTTCGTCGGGCTGTCGCGGACGAGGCCGCGGTCCTCGCGGACCTGCTCGAGTCTTGGGTGGCAAGCACGGAGAGTGGTGAGGCCGCGACCGTGTTCGCGGAGATCGCAGAAGAGGCGCGTGACCACCGCGACACGCTGGGGCCGTCGGACCACGACCCACCTGAGCGGCTTTCTCGGTACGCCCCACTGGCAGAGTATGAAACGACGTCCGCCCGGGCAGGTGGGCTCCTCGGCCGCTGTTTGATTGCGATTGCGAGCGCCGAGCAGGCAGTCGGGTTCTTCGTAGGGGATGCGGACCCTACAGCAGCCAATGAGTTCCGCTCGTATCGTGACGATCTCGAGTCCCAACTGGACGACGTATTGGACCTCCTGGGGGAGGTCTGCGGGTCAACAGAAACTCAGGAAGCCGCCCGCTCGGGGGCCGATGCTGTCATCGAGGCTGCCTACGAGGATTATATTGAAACGCTCGAGTCGATGGGCGTGAAACCAAAAAACGTCTGTTGACTGTTATCGTCAGTAGCCGCTTGGATCGTACAGCCAGGCCCTCGGTCCATACTCCGCTAGTCCGGGGATCGAACGCCTCTCCACGGGACCGATCTCTCGTGTTCGGAGTTCTTTCCTGAACACGGGAAAGACACCGCCCTCCGAAGCACTAGTGGTTCAGACTCCTCCGATGCCCTCACGATACTCCTGAACGGCTTCGATGGCTGCGCTGATATGCTCCGCCGTTTCCCCGTCCGTCTCGTCGCGGATTTCTCGGAGTGTCTGGATATGACGCGCCAGTCGGCCCTGGTCCGGTTTGCGGTCGGCAGTCGCAAGCTCGGCCAACTGATTCGAATGGTCGTAGATCCGTTCACGTTCCTCGCCCGTTGTTGAGACGGCTGCCTGCCTGAGATTGTCGCTGGCTGTTCGGAGTTGGTTTTCGGACATGGATAGAAGTACGGTGAATCCTGATAAAAATCCGTCTGCCGTTGTTCGCTGTGGAACCCGTGGTTGTATGGTACGAACCCTTCAGTTCCCCTCTCAGCGTCAACAGCTCGCCCGAGATCAGCCCCGAAGCGCAAGGACCCCCCCGACTACGAGAAGAATACCCCCGACTAGCGCGAGATAGACACCGACGCCTGGGCTGACATCGACGACGTCGCCAGCCGGCGTCCCGGCGGGCCCTGCTGGGTCAACGAGCCGGAACACCGCCCAGAGGGTTCCGAGTACGCCTGCCCCAGCTGCGGAGATCCGATCGCCACGGTCCCAATCACGACCGACGACTACTCCGATGCCGACAAGCCCGATCACCATCGCGGCGAAGCTGTTCAACCCGATGCTTCCGGTCGATACCCAGGGGAGAAACGCCGCGACTAGTGTGACGATCCCGCCGACTAACGCGATCGATCCGTTCCGGTCCAGGTCGCCCAACTCGGCCATGCACCAGCTAGTCGGACGGGGCTGATTTAACGACGGCGACATCTCCGAACCGGAGAGGTCGCCCGGCTGGACCGGGTCGGTCAAGTGTGTCCAGGCGTATCTATCACCAATGAGCGACACCCAGGAAGGCGGGCCCCTCTCGCCCGACCGTCCCGAGGTCGATCGATCCTTCAGCGTTGACGCGCCGTTCGAACCTGCCGG
The DNA here is from genome assembly GCA_964502585.1 of uncultured Candidatus Halobonum sp. Taxonomy (GTDB): domain Archaea; phylum Halobacteriota; class Halobacteria; order Halobacteriales; family Haloferacaceae; genus CAZCXJ01. The sequence goes on from CAZCXJ010000004.1 coordinate 84,833, forward strand.
CGATCAGCCCGATGCGATCGAGCAACTGGCGGAGGGTTTCCGGGAGGGGATGGCGCAGCAGACCCTCCTTGGGGTTACTGGATCCGGGAAGACGAACACCGTCTCGTGGCTGATCGAACGACTCGACCAACCAACCCTCGTTATCGCCCACAACAAAACACTCGCCGCACAGCTCTATGAAGAATTTCGGTCTCTGTTTCCGGACAACGCAGTCGAGTATTTCGTTTCCTACTACGACTACTACCAACCCGAGGCGTACGTCGAACAGACGGATACGTACATCGACAAAGAGCTCTCGATAAACGATGAAATCGACAGACTCCGCCACTCTGCGACTCGGTCGCTGCTTACACGGGATGACGTGATCGTTGTCGCGTCGGTATCGGCGATTTACGGGCTAGGGGACCCGAACAACTACGTCAACCTCGGGCTCGAACTGGAAGTCGGAGAAAGGATCGGCCGCGACGAGTTGCTCGCCGAACTGGTGGACCGGAACTACGAACGAAACGATGTCGATTTCCAGCAAGGGACGTTCCGGGTACGCGGCGACACAGTCGAAGTATATCCGATGTACGGCAGATACGCCGTCCGAATCGAGTTTTGGGGCGATGAGATCGATCGGATGAGCAAGGTCGACCCGCTCGAAGGTGATGTCGTCTCCCGCGAACCGGCTGTGTTGATCCACCCGGCTGAACACTACTCGATCCCGGAAGACCGGCTGGAGACCGCGATGGAGGAGATCGAAGACCTGCTTGAGGACCGCGTCCGGTCTTTCGAACGGCAAGGAGACCTGGTGGCAGCCCAGCGCATCGAGGAGCGAACCCGGTTCGATCTCGAGATGATGGCAGAAACCGGGTACTGTTCCGGCATCGAGAACTACTCCGTGCACCTTTCGGACCGCGAGCCGGGCGATCCTCCGTACACGCTTTTGGATTATTTCCCAGACGATTTTCTCACGGTAGTCGACGAGTCTCACCAGACAATACCTCAAATCAAGGGGCAGTTCGAGGGGGACCGATCGCGTAAGGAATCACTCGTGGAGAATGGCTTCCGATTGCCTACCGCTTACGATAACCGACCATTGACCTTCGAGGAATTCGAGGCGAAGACCGGGCGCACGCTCTATGTGTCCGCGACACCCGGAGAGTACGAACGTGAGCAGTCGGGCCAGGTCGTCGAACAGATCGTTCGACCGACACATCTGGTCGATCCGGCAGTCGAAGTAGCGCCCGCGACGAGCCAGGTCGACGACCTGATGGACCGGATCGACGATCGGATCGCCCGTGATGAGCGTGTGTTGGTCACCACGCTCACGAAGCGGATGGCCGAGGACCTCACCGAATACCTCGAAGAGGCCGGGATTGACGTCGAGTACATGCATGACGAAACGGACACGCTGGAGCGGCACGAAATAATCCGGTCGCTCCGGAAAGGAGAAATCGACGTCCTGGTCGGCATCAACCTGCTTCGGGAGGGTTTGGATCTCCCTGAGGTATCGCTCGTCGCAATCCTGGACGCCGATCAAGAGGGTTTCCTCCGGTCGGAAACAACACTCATCCAGACGATGGGTCGGGCCGCGCGGAACGTCAACGGCGAGGTGGTGCTATACGCCGACGATTCGAGCGATGCGATGGAGGCAGCGATCGAAGAAACGCGTCGCCGTCGCGAGATTCAGCAGGCGTACAACGAAAAACACGGGTACGAACCCCGAACGATCCAGAAGGACATCGGCGAGAGTAACCTGCCCGGCTCAGAGACGGACACGTCGGACGTCGCCGACGCTGACGTTGCGAACGCGGACGAGGCGGCCCGACAGATCGAACTCCTCGAAGAGCGGATGGAGGAGGCCGCTTCCAATCTCGAGTTCGAACTCGCGGCGGACATCCGGGACCGAATCCGCGACCTTCGCTCCGAGTTCGATCTCGCCAGCGAGGAGGATGGTGTGCCTGAGCCTGACCCGGATCTGGAGCTGTAATCGACAAGCTCCCACACAGTCTTCCCTGCGCCCGGCTGTTCCGGCAGCGCTCGCTCCGTGACTGAACGGCCGATTCCTAAATCAAGTTCAGTGGGTTCGCCTCGTCAGTCGGCCGCATCGGAGTCCGTACTCGCTCGTTCGGCGGCGCGATGGAACATCCCATCGTTAACCGTGTATACAAAGTATGCTCCCACGCCGAGAGCGGCGAGGATGTTCGATCCCGTCACTGCCCAGAAGATCGCCTCCATCCCCAGTCCTACTCCCGGCGCGATCGAGATACCGAACAGGGAGACAGCTGCCCCTGCCGGCAGGGCCAGGACGGCCACCGGGAACCGGAGGCCCCAGTACTTCACCAGGTCGACCACGAGGCTCGTCCGGGTCCGGCGCGCTCCGTTAAACCCCGCCAGCAGGACGTAAGTCGCCCCGATAGCCCAGTACCCATATGCCAAGATACGAAGGTAGGCGACTGTCAGCTCGAACCCTCGCGGGGTGATATCCGGGACGAATAGTCGAGTGAGCGCGCCTGGGATAACCCATTGTGCCAGTCCGATGGCGATCATCGCCCCGACCGCGATCCCGATCCCGACTCTCACGGTTTCGACTGCGCGGCTCGGTCGATTAGCACCGAGGTTCTGCCCGATCATGCTCTGAACGGCGTTCCGCAGCCCTGTTGCTGGAACGAACGAGACAGTCGCGATTCGAGCTCCGACGGTGTACGCGGCCAGCCCTGCAGCCCCTCCGACGACGCTAACGATCCCCACGATTACCACACGTACGAACTGGGCGACGAGTTGCTGTCCGGCTGCCGGCGAGCCGACATCAGCGATTTCCCGATACGTCTGGGAGCGGAAGGCGATCGACTCTCTGGTGAGCGTGAGCGTATCCCGGGGGCCGAGCGAGAGTCCAACTGCGAGCAGTGCCCCGGTTCCGAACCCGATCACTGTGGCCAGTGCGGCACCCCGGATTCCCAGGCCTGCAAGGGGAATGGTCCCCAGTCCCGGCACTCTGCCGGCATCGAGAATAAGGATCGGATCGAGGATCACGTTCACGACGACTGCGGTGACGTTGACGTACAGCGAGGCACGGGAATCACCCCAGCCAACGAACCCCGCTTCGAGGGTGTCCGACACGCCCATGAATGGCAACCCGAGCGCCCAGGTCCCGAGGTACGTGGCGGCCAAGGGCAGCACTCCCGGATTAGACCCGACGAGGTCGACGACCGTCCCCGCCCCGACCACGAGGGGTGCTGCGACAAGGACGGTAAGAGCGACCGCGAGGGTGAGCCCGTGAAACACCGCGCGCTGGGCCCCAGTGGTGTCCTCGTCCCCAACCCGCTGCGACGCTACCACCTGAGTCCCGACGTATGTCAGAATCGGAACGGCAGACACGAAGGCAATAATCGGGAAATTGAGTCCGACGGCCGCAACCGCATCTTCCCCGAGACGACCTACCCAGAACGTGTCAATCACCTGTTGGGCTACTAGGACGAAGTTTTGGGCAACCAGTGGTGCGGCCAACACCACCAGCGTACGTGCGATTGGCCCGTCAGTTATCTCCTCGCTGGAGACGTCGAGCATCTGCGTATCGTTTCGAGCTACCAATCAAGTAATATATTTCTGTCGGTCCCGGACGACATCGGCCGGTCAGCGTACTCGGGACACCTATTGGATGGGGGTCCCCAGCGGCTTCTCGTCCCCGTGCAACCGCACGTTTTTGCCCACGGCCGTCCAGGACCATCCATGAGCAGTCGGCGGCGGAAACCGGACTGGCTGAAGATGCGACGGCCGTCCGGTCAGCGGTTCACCGAGATCAAGTCCACGCTTCGTGACCACGACCTCCATACGGTCTGCGAGGAGGCAAACTGCCCGAATCTCGGGGAGTGTTGGAGCGGTGGTGATGGCCCCGGGACGGCGACGTTCATGCTGATGGGGGACCGCTGTTCGCGCGGGTGCAATTTCTGCGATGTGAAAACCGGAGGCATGGAGCCGCTAGACCCCGACGAACCATCGAACGTCGCCGAGGCGGTCGCCGAGATCGGCCTCGATTACGTCGTGCTTACGTCCGTCGACCGTGACGATTTGCCCGACCAGGGCGCCCCGCACTTCGCGGAAACGATCCGTGAAATCAAGCGCCGAGACTCCGAAATCCTGGTTGAGGTTCTTATCCCGGATTTCCAGGGGGAAGAACGCCTCGTAGGGAAAATCATCGAGGCTGGTCCCGACGTGATTGCCCACAACGTCGAAACCGTCGAACGACTGCAATGGCCGGTTCGCGATCGGCGGGCTGGATACACACAGAGTCTCGCCGTCCTCGATCAGGTCAATCGAGGTTCGGACATCAGGACGAAGACGAGCCTGATGCTCGGCGTCGGCGAATACGATCACGAGATTTACCAGACTCTCTCGGACCTCCGGGAGGTAGGTGTCGACATTCTCACTCTCGGCCAGTACCTGCAACCCTCCCGGTCGCACCTCGACGTGTTCGAGTACGTTCATCCGGACGCTTTCCAGACGTGGAAGCAGGTCGCGGAAGACGAGTTCGGGTTCCTGTACTGTGCGTCCGGACCGATGGTCAGGTCATCGTACAAAGCCGGGGAGTTCTTCGTCGAAGCACTTGTCCGGGACGGCAAATCCGTCGAAGACGCGCGCGCTGCCGCCCAGGCAGCGGACTGACCCCGTCCGGCCCCGACTCGTAATCGAGTAGGGGACAGCGTGTGGCAGACTGTTCCAGGCCGGATTCCGCCGGGTCTTCGTGACAAGTGTGGAAACCCGGATGACAACGCCGATGTACGCTCGTGTATAATCCGGTAACTTTTACGAAAAGGCTTTGCCGTGGGGGGGAAAGGTGTCGAACATGTGCAGGTGGGAACCGTGAGTACGCTCGAACGCGATCCGAAGGAGGGAATGGTGCGCGTTCTCGACGACGACGGTGGTGTCGTCGGCGACGTTCCCGATCTCGCCGAGGAGGACCTCGTCGGCATGTACCGAGATATGCGGCTGGCACGACACTTCGACAAGCGAGCAGTGTCGCTCCAGCGCCAGGGACGGATGGGCACATATCCACCGTTGTCCGGCCAGGAGGGGGCACAGATCGGATCGGCATACGCCCTTGATGAGGACGACTGGATCATCCCTTCTTACCGGGAGCATGGGGCGGCGCTCGTGCGGGGCCTTCCCCTGAAGCAGACACTTCAATACTGGATGGGTGACGAACGCGGCAACCAGATCCCGGAGGACGCGAACATCTTCACCGTCGCCGTTCCGATTGCGTCACAGGTCCCGCATGCGACCGGAATGGCGTGGAGCGACAAACTCCGAAAGGGCGAGGATACTGATCGGGCGTTCCTCTGTTACTTCGGTGACGGTGCCACCTCCGAGGGTGACTTCCATGAAGGTCTCAACTTCGCTGGGGTCTTCGACACGCCCAACGTCTTCTTCTGCAACAACAATCAGTGGGCTATCTCCGTCCCCCGCGAGCGACAAACCGCTAGCGAGACGCTGGCACAGAAAGCGACGGCCTACGGCTTCGAAGGGGTCCAAGTCGACGGTATGGATCCGCTGGCCGTCTACAAGGCCACCAACGAGGCTCTTGAAAAAGCAAAGAACCCGGGAGACGACGCGCTCCGCCCGACATTGATCGAGGCGGTCCAATACCGATTCGGGGCTCACACCACTGCGGACGATCCCTCCGTGTACCGCGACGAGGAGGAGGTCGAACGGTGGAAACAGAAGGACCCCATTCCACGGCTGGAGACGTTCCTTCGGGAGCAAGGTATCCTCGATGACGAACGTGTGGACGCCATCGGTTCCGAGATCGAGGAGGAGGTCGCCGATGCCATCGACGCCGCGGAAGCCGAGGTCGACCCCGATCCGGAGTCGATGTTCGAGAATGCCTACGCCGAGATGCCCGCAGAACTCCAGCGACAGGCCGATCGGTTCGCCGAACTGCACGAAGAATACGGTGACGAGGCCTTCCTCGAGGACTGACATGAGCACACAAGAACAAGCGACGCAGAGTCTCACACTAGTACAGGCAGTCAGGGACGCACTCGCGACGGAAATGCAACGGGATGAAGAGGTCATAGTACTCGGAGAGGACGTCGGGAAGAACGGGGGAGTGTTCCGTGCCACCGAGGGGCTATACGAGGAGTTCGGTGAGGATCGGGTCATCGACACACCACTGGCGGAGTCAGGCATCATTGGCGCCTCGGTTGGCATGGCCGCGATGGGGATGCGGCCGGTCCCGGAGATCCAATTCTCCGGATTCATGTATCCCGGCTTCGACCAGATCGTCTCTCATATGGCCCGCTTGCGGACTCGCTCGCGCGGACGATACACCCTCCCTATGACCCTCCGGGCACCGTACGGAGGCGGGATTCGTGCCCCCGAGCACCACTCCGAATCGAAAGAGGCATTCTACGCTCATGAGGCGGGGCTGAAGGTGGTCATTCCCTCAACACCCTCCGACGCAAAGGGGTTGCTCGTGTCCGCGATCCGGGACCCCGACCCCGTCGTCTTCTTGGAGCCGAAACTCATCTACCGTGCGTTCCGCGGTGACGTTCCTGAAGGGGAGTACACCGTACCTTTGGGTGAGGCGACCACCCGACGTACCGGGGCCGACGTCTCAGTGTTCGCGTACGGAGCGATGGTCCGCCCAGCGCTCGACGCTGCGGAAGAACTCGCCGACGACGGTATCGACGCGGAGGTCGTGGACCTGCGGACGGTATCGCCCATGGACCGCGACGCGATTGTCGAATCTTTCAAAAAGACTGGCCGCGCGTGCGTCGTTCATGAGGCGCCCAAAACTGGCGGGCTCGCGGGTGAAATCACGGCCACGCTCCAGGAAGAGTCGCTACTGTACCAGGAGGCGCCGGTCAAGCGGGTGACTGGCTACGACGTCCCGTACCCGTTGTACGCCCTCGAAGACTACTACCTCCCCAACGAGACACGAATCGCGGAGGGAATCAGGGAGGTCGTGGAATTCTGACATGGCGACGAAGGAATTCAAACTTCCGGACGTTGGTGAAGGCGTTGCCGAGGGTGAGCTCGTCAACTGGCTCGTCGAACCCGGCGACTCTGTAACCGAGGATCAACCGGTTGCGGAGGTCGAAACTGACAAGGCGCTCGTCGAAGTTCCGTCGCCGTACAACGGGAGCGTAAAAGAACTGCTAGCCGAGGAAGGGGAGATGGTTCCGGTCGGAGACGTTATCATCACCTTCGAGGTCGAAGACGACAGTGCGGAGACGGAGGCTCCTGACGCGGCCCCATCACCCCCAGGTGACGACGGGAGTGACGTCAGCGACGCAACCGAGGCTACCGGCAGGACGGCACCTGAAGACGGCACGGCCGCCGAGGTTGAAGGACGAGTATTCGCCCCTCCTTCAGCCCGCCGACTCGCCCGGGAGCTTGGGATCGATATCACTGCCGTTGAGGGAAGCGGCCCCGGCGGTCGTGTCACGGAGGCGGACGTCCGGGCACACGCCGAGAGCGCCACGAGTGGCGCTTCGGAGGCCCCGGAACCACGTGACGTCGACACTACAGGACGAGATTCGGCAGTCAGTCGGCGGAGCGACCCCGAGACCGGAACAGGGGGCCAGGTGGACGCGGCCGACCGTGATCGGACGCTCGCCGTCCCTGCTACGCGCCGTGTCGCCCGCGAGGAGGACATTGATATCAACTCGGTCCCGACGGACAAAACCCGCGACGGTGAGCCATTTGTGACGGGTGAACAGGTGAAAGAGTATGCGGAGGTACAACGTAGGGCCCGACAAGCGGAACCCGAGCCGGAGCCGGGACCAGAGGCGACGACTCAGGCGGCCTCCCCATCCTCCCAGAAGGTCGCGGAAGCGGCCACGAGAGACAGGGAGCCCGAGACGGTCCCGTACCGGGGCGTTCGACGTACTATCGGCCAGCAGATGGAACGCTCCAAGTACACCGCTCCTCATGTCACCCATCACGACACCGTCGTCGTTGACGAACTCGTAGATTTGCGACAAGACTTGAAACGGCGTGCCGAGGAGCAGGACACCCGCCTGACCTACATGCCGTTCGTGATGAAGGGAGTCGTTGCGGCCCTGAAGGAATTCCCGTACCTCAACGCGGAACTCCGCGAAGGCGAGGAGGGCGAGGACGGCGAAATCCTCCTGAAAAAAGAGTACAACATCGGGATTGCGGTCGCGACCGAGGCGGGACTGATGGTTCCGGTCGTCGAGTCGGTCGACCGGAAGTCGATGCTTGATATCGCCGCCGAAGTGAATGACCTGGCATCCCGGGCGCGTGATCGGAAGGTCACTCGTGAAGAGATGCAGGGCGGGACATTCACTATCACCAACTTCGGTGCGATTGGGGGCGAATATGCCACTCCGATTATCAATTATCCCGAGACGGCGATCCTCGGTCTAGGAGCCATCGAGGAGCGACCCGTCGTCGAGGACGGCGAGGTGGTCGCACGCCATACGCTCCCGCTGTCCCTTTCTATCGATCATCGGATCGTCGACGGCGCTGAGGCGGCGCGGTTCACGAACCGTGTGATGGAGTACCTCAACGATCCGCGGTTGCTATTGCTCGAGTGAGGGCGGACAAGGGGATCGCCGGACACCGCCTTCCCGGCTGTCCTGGGTCACGCTCATATCCCCCCGCTCCGTTGAACCGATATGCACGTTGTCGTCGTCGGCGGGGGGATCGTTGGTGTCGCGAGCGCGTACTATCTCGCCAAGCGGGGAGCTGACGTGACGCTATGCGAGCGGCATTCGCTCGGGAGCGGGAGTACGGACCGTGCGGTCGGCGGTATCCGCGCTCAGTTTTCCACCCCGGTCAACGTCGCCCTCTCGAACGTGAGCATGACAGAGTGGGACGCGTTCGAAGAGAAATTCGGTGTCGATATCGAACGTCACAAAACCGGATATCTCTTTCTCACCCGCGACCGGGAGGTCGCATCAGCGTTCGAGGCGCAGGTCACAATGCAGAACGAGCGGGGCGTCCCCAGTGAAGTTCTCACCCCTACAGAGGCTGCCGATCGGTGTCCCGGACTCAGGCCAGGTCAGTTCGTCGCTGCAACCTACTCACCAGATGACAGCTTTGCCGATCCGCATCTTGCGCTCCAGGGGTTCGCGAAGGGTGCCCGCGAGGCCGGGGCCGATATCCAAACCGGCACGGCCGTCATCGACATCGATACGAGCCGCCGGACCGAGGACGGTGGTACGGTTCATATCGAGACGACCCGCGAAAGCCTCGCAGCCGACTACGTGGTCAATACGGCCGGCGCATGGGCACCGAAGATCGCTTCCATGCTCGGTATCGACCTGCCTATCGAGCCTCACAGACGCCAGGTTCTCACGGTTGAGCCCACGGTCCCCGTGCCGGAAACCGATCCGTTGACGATCGATCTCGATACGACGGCTCACTTCCGCCCCGAGCGAGATGGGCGGGCGATTGTCGGCGGCCATTTCGACGATCCGGATATCGTCGATCCGGACGCATACTCGGACACGCCGGATTTGGACTGGACGGCTGAAGTCCTGGACCGTGTGTCCTCCCTCGCCGATTACTTCGGCCCCGAGACGGGCGTTGTGGATGGATGGACCGGGCTCTATGCGGTGACTCCCGACGATCATCCGATCATGGAGGAAAGCGTGCCGGGCGTCATCACCGCTGCGGGGTTCTCCGGCCACGGCTTCCAACATGCCCCCGCCACCGGACAAGTCGTCGCACAACTGTGTCTCGACGGAAGGGCTTCGGTCGTGGATGTATCGAAGTTGACACGCGACAGGTTCGCCGGCGGATCGTCTCTCAAGGAACGGAACGTCGCGTGACATCCTCCGCGCCGTGAACGGCGGAATTCTCTCGCTGTCAGAGGATAGATGTGCAAGGCTCTACTATCGAGCCAGGATATCAAACCTATCGCAAGACGACCCCGACGTCGACAAGATTTTTATCCCGCTCGTCCTGAACCGTGGTATGGCGTCCGAACCCACGCCTATGACGTTCGTTGGTCGAGCGCCTCGTCCGTACGGGTTCGGCTTCTTTTTCGCCTGACCGGACGGCGGATTGGGGCCGTGTGCGAAAGCACTCGGCGTCGTGAAACCGTCCGTGACGGCATCGGAACGGCTAACTGACGAGACCACACCAGCTACACCCATCATGACCAGACGACTCCCGGAGGCACAGGTCGCAGTCCTTGAGACCGCCAGTGCTTCCGATTCGAAACCCGTTGAACAACTAGCCAAGGAAACCGGGCTGAAACCCGAGAGCATCACGCGAGCAGCCTTCGAACTAACTGACGAGGGGTTGATCACGCTCGAAGAGACGTCCGAGACCGACGTGTCGTTAACCGAGGAGGGAGAACGGTACGTAACTGAGGGTCTCCCTGAGGTTCGGTTGTACCGTGCAGCCATCGAAGCCGGTGCTTCCGACGGTCCGGTTCCGATAGAGGACGCGCTCACGGCTGCCGGGTTGGACGGTCAGGCTATCGATATCGCGCTCTCCAACTACCCCCGGAAAGGGTATGGAACGCTCGAATCCGGACAGATTATGTCCACCTCCGACGTCGACCCGGACGATGATAAAGAGGCGACCGCACTGTCCACCCTTCAGGACTCTGACGGGGGTGACGTGTCGGACGTCGATCCGAACGTCCTCCAACGCCTCGAAAGACGTGGGCTCATCGAGACGGTTGAGCGGACGGTTCGCTCCGTGAGGCTGACCGAGGAGGGAGTAACCGCGCTGATGGAAGGGGTGGAACCTGCCGAAACGGTAGACCGGCTCACCCCGGATCTCATCACCTCCGGAGAGTGGCGCGACGTTGAGTTTGCCGAGTATAACGTCGAAGCCGACCCCCCGACAGTGACGGGCGGCCGGGTCCATGTCCTCAGACAAATCATCGAACGGGTCAAGGAAGTCCTGGTGGGAATGGGGTTCCAGGAGATGGAAGGCCCGCATGCGGACGCAGACTTCTGGATCCACGACTGTCTGTTCATGCCTCAGGACCATCCAGCCCGGACACATTGGGACAGGTTCGCGTTGGACGTCCCCCCCATCGAACAACTTCCTGCCGACCTTGTCGACCGCGTCGAGAGGGCCCATCGCGAAGGTGTCGGTCAGGACGGGGCCGGGTACCATTCGCCCTGGAGCGAGGACTTTGCCAGAGCGGTGGCGTTGCGGGGCCATACCACGTCGCTCTCGACGCGGTACCTTTCAGGTACCGCTATCGGTGACCTCGACCCGCCACAACAGTACTTCTCCGTCGAGAAGGCCTATCGGAACGACACGCTGGACGCCACGCATCTACTTGAGTTCTTCCAGATCGAGGGGTGGGTGATGGCGGAAGAGTTGTCAGTCCGTGACCTGATGGGAACGTTCGAGGAATTCTACCGGCAGTTTGGTATCACCGATCTCGAGTTCAAACCCCATTACAACCCGTATACGGAACCGAGCTTCGAACTGTTCGGTGAACATCCGGAAACCGGCGAACTGATCGAGATCGGAAACTCCGGCCTGTTCCGGGAGGAGGTACTGACCCCGCTTGGTGTCGACTGCGACGTCATGGCATGGGGGCTCGCCCTCGAGCGGCTCGCGATGCTGACGACTGGTGCCGAGGACATCCGTGACCTCCACGGCACGCTGGCTGATTTGGAATTCCTCCGGAGTGCGGAGGTGAGCTACTGATGCCCGTCGTCGAAGTTGATACCGACACACTTCGGGACTTGACCGGTCACGATAAGTCCGACGACGAGTTCGTCTCGGATCTCTTCGCTCTTGGCCTCGAATTCGAAGGTGAAACCGAGGAAGGGCTGTACCAATTTGAGTTCGCCCCTGACCGGCTCGATCGCCTCTCGGTCGAAGGAGTGGCCCGTTCGCTCCGGTATCAGTATGGGGACGACCGAGGGGTCGCGATTCCGGAGACGAACGATCCCGACTGGACGATCGAGGTGGCCCCGACCGTTCCCGAGGAACGGCCCTACGTGACCGGCGCGATCGTTCGCGGGCTGGATTTCGACGAAGCCGGCCTGGAGTCGCTGATCCAAATCCAGGAGAAGCTCCACGCGACGATGGGCCGCGGACGTGCCAAAGGTGCAATCGGGGTCCACGACCTTACCATGTTGAAAGGCCACGTTCCGGATGATACTCCCGGTACGAAATCGATCAGCTATCGGGGTATTTCCCCTGACGGTGATCGATTCGTCCCTCTGGATGCCGATTGCGAAATGACCCCCGGTGAAGTCCTGACCGATCATCCGATCGGGGACCGATACGCCGACCTCGTCGCCGATTACGACAGCTATCCCGCCATCTACGACGAGATCGGACTGTTCTCTTTCCCGCCGGTGATCAATGGCCGCCGAACGGAGGTCTCGACCAGTTCCCGGGATCTCCTGATCGAGATGACCGGTACGGACCAGTGGACGATCGATAAGATGTGCACGATCGTCTGCTATGCCCTCTCGGCACGTGGAGCGACGATCGAGGACGTGAACGTCGTCTACGTCGACGAATCGGTCGCTCCCCAGGAGTACGGCACCGAGTTGGTACGCCCGGACCTGTCGATCGACGAAAAGTCGGTTCAGCACGCCCGTATCGAGCGGATGCTCGGGGTCGAATTCGAACCGGAGGACGTGATCGACCTTTTCGAGCGATCGGGATTGAATGCGACATATTCCCTCGGAGACGAGATCGTGTACGACGTCGAAATCCCCCCGTACCGAGTCGATGTCCTACACCCGCTTGACCTGATCGACGACATCGGTCGTACATACGGGTTCAACAATCTCGAGCCGCAGTACCCGGACATCGGCACCGTCGGCGGCCGGCACGAAGATGCACGACTGGAGGAGGCAGTCCGGACGACGCTCGTCGGCCTCGGGTTCGAGGACGCGTTGAACTTCCACCTCATCGGGTCCGACGCATGTTTCACCCGTATGAATCTCCCAGTAGGCGACGACGCCCTCGGGGGCGGGAAGCCGGTCGAGATCATCGAGCCGTACAGCAGTGAGTACGAGATTGTACGGACTTGGGCCCTTCCGTCGCTCATGCTGTTATTGCAGAACAATACCCACCGCTCGTATCCGCAAGACATCGCCGAAGTCGGGTTCGTAGCCGAGGAGGACACGACGGAAAACACGAATGTCACTGAGCGTCGTCACGTCGCGGCGGTTCTCGCCCGGACGGACGCGACCTACGAGGACGCGAAGGGCCGGCTCAAGGCGATATGTGACGCCTTCGACGTGGAGCTAGCAACGCCCGCGGCGGATCACCCGAGCTTCATACAAGGGCGGGGCGCAGACGTAGTTATCGACGGTGCCTGGGCCGGAATCATCGGTGAACTCCACCCGGAAGTCCTCGTCGAGCACGACCTCGAACTTCCCGTCGCTGCCTTCGAGTTCGACCTCCGTGCGCTTCGGTAGCGAGGGAGGCACCTGCCTCTTTGAGCCGCTCGGTGTTCCCTAGGTTGGGACACGTTCCGGTCGTTTTTCGGTCCGATGTATTGGGAAGTCCGACTATGCACATACCGGACCGTATCCGTAGTCCGAACTTTTCCCGTCCTCGTTTCTCACTCCTCGTCGCCAGGGATGCCTCGACGGGTGGCATCGACGTCCAGTTCGATATCCAGATTCTCGAGAACCTCATCGGCTTCCGCTCGTTTTTCCTGATGCTCTCGGAGGAACTCCCGCATCAACTCCGCCGCCTGTTCCTTACAGTCTCCACAGAGCCGCTCCCCGTTCACACATTCTTCGTACACCTGGGTAGCAAACTCGTCATCGTCGTCGGCCAGAAGATACGCGTACAGTTCGTAGACCGGACACTCATCGGCTTCGCCGCCGAGTTCACGCTGAAGCTCAGCCGTTTCTCGTCCCCCCGTCGTCGCTGCCTTCACCTTCTCGTACCCCTCCTCCGGGTCGTCCAAGAGCGAGATGTGGCTCGCCGGAACTGACGAGGACATTTTGCCTCCAGTCAGTCCGGTCATGAACCGGTGGTAGATCGACGACGGGGCATGGAACCCGTAGCCACCGTGTTCGACTTCGACCTCCCGAGCAAGCTCTTCCGCCTCCTCGCGGCCGAGGTCAAACGCGTCAATGTGAGCGTCGAACACCCGTTTGTCGCCCCTGACGGCGCCGATCAGCGCTTCGAACGCCTCTTCGGTTGCGTTCCGGTCCAGGAATCGGACTCGAGGTCGAAGAGGCTCCATGCCGGCGTTGTCCAATTTTTCGATCGCCGCCTCCAGGGCCGGTTTGTATTCTTCCTGGATTTCGGCTTCCTGAAGCCACTCGGCTGCCTCCTCACACCGCGGTTGATCAGGGTCGGCAGCGTACTGCTCGCGGGCATCGTACGCCTGTCCGATGAGAACCCGTTCAGCGGCATCTGCCTCGAAACTCGCGTACGCATCGGTCACCCGAAAGTACCGGGTACGGCGAGCGATATCTCTGGTGAGTCGCATGTGTGGATCCTGGTCCGGTCCCACTGGGATCACCGTTGGCTTCGGGTTCTCAAGTTGTGGATACAGAATGTCCGCCGCCTGGGTGACGACAGACTGCATGTGCGAGACCGACGTCTCCCCGTCGAACCCGTAGATGGCTTCGAATTCCGCGAACCGGGCGTTGGAGCCGAGTTCGAACGCGAGGTCCTGGAGTTCCCGGTTGGTCGACTGACGGTACAGCGTCCCGTCCTCCGGGTCGAACCCCAGGGCAATCAGGGAGAGCAGATAATCACGAGCGTGTTGATCGATGTCGGCCCAGGTCATCCCTCGCGCCGAATGAGCCTCCAGGTCAGCGATCAGTCCATACGTGTCGGCCCCCATCTCTTGATGCCAGATTAGTTCGTCGAACACGAGTTTGTGTCCGATGTGGGGATCACCTGTCGGCATGAACCCGGAAAGGGCAGCGACGTCACGACCTTCCCGGAGGGCGGCAGCCACGGGCCGATACTCCCGGTGGCCGAAGATTACCCCCCGCCGCATCAAGTAGTGAGGATCGGGCACCTCGTCGATGACCTCCTCGAACCGTTCGATCCCGAACTCTTCGAACAGCGTCCGGTAGTTGTCGACCGTAGCCGAGCCCCAGGGATCGAGTGCAACACCACCGTCCGTCCGTTCCCGTTGATCTTCGGTTCGTCGTGACCCGTCGTCGGGGCCCTTCGTCGCGCCCGGGGTTGCCGGGTCCGCTTCATCGCTCATGGCGTGAGTCGTCCTACGGAGAGGGATTCGACTGAGTCCTGGCCGGCCAGCGTGAAAACCATTCGCTTCCGGACCCCGCCTGCGAGACGAACGTCGAGTGCGAGCTCGCGCGGATGGAACCGATGATCCGGCGGGATGACCCGAACCAGCGTTTCCGAGTGCGGCAACGACTCGACCTCCTCAACCGTATCGTAAACGCGGAAATCGGCGCCGAACTTGAACCCGGTTTTCGGAACCGCGCCCGCCTCCCGAATCTGTCGATAGACCGCGAGCCTGCGGTCGAACCGATCTCCCTCCACCGCCCGTCCACGTTCCCGAATCACGTCGACCGTCCCGGTCCCTGTCCCCTCCACCGACGGTTCCCGTTC
Source organism: uncultured Candidatus Halobonum sp. (assembly GCA_964502585.1). Taxonomy (GTDB): domain Archaea; phylum Halobacteriota; class Halobacteria; order Halobacteriales; family Haloferacaceae; genus CAZCXJ01. Next base: position 100,340 of record CAZCXJ010000004.1, read on the forward strand.
AGCGCCGTCCCCGTCGATCGTGAGACTCCCACGGGCTGCGAGATAGCTCGCCTCGACGAGCGAGAGTACGAGGCCGTCTACCACGCCGGCGTCGCGCCCCGATATGGGTCGGCCGAAGAAGCCTGCTTGGTAGAGCCCTGCCGGTGGCTCCCAACAGATCACCCTGTCATCAAGCAGCTCAGCGGTGATTCGACCCGGGGGATCGTACTCCGTTCCCCCGTCGAACTCCGCCCGGCCACACTCGAAATACGAGACGTCGCTCTCCTCGTCGACGATTGCCAGCGTCAAGCCGGGAAGGTCACGCGCGGCCAGCGGTTCCCGCTCACCGGCGACACGGACCCGATGACCGACGGATCCGCCCGGTTTCGCCCCCCGCTCGAACACGGTGAAATCCGGAAGTGGATCGTGGTCGTATCCTGGCCACCCCTCCTGTGCCGGTGCGAGGTAGAACCCTCGCTCGCGAAGGTCCGCGTACACTAGGAACCGGGGCCCGAACCGTTCGGTTGCAGTCACGGAGTCAGCCAGGAACGCCTGAAACCCCATGTCCTCGACCGTATCGAGATCACCTCGGTACAGGAGATGGGCAGCTTCGACCCGCGCCAACGCCAGGTCGTTCCCGTCGGGACGACCGTACCCTCGAGCGTCAAAGAAGCGCTGACGTGCATCACCGCCGACACGAACCACTCCCTCATCGAGCCGTCCGTCCATACTGGACCCCGGCGTGGCGTCGACTAATCGGTGACGGTCCGGGGCTGGAATCTTTCGAAAGTCAAACGCGCGACGTGTTTCATGACCGGATCGCATCCGACCCGTGACTGGTCCCTGTCTTGGCTCGCCCGTCAGAGGTCGACGGTCCGCCCGATACCAGCCGTATCCGCCCGTTCGTAGAGGTGATTGGCAGTCGCCGCATCAAGTACGGCCGACCCGACGCTTTCGACGATAATCACCTCGTCCGGCGTTCCCCGTCCTGCCTCCCCCTTGAGTACCTCCGAGAACGGGACGAGCCGATCTCGATCCACACCGTTTCCGACGAGGTCGCCGATCTCGGCGACTTCCTCCGGCACGTCAGCAAAGACCCGTCCCGCTCGCTCGAACGATGTCCCGTCGAGCTCTCGCATCTCTCTCGTGTACGCCCCGACGGCGATAACGAGCGCCCCCGGCCGTAACGCATCACCCGGAAACACTGGCTCGTGGCTCGTCGTCGCAGTCACCACGATGTCGGCCTCCTCAACTGCAGCGCGTGGCCCGTCAACCGCGACCGCATCGAATCCCTCGCCTCTGAGATCCGCCGCACATTCGGCACGCGTATGCGGGGAGTAAACCCGGACCCGGCCGAGGTCCCTCGTGGCCCCGATCGCCCGCGTCTGCCATCGGGCTTGTGCACCCGCTCCAATGACCCCCAACGTTGTTCCCTCTCCGGAGACCGGGGCATCGGATGCAAGTTCCCGTGCTGCGAGCCCGCCGATACAGCCAGTCCTGGCATTGGTGATGTCTTCGGCGGACATGAAAGCCAGCGGTTCCCCGGTTGCCGCGTCCGACAGTACCAACTGTGCTTGAACGGTCGGGAGACCTCGGGTCGGATTATCCTCGTGTACGGTGACGAGTTTCGTCGCGAACGCCGGGTCGCCATGGACATATGCGGGCATCGTCAGGCCAATGCCCTTGGGCCCCTCGACTCCCCCCAATCCCTCTCCAATCGGGAAGTGTGGCCGGTCGGGACGAGTGACCTCGTTTCGACTCTGCTTGATGAACGCTGATTCGACCACCGGAAGCAGGTCCGGGAGTGATAACAGCTCGCTCACGACCTCGGATGGCAACACTCGCATGGCCGGAGCCTCGTGGCCAGGCCGGGAGAACGTTACGCGTCCAGGGGCGGGGATGATCCGCTCTATTCTCCCCTACGTGCCCGTGTTGAGTCCACGCTCGTCCCCAGTTAAAATCGACCCACGCTTCTACCAGTTCCTCACCGCCCGGCTAGAACTCTTCAACGTGGGGGCGCAGATCGAGTTCGAGTGTCCATGCGGATCGATCCTGCTGGACGAGATGCAGGTAACTCTCAGCAATCGCGTCAGGATCGAGGTACTCCTCCGGGTTCGAAGCCTCGACGCCCGGGGTGAGGATTCCCCCATCGATGACGACGTGCGCGACGTGGATGCCGTCGGGCCCGAGTTCACGTGCCATCGACTCCGCCAACCCACGCACGCCGAACTTCGCCATCGAAAACCCGACTGCGCCTTCCCGGCCACGGACGGACGTCGTCGCCCCGGTGAAAATCACCGTTCCCCCTTCGCTCGAATCCCCTCGTAGCATATCCGATACCGCCTCCTGCGAGCAAAGCAGAGCCGCCCGCGGACCAACGTCGTATGCGTGTTCGTACTCCTCAAGCGTGCACTCTTGGAGCCCCTTCCAAGGGGCCGCGCTTGCATGGTGGACGAGGACGTCGGCCCCGCCGAATGCCTCCCGTGTCCTGTCGAATGCCGCCTCGATGTCGTCCGGGTTCGCGAGATTCGTGGGGACTGCACGTGCATCCGTTGGCAACTCGGCGGCGAGCTCCTCGATATAAGACCGTGTGCGGGCGAGGAGAGCGAGTTCGTGTCCAGCGTCGGCGAACGTTCGGGCGATCGATGCACCGAGGCCGGGTCCAACTCCGGCGATGACTGTCGTCGGCACACCGGAGCGATGACGATCGGTTCGGATAACTCTTCGCCGTCGACCCCGTGCCAGCGGTCCCCATACAATCGAGCCGTTTAACAGTCGTTCCACGGTAGTGACGGGTGGAATGCCCAGTGGAGAGTACGACCCGGATACTGTCGAATCCGAGTGGCAGCGGCGCTGGGTCGACGAGGAGACGTACGCGTACGACGAGACGGCTGTGACTGATCCGAACACCGTCTTTTCAATCGATACGCCCCCGCCGACGGTATCCGGCAGCCTTCACTGGGGACACGTCTACGGTTCGATCCTTCAGGACATCGTCGCACGGTTCCAGCGGATGACTGGGAAGAAGGTGTTCTTCCCGTTCGGGTACGATGACAACGGGATCGCCTCCGAACGGCTGACTGAAGACGAACTGGGAGTTCGTCACCAGGACTACACCCGTCAAGAGTTCCAGGAGCTCTGTCGGGACGTCTGTGCGGAGTACGAGGCGGAGTTCACCGAGAAGATGCAGTCTTTGGGAATCTCAATCGATTGGAATCAAACCTACCAGACGATTGAGCCCCGAGTTCAACGGATCTCCCAACTGTCGTTCATCGATCTATACGAGAAGGGACGGGAGTATCGCAAGCGTGCACCGGCCATCTGGTGTCCGGAATGCGAAACCGCCATCTCCCAGGTCGAAACAGAGGACAGCGAAGCGGACTCTCACTTCAACGATATCGCTTTCGAGGTGGTTGGGCAGGACAAGCAGTTCACCATCTCGACAACCCGTCCTGAACTCCTTCCGGCTTGCGTTGCCGTTTTCGTCCACCCCGACGACGACGACAATCAGCATCTCGTGGGTGAGACCGCCCGTGTTCCGCTGTTCGGTCAGGAAGTCCCAATCCTGGAAGACGAACGCGTGGACCGGGAGACGGGTTCAGGGATCGTGATGTGTTGCACGTTCGGTGATCAGACGGACATCGAATGGTACCAGGCTCACGATCTGCCACTCCGGATCGCGATCGACGAGTCGGGACGGATGACTGACCGAGCCGAGACGTACGCCGGAATGACGAGCGAAGAAGCAGGGGAGGCCATCGTTGAGGATCTCAACGAGGCTGGGGCACTCCTCGACCGACGAGGGATCAGCCATACCGTGAACGTCCACGAACGGTGCGGAACCGGAATCGAGTTTCTCGTCACCGAGCAGTGGTACGTGAAGCTCTTAGACAAGACCGGGGAATATCTCGAGGCCGGCCGTGAGATGGAGTGGTTCCCCGAGAAGATGTTCAGCCGGTATGAACACTGGATCGAGGGGCTTCAGTGGGACTGGTGCATCTCTCGCCAGCGATCCTCGGGGATCCCTTTCCCTGTCTGGTACTGTCGGGACTGTGGCGCCGAAGTCATCGCCGATCGTGAGCAACTCCCAGTCGATCCGATTGAGGAAGACCCGCCCGTCGACGCGTGTCCCGACTGTGGACATACGGAGTTCGAACCGGAGGAAGACGTATTCGACACGTGGGCCACCTCGTCACTCACGCCGCTCATCAACGCCGACTGGGGCTGGAACGATGAGACGGAGGCCTTCGAGTTCGCCAATCCGGAGCTCTTCCCCATGGACATGCGTCCTCAGGGGCACGACATCATCTCCTTTTGGCTGTTCCACACGATCGTCAAGTGCTACGAACATACCGGGGAGGTGCCGTTCGAATCTGTCATGATCAACGGAATGGTGCTCGATGAGAATCGCGAGAAGATGTCGAAATCAAAGGGCAATATCGTCGCCCCTGACGAGGTCCTGGCAAACTACCCCGTTGATGCGGCCCGCTACTGGGCGGCCGGGAGTGCTGTCGGTGACGATCTCCCATACAAAGAAAAGGGACTCCGTGCGGGTGAGAAGCTCCTCCGAAAACTTTGGAACGCATCGAAACTCGTCGATTCGCTCACGCCCACTGAACCATTGGACGTTCCCCACGAGGAACTCCGGCCGCTCGACCGGTGGTTGCTCGCCGAACTCGACCGGGAACTCGAGACTCTGACCGCCCAGTACGAGTCGCGGGAGTTCTCGAAGGCACGGGACGGGCTCCGATCATTCTTCTGGCATACGTTCTGTGATGACTACCTCGAAGTGGCCAAGACGCGGGTCCGGGAGGCGCCGACCGAGGACGAAGCCGTCGCGGACGGCGCCATCAGCGATGCGGCGGCCGCCCAGTACACCCTTCAGGAAGCGCACAAACGGTTCCTGAAACTGTTCGCCCCGCTGTTGGCGCACGAGACGGAGGAACTCTGGCAGGAGATGTACGCGACCGACGGCGAGTCGATCCACCAGCAAGAGTGGCCGACGAGGCTCGGAATCGAGGCCGACCGGAACGCGGGCCGACGGGCTCTGTCGGTCATCGGTGCGGTGCGTCGATACAAGAGTGAACAGGGCCTTCCCCTTAACGCCGATATCAGTCGTGTCGAAGTGTTCGGCGACCTCGCTGGGTTCGCTGACGACGTTGCTCGCGTGATGCACATCGACCAGCTCGAGATTCGCTCCGACGATCCGGACATCGAGACGGTGATTACGGACATTGACCTCGACTACTCACGGGTTGGCCCGGAGTATGGGGAGGCAGTCTCAGATATCGAAGCGGATATCGAGGCGGGCGAGTACGGGTTCGAGGACGGTACGCTCCATGCGGGCGGCGTCGAACTCGCCGCCGATTTGTTCGAGGTTGAGCGAAAGCGCCGCTATGAGGGGAATGGAGAACTGTTGGAGGCCGAGGACGCCGTCGTGGTCGTTCACCCCTGACGACTCACATCGCTTGCCGATGGACCGCCCCGTCGGCGGCGGGCGACCGTTCCCCTCTGCCTCGCGGAGTTTGATCGACCAGAAACGGTCCCGGGCGGTCCTTTCAGCTCTGGACGGCCTTGTCCAACTTCTCGCTCGGCACCGACTGCAGAGACGATCGAAACGGGCTGATGTGAGCGACCGCGCCCCCTGACACGGTTTACAGGTCCGCACCGACGGCGTCAGCGACCGAGTCGAACCCGTCCCGGTCCAACAACTCCAAAAGACCTCGGTTGATTTCGGACGCGATCGTCGGGCCCCGGTAGACTAGCCCCGTATAAAGTTGAACTACGCTGGCCCCGGAACGGATCTTCCGGTATGCCCCGGCCGCGTCCGAAACCCCTCCGACTCCGACCACAGGGACGTCGGTCCGTTCTGCCACGAACTGAACGACGGAAGTCGCTCGCTCCTCGATGGGCGCTCCCGAAAGTCCTCCTCGCTCCGCCTGTCGTGGGTCGGCCAGGCCCTCTGGTCGCGCGGTTGTCGTATTCACCGCGATCACACCGTCGATGTCCCGGTCGTTGATGACAGTCACCGCCTCCTCCAGCGCTCCGGGCTTGAGATCGGGCGAGAGTTTGACCAAGAGCGGGTTCGCTCCCGCGTCGCGGAGTTCGCCGACGATCGCTTCCAGAGCCTCGCGGTTTTGAAGCGACCGGAGGCCAGGCGTGTTTGGACTGGACACGTTGATCGCAACGTAGTCAGCCGCATCCGCGACTTGTTCGCACGTGTACCGGTAGTCCGCGGGGGCCTCGGTCAACGGTGTCGCCTTCGACTTTCCTAGATTGACTCCCACCGGGACATCAGGTAGACGTGAGCGCGCGAGACGCTCGCCGACCACGTCAGCCCCGTCGTTGTTGAATCCCATCCGGTTAATCAAGGCTTGGTCCGTCTGGAGTCGGAACAGTCGCGGTCGGGGGTTGCCTGCCTGCTGGTCCGCCGTGACGCCCCCCACCTCTATCCCGCCAAACCCAAGAGCGGCGAGCATCCCAGGGACGCGTGCGTTCTTATCGAACCCCGCCGCAACACAGACGGGGCTCGGAAACTCGAGGCCGAACGCGGACGTCCGCAACCGGTCGTCTCTGATTTGTAATCGATGACGAGCTGCCGTCTCGAGCGGTGTCCCCTGTGCGACTCTCAACAGTTTCTTCACCGTAGTGTGTGCGGTTTCGGGCGGAAGTGCGAACAAGCCTGGTTTGCACAGGTCGTACAGGCGGGCCTCTACAGTCACAATCGGTAATGCATATCAGGGATGGTTTGAACGCGTTGTACCCAAGGTCAGAAGTCGTGTTCGACCTCGTCAGGATCCGCCTTCTGGATAATGATTTTCCCGTCGCGGACACGGACGAACACCTCGTCACCGATGTCCAGACCTGCGACGGCGAGTTCGTCTTCGTGAAGATTCACGTGAACGTTATGATACTCTCCGTCCTCGTCCTTCGCGCCACTTGGACTGAGTTTCTTCTTACGAACCATCGGGTGGCCCTTTCCCCGATATCGACCTAGGATACACATAAGTGTTTGTCTAGAGGGAAGAACGAACGGCCGATATACTACCCGCGCGCGAGCCGTGAGTGGGTCTTCCGTCCCACCTTTTCACCGAGGAATCACGACAGTGCAGCCCGCTGGTATAAAAAACCCCCCGGTGGAGAGCCCTCATTTGCCCGATATATTTATAATCTCCCCTCCGCTGTCTCCGGATGGAGGGTAAAACCATGGTACGTGAAGACGGTAAACGAAACTTCGCGCTGCGCGAGGAGGGCGGCCAAGAGACGAGTGTGTTTTCCGGCAACACTCCACGACAGGCCGCATTGAAAGCGGCCCGCCGTCTCGACCCGGCCCCGTCCGAGGCGAGCGCCGACGAGGAGGAGCTCCGGTTGCGCGAGAAAGGCACCGACAAGGTCCACATCTACGAAGGGTGGGCCTGGGAAGAAGAAGCACCGGACAACAAGCCGGACTGGATGCCCAGCGAGATCACCGAGGCGAACGTCTCGAAAAAGGGCATCGAGCACCTCGACGAGTAAGCCGGTAGTTCCGCTTTTTTTGCCGCTGTTCGCCTAGCTGAGGCTCCGTGCTCATCGCCAGAATTTCCATTCCCTCCCCCCAACTGTGACTGCGCGGCTCCCCCGCGGTCCCGTGGGGGCGGGAGTATACCTCCCGATCACCCGACGCGACCGGACGCGCAACGCGCGGGATGACCCGTCGGCCTCCGGCCGCGCCATACTGTCCCTCACGGTTTTGCATGAAACCGCCTCACGCAACGCCGCCGAGACGATGAGTTTAAATACAGCACTCCCATCGAGTGGAAACGGGAACGACGTCCTGAGGCTATCAGGACGACGCCGGTCCGTTCGCCCGACCGGCCCCGGATTTCGTACCCGGTTCGATGGGTTTATGACCCGTCGAAGGGTACGTCCAAGTCCGGAAGGAAATGAGGATTCCACCCCTGCGGTCCGCCGTAAGACGGGATCTGATGTCAGCCTCGGTAGTTCGGTGACACCCGGTCGGTGTCGCCGGACTCGGACCACGCAAATGGTGCACACCAGACGGTGTGCTCCCGCCACCCACCCGTCCGCTCGGACGGGTACATTCCGGTTGATCCTGCCGGAGGCCATTGCTATCGGGGTCCGATTTAGCCATGCTAGTCGCGCGGGTTTAGACCCGCGGCGAAAAGCTCCGTAACACGTGGCCAAACTACCCTACGGAGGGGCACAACCTCGGGAAACTGAGGCTAATTCCCCATACGGCTTCCACGCTGGAATGCGGGAAGCCCGAAACGCTCCGGCGCCGTAGGATGTGGCTGCGGCCGATTAGGTAGACGGTGGGGT
>CAZCXJ010000005.1:0-101006 GCA_964502585.1 uncultured Candidatus Halobonum sp.
AGCAGCCCCGCTTGTCGAGGCAGTCGAGAACGGACAGGACGATGTCAGCCGGTGGCCGGACGTGGAGACCCGCGCGACCGCGATCCGGATCGGCGACCCGGTGAACGCGCCGAAAGCCCTGCCCGGCATCCGCGAGACGGGCGGGACCGCGGTCGCGGTCGATGATGACGAGATCAGGGCTGCCCAGCGTGCACTCGCAGCCGAAGGGATCGGCGTCGAGCCCGCCTCCGCAGCCTCGGTCGCCGGACTGCGCACCCTCCGCGACCGGGGCGTCATCGGCTCCGAGGAGGATGTCGTCTGTCTGACGACGGGACACCTCCTGAAGGACCCCGAAGAAGCAGCGGCGGCCGGGACGGATCCCGAACCGGTTCCGAACGACGCCGACGGGGTGCTCACCCATCTGCGTGGACCGTAGAACATCGCGAACGGGTCCCCGTAGTCACGCGTTTCACCGTATCGTGCGCCGTCCGTCTGACTGAGTTTTTTACGTGCCCATCGACAACGAAGCGGCGCATGTCCGCACCCGACCAAGACGGGGAGTCGGGTCGCGGCGACGGTCGCCAGTTCGGGGAGAATCACCCCCCGACTGCAACCGCAGGGGAGCCGCCGCACCCGGGGAACCGTCGTACCGACCTACGCGAGGAGAACCGTCGGCTCCGAGCCCGACTCGAAGCCCGGAAACGCGAGCGTGAAGAGCTCGTCACCCACTACGAACGTTTGCTGGACGAACGGACGGCCGCCGTCGAGACCCCGGCCGAGAGGAAGCCAGAAACGCCCAGTTACAGCCTCCGGTCGTTGGTCACCCGCCTTCGACGCTGGTTCAGGTGAGGTACCCCGCTTCGTCCCGCCGCGTTTCTCCGTTCAGTGCTCGTCGGAGTGGGGCGTGTCCGTCGACCCCTCGGAATAGCATTCCCGTTCGATCCGCTCATCGAGCAGGCGCGACAGGAGTCGTGTGACTGCGCCGTCCCCGATCTCGATCCCATCGAGTTCGCCGACTGGCCGGATCTCGCGCGTCGTTGAAGTGAGGAACGCCTCTTCTGCGTCCCGGATATCGGCTGGCGCGTATCGTCCTTCCTCGACCGGGAAACCTTCCTCACGAGCGATTCCGAGAACGACCGACCGCGTCACGCCCGGGAGGACCGGGCCCTCAAGACTGGGAGTGCGGAGCGCATCGTCCCGGACGAAGAATACGTTCGCAGTCGTCGCTTCTGCGACGTACCCATCGCTGTCGAGCAGGAGCGCTTCGTCGGCGTTCGTGACCCGAGTTTCAAGCCGGGCGAGGACGCCGTTCAGATAGTTGTGAGTCTTAGCATCGCTTGGAATCGCGCGGTCGGGGATCCGGCGGGTTTTGACTGTCTGGAGGGTGGCGGGGCCCTTCCACGGCGGGTCACCGCGCCGGCCACCCGGGGGTAACGGGCGCGCCGTGACGACGACGGTCGGCGTCAGGTTTGGATCGGGCATGAGGCCCTCGTCGTCCACCCCGCGCGTCACGGACACTCGGACCCGAGCGTCGCGAAGGTCGTTCGCCGCGAGCGTCTCCCGGACCCGAGCCCGGAGTTCGACTCGGGAGACACCGGGGTCGAGCTCGAGCAGATCACACGTGTGCTCGAACCGATCGTAATGGGATCTCCACTCGAAGAGCGTACCTCCGTAGACGCGGATCGTCTCGAAAGCGGCGTCCCCGTAGCGGAACCCCCGATCCCGGATCGAGACGGTCGCCTCGTCCTCCGCAACCAGTTCGTCGTCGAGATGGACGAGGAGGTCCTGGTTTGTGTCCGTCCGACCGCCGTCCTGCGGCTCGTCCGGCATGTCCGTTTCCCTGGGGGTAGCAGTGAAAAGGCTCCCGCTCCGGACGGCCTAGTCCTCTTCTCCCTGGGCGCGGGCGATCCATTTCTCCACGCGTGACTCGGAAACGCTCGTCTGCTCCGCGACGGCAGCCGCGTCGGCAGTCGCGAGGTCCGCCACCGTCTCGATGCCGATCTCACCGAGTCGCTCACCATACGCAGGACCGATGCCCGTCACCGTCTCGACCGGGTCATCGCGGTCTGCCACCCCGGACACGTCGTCAGCAGCCGACTCCTCCTCACCGAGGTCCGTATCGACGTCGTCCGATTCCGGACCGGCCGCTTCCGCCGGTTCCGCCGCCTCGGCTGGGTCGTCAGCCGACTCGGTGTCGACGACGCTCCCGGTCGAGGCGGCTGCGTCCGTCCCCGTGGCGACCGGCTCATCACGTTCAGTGGACTCGTCTCCCTTGACCGCGCGTTCCGTCGTCGTATCCGGGTCGGGGGTCGATGGCGGAGTCGGCTCCGCATCGGTCCCTTCGGGATCGTGCTCGACCGAAACCGTCGTCCGATCAGACTCACCGGCCTCCGTCTCCGCCGCGTCACCGAGACCAAACAGTCGTTTGATACGTGCGAGAACCATCGTAGCAAAACGACGGCGGGACAGGCAAAAAAGACATCGTCCACCCGGTTTCCGTCTCGACAGACCTGTCGACCCCCAGTCTCGAGTGGCCAAGTCGAGTCGAGACGGTGTTCTCGTCACCACGCCGAGTCTCGCCCGTCAGGTCAGAGTCGCGCCCGAAGGGCCTTGTTCATCGCATCGACGGGAGCCCGTCGGTCGGTCCACAGTTCGAAGGCCTCGACACCTTGGTAGAGGAGCATCCATGCGCCGTCGACGACGGTCGCGCCGGCGTCCCGGGCGTCCTGAAGCAGGCGAGTCTCGAGGGGCCGGTACACGGCGTCCAAGACCGCGAGGTCCGCATGAAGCAGTTCGGCCGGCACCGGCGTCTCGTCGGATTCCATTCCGACGGTGGTGGCGTTCACGAGTACATCGGCATCGGACACCCAGTCGACGAGTCTGTCCAGACTCCCCGCGGTCACGTCAGACTTGTCGGTCCCGTCGACCCCAGCCTGGACATCCTCGACCAGTCGGTGGGCTCGTTCCGGCGTTCGATTGGCGATACAGAGCGTCTCGGCCGGAGCGGCGAGCGCGAACGCCGCCGCACGCCCGGCACCACCGGCCCCGACCACGAGGACTCTCGAGCCGTCGACTCCGATGTCGTGGTGAGCGAGCGCGCGGCGCACCCCCGCCACGTCGGTGTTGTGGCCGGTCGGAGGCTCAGTGCAGAAATCGACGGTATTGACCGCTCCGACGCGGCTGGCCAACTCGTCTGTGTCGACCGCGTCCCTGACCGCCTCCTTAAACGGCACCGTAACGTTGAGTCCGGCTATCCCGAGCGTGGCAGCACTCTCGATCGCCGCGGCTGCTGCGTCCGACGCCGGTTCGAAGGTGACATAGCTGGCCTCAAGATCGAGAGCCTGATACGCGGCTTCGTGCATCGGCGGCGAGAGCGAGTGCTCGACCGGATTGCCGATGAGTCCGTAAACGTCCATACGGCCGGATGGTGCCCGCGCCCGAAAAAGATGGATGGCGTGGAAGTGTGGCCGCCTCCGCTCGGAACTATGGAAGGGCTGGATTGGTTAGTGGCCGCCCGCCGAGACACCTAGGACGAGAACGTGGTAGATCACCACGGCGATGAACGCCGCGTAAAAGAGTCCACCGACGAGGAACGGGATCGGCCGCATATTGCCCTCGTTCGTCTGGCGTGCCCGCATGTAGAGAATCCCTCCGGAGATGATCGCCAAGACCGCCGAGAGCGCATTGAGGAACCCCTCAGATCCCCACTCAAGCGTGAGGTTCCATGACGTGAAGACGATACCGAGGGTCACCGGGAGCGTCCCCTGGAACGCCATCGCGCCGGTGATGTTCCCGATCGCAAGCGTGTCCTTGTCCTGGGAGATCCAGATGACCGAGTTGAACTTCTCCGGCAGTTCCGTGGCCAGGGGCGCCAGAAGGAGCGAGACGATCGCCGCCGGCCACCCGAGGACCTCGTTCGAGAAGAACTCCACCTCTGTGACGAACAGGTGAGCTCCGCCGATGATGATCCCCAATGCTAGCAGGGTCTGTAGGAGAACTAACATACGAGAGGGATTGCCGGAGTGGTTCGCATTCGTCTCAAGCCCGAACCCCTCTAGCGGGTGTTCGCCTTTCTCGATTACCCCTCCGAGCAGCAGATCATCCAATTCGCCGCCTTCGATAAGGTCACCACTCTTCAGCGACCGGTACACGTAGACTGTATACAGCACGACCAGCGCCGCGCCGATGACGTACATGAAGACGCCCCCCTCAATCCCGAACGTTGGCCTGGTTCGCGGAATGAGCGCCGCAAGGAATGCCAGGCTGTACCCGACCAGAAAGAAGGACAAGTCACGGCGCGTACTGACCGCGTTGAAATGGAACTCGGCACCGTAGGACCTGCGCGTCCGGAAGTAGAGGACGGACACGCCGATGAGAAACATTGCAATCGTGGCCAGCATGAACGGCGCCCCGAGGATCGCTCCGACCCCGACTTCGTCGGCGGCCGCCTGGTCACCGCTGAAGAACTGCGCGTTGAGGATAGCAATGACGGGAATCATCGTTTCCGGAAGCGCCGTTCCGACTGCCGCTAGGATACTCCCGGTAGCGGACTCGGTAACACCGAACCGCCGACCGACCCATTCGACGCCGTTCGTGAAGATCTCCGCGCCCAGCAGGAGGAGGCCGAAGGCTCCGACAAGCAGTACCAGATTATCCCACGGTCCGGCGAACCCACCGACCAACGGCACCCACATAATGGCGCGGTTCCCGTGCCTCGTTCATAAGCCCGTTCGTTTGGGGGCGATACCGGGACGAGAGTCGGAACGATAGGAACCGGAGCGTATTCGAGTCCGGAGGCTTAGTATCGGTCCGTGTCCGAGCGGAATGCCACCCGACCGTCGGCAGAGGGCAACCGAGCAGTGGCTGGGGTAGTCGTCTCGCGAGCAGACGAGGCGTCCACTCACATCGGATCCCGTCTCCGGGACCTGGCCGACTGGGTTCAATACTCCGATCATTCGCGGCCGGACGCCGAAGGGGGTGGCGAGTACTATCGGCTCACTCCCGGCTCGTGGATGGACGGCCAAATGTCGGCGGACACGCTCACGCCCCGACCGGTCGAACTCCGGACGTTCGACGAGCTCCACATCCAGATGGACGACCCCGTTCCCGCCTTTACCGAGGAACCAGCCGTCGTGGTCTTCGCCTCCAGACACTCCGGCGACACCGGGCCGCTGTTGACCTGCCACTTCACCGGGAACTTCGGGTCGGCAGAGTTCGGAGGCAACGACGGACGGGTCGCCCCGGCGGCCCCGGGAACCCAGCGAGCTCTGGTCCGGGCGTTCAAACGGCACGCCCCACCCGCCTATGACGTCGGTATCGAGTGTACACACCATGGCCCGACCGATGTCTCGGCGCCGGCAGTGTTCGCCGAGCTCGGGAGCGGGCCGGACGAATGGGCTGACGCGGACGGTGCCCGCGCGGTGGCACGGGCCATCCTCGATGCCGCGGCGGCTCCGCCGGTCGTTACGGACGACGATGGTTGCCACCGGCATCTCATCGGAATCGGTGGCGGGCATTACGCTCCCCGCTTCGAGCGGGTGATCACCGGGACTGCCTGGGGTGTCGGCCACGTGGCCTCCGAGTGGCAACTGGAGAAACTGGGCGATCCGACGGACCCCTCGTCGCGGGAGACGCTCGCTCGGGTCAAAAAGGCGAGCGGTGCCGGATTCGCTCTGGTCGACGGGAACCACCCAGCCGTGACAGCCGTTCTCGAGGACATCGGCGTCCGTGTCGTCTCGGAAACGTGGGTCCGGGCGGTCGACGACCGGCCGCTCGGGTTCGTCGCGGAGGTGGAAGAGGACCTGTCGCCGATTCGGGATGGACTCCGATTCGGACAGGTGCGCGACCGGTCGTACGAAGTCGTTAAGCTCCCCGACGCGGTGCTCGATGCCGCCCGGGTCGTGGACGCCGAACGGACTCGAGCAATCATCGAGGCGAATACCGTCGCGTTCGAGACGACGGAGGGGGGGAGCCGAGCGGGCGGGTTGGCAGCCGTGCCGGCGGCCGAAGTCCGGGACGAGCTGATCGATGAGCTCGGGGCCATCCTCGAGGAGCGGTACGAGACCGTTGCCCGCCAGCCGGACGCGGTGGTCGTCAGGGAGATGAAGTTCGACCCGGAACTCGCTACGGAACACGGCGTACCCGAAGGACCGGCCTTCGGCCGGTTGGCCGATGGGCAGGCCGTCGAAATTGACGGGGAGCGGATCGAACCCGAGGAAGTCCATCGCGAGCGAGAAGAACGGTTCCCGATCTGATCACCAGCGGGTGCCAGGGCCGGCCTCGACACGGCCGGGATGACGGTCGGGGCAGGGGTCGGGGAAAACCAGGACACCGGTCGAGCCATCAAAGCTGTGGTCGACTCGGCCCATCCTGGACGCCGTTTCTCATCCCGACCGACCAGCCAAGCACCCCCACGAAGGAACGAGAGGGGATGGCGGCCGAATCACGCGCCACGACAGAGGCCGTCCTCGGCACACATTTTCCCCTGCCACGGGGCGGTCTCTCCGAAGGCGGAACCCACTATACAGCGTCTGACCCTTGTCAGACGCGGGGGGAAAGGTAAATAAGCTCCGTACGCAACGTTTCCCTCAGAGTATGGATTCCATCGTCGAGGACGCCATCGACGAGGCTGAGGCCGAGGGGGACGGGGCAACTGACGGGACGGGCGAGCCAAGCGACGCGACCCCGTCCTCAACGTCGGACACCGGGCGCATGACCGACGACGAACTTCAGTCCGTCCTAGAAGACCTGCAGACCAACATCACGGTCGTCGGCTGCGGCGGCGCCGGTGGCAACACCGTCAACCGGATGCACGAAGAGGGGATTCACGGCGCAAAGCTCGTCGCAGCAAATACTGACGTCCAGCATCTCGTGAATATCGAAGCGGACACAAAGATCCTGATGGGCGAAGAGAAGACGGGAGGCCGCGGCGCTGGCTCGCTCCCCCAGGTCGGGGAGGAAGCGGCCATCGAGTCTCAGGACGAGATCTACGAGGCGATCGCGGGGTCGGATATGGTGTTCGTCACTGCCGGCCTGGGTGGCGGCACCGGGACTGGATCTGCGCCCGTCGTTGCCAAGGCTGCCCGGGAGTCCGGCGCGCTCACGATCGCGATCGTGACGACCCCGTTCACCGCTGAGGGCGAAGTTCGGCGGACGAACGCCGAGGCGGGCCTGGAACGACTGCGCGACGTCGCCGATACCGTGATTGTCGTTCCGAACGACCGCCTTCTGGACGCGGTCGGGAAGCTTCCGGTCCGGCAGGCGTTCAAGGTCTCCGATGAGGTGCTCATGCGGTCAGTGAAAGGGATCACGGAACTGATCACGAAGCCCGGACTCGTCAACCTGGACTTCGCGGACGTCCGAACCGTCATGGAGAAGGGCGGTGTCGCGATGATCGGTCTCGGGGAATCCGAGTCGGACGCCAAGGCACAGGAATCAGTCCAGTCAGCCCTCCGATCGCCACTACTCGACGTCGACATCTCAGGAGCAAACTCCGCACTCGTCAACGTAACCGGCGGTTCCGATATGTCAATCGAGGAGGCGGAGGGCGTCGTCGAAGAGATCTACGATCGGATCGACCCGGACGCCCGGATCATCTGGGGAACCTCGATCGACGACGAACTCGAGGGAGAGATGCGGACCATGATCGTCGTCACGGGCGTCGAATCCCCACAGATATACGGGCGCAACGATGCTCCTGAGGTCGAGGCCGCCGCCGAAAGGGAAGTCCAGGACATCGATTACGTGGAGTAGGATGACGGATCGGCCCTCCTGGTGAAGATTTTCCGCGTCTGGAGGTCGATGAGGAGCGACTCCGATCGTGATGTCCGGTCGTGAGGCACGGGTAAGGCCTTAGAACCGAGGATTGAGCACCGACGAGAGCGACATCCGGACCGGGCTGGCATCCTGTCCCGGTGGGATCAATCGTTGTCGAGTCCCCAAGGTACCGACTGGGGCCGGCATCAATAGATATAGAAACGATGGTCGTCAACCTTCCAGCAAGACCATGGACGTCAAGTACAATCTTAGCGAGTACGTGCGCGTGCTGAAGCTGGCGAGCACGCCCACCTGGGAGGAGTTCTCGCAGGTGTCGAAGATCGCCGGCGCCGGGGTATTCCTCGTCGGGTTCCTCGGCTTCCTGATCTTCGCGATCATGAGTTTCCTGCCGGGGGGGGTCTGAGATGCCGATCTACTCAGTGAAGACCACCGCGAGCCAGGAGCGAACCGTCGCGGATATGATCGCCAACAAAGAAGAGCCGACGATCCACGCGGCGCTTGCCCCCGACCAACTCACGAGCTACGTGCTCGTCGAGGCCGATGGAGATGCCGCGATCCGGCGTGTCCTGGAGGAAGTCCCACATGCCCGAGGACTCGTCGAGGGTCCCGACGGCGAAGCCGGCCAGTCCCCGCTGTCGGAAGTCGAACACTTCCTCTCGCCGACACCCGACGTTGAGGGGATCGCCGAAGGAGACATCGTCGAACTCGTCGCCGGTCCCTTCAAAGGCGAAAAGGCGCAGGTCCAGCGGATCGACGAGGGGAAAGACCAGGTGACGGTCGAACTGTACGAGGCGACGGTTCCGATCCCGGTTACCGTGCGGGGCGACCAGATTCGCGTGCTCGATTCGGACGAACGGTAGACGAGGGTACGACCGCGACCGGTGATCCGCTCAGCTTTTGACGCGTTCGACGACTTGCTGGAGGTCCGCGTTGGATTCGATTTCGTCCTTGATTTCCTCGCGTTTCCGGACCGCTTCGGAATCCGCGTCGTACGCACGGACGTACTCCGCGCGCGTGTGTTCCTCGAACGCGTGTCGAATCGCGAAGTAGCCCTCGGGGACGATCGTCCCACAGACCTGACACTCGTGTCGTTGGTGTTCGGTCGTCTGGTGAACGATCGCGTCCTCGGGGCTCTCGAACTGCGCCCCGCAACCGTCGATACCACAGGCCCAACCGGACATATCATGCTCGACGTACGGGGTCGAAAAAAGCGTTTCCCGGGTTCCACGCCGCGAGGGCGTGGACGGAAACGGCTAACTGGTGTCCGTTTCTGTGGCCGGTCGTGAGCGCGGGTGTCGATCAAGGGATGACCGTCCCAGTTGACGAGAGAACGACGGATGAGGCGGGCACGGCCGTCGACATGCACGTCAAAGTTCTGGATCACAAGGTGATGCAGCGAGCGCGGGCCCGCGGGCTGGACGGGCTGGTGTACGCTCCGCATTTCACTCGTCTACCGGAGATTCGTGACCGGGCCCAGCGGTACGCGACCGAGGACGTGGCGGTCGTGCCGGCCCGGGAGGTGTTCACCGGTGACTACCGGACCCGCAGACATCTGCTTGCGATCGGGCTCTCCGAACCCGTTCCCGACTTCATCACCTTCGAAGGGGCCCTGGCAGAGTTGCGCAGACAGGATGCGGCAATCCTCGTTCCACATCCGGGATTCGCGAACGTGAGTCTGACTCACCATGAGATTGCGGCTTACGGTGACCACATCCACGCGGTCGAGACCCACAATGCGAAGCTGTTCGGCTACCAGAACCGACGCGGCGTGCGAATCGCTCGCGAACTTGGCCTCCCAGGGTTCGGGTCCTCGTATGCGCACCTACGCTCGACAGTCGGCGAAGCCTGGACACGGTTCGACGGACTCGACCTCAGTCGGAACCCCACCAGGGAGCTGACGAACGCGCTCCGGGACGGCGTCGAACGACGGGCCGTTCACCGATCCGGAGCGAGTCACCGCGTTCGCCGTTTCGCGGAGTACGGCCACCTTTTTTACGAGAACTCCTGGGGAAAGCTCGATCGCCTGTTCCTGTCTGGCACGGAACCGACCCACCCGCGTCAGGTCGCGTACGACGGGCGGTTCGACGACGTGGCCGTCTACTAGAGGCCGAAGGCAGTGCCGATGGCATTGGCCGCCTGGGCGATGTCGGTCTCCAGGTCAATGACCGGGATGTAATACTGAGCGACCACGAGAAGGCCCAGTTCCACGACGGTAACCGCAATCGTGACCACGCCCGCGAGGCGACTACTCGTGGAGACGCCGACGGGAAGCGCAAACTCCTCTTCCCAGGGGTAAAACAGGGCCAGCCCGCGCTTCGAGCCGAGCAGGTCCAGAACGTAGTGGGTTAGAACGCCGATCCAGACAAAATGGAGGTTATCGAAGACGAGCGGATAGGCGACGAACACGCCGATAGTGAGGAAGTTGTGGAGGGTTTTCCTGTGTTCACCGAAGGCGGTGTCGACGTCCGGGAACAGCGCACCGAGGACGATCGGGACGAAAATCTGGGCGGTCCGCTCGGCCGTCGCCATCGTGAGGGACGGTTCAAGGATGATGCCCAGCCCCAGTGCGAGCAACACCGCATTGAGAACGTGCCCTTTTTTGTTCATGGGACTGCGCTGGGACGAGGTCCACCAAACGTTTTCGCCGGTGTCAGACGGACGGCTTGCGATTCCGGACTCGGATATTCGGCAGAAAAATCTCAGTCCTTCACGCACGCGAGCAGGTCCTTGAGGGCCTGACGAGCGATCCGTTCCTTGATTGTGAGACGGTCTCCATCGAAGACGTAGTGGCTGACGGTCGTAGTAGACTCCCCGGTTCCCCACTCGGCCCGACGAGCGACGCCGACATAGACGGTCCCGGTGGGTCTCTCAGCCGTCCCGCCGCTGGGACCGGCGATCCCAGTGGTCGCCAGACCCCAGTCAACCCCAGCGATGTCCCGAACAGCAGCGGCCATCCGCTCGGCCACGCGCTCCGATACTGCTCCGTGTTCGTCCAGAAGCTCCCGAGGGACGGCCAATGCCTCCAACTTGGCGGCATAAGAGTATGTGACGAGGGATCGATCGAAGTACGAGCTCGCCCCGGGAACGTCTGTGATCAGCGAGCCGACGAGCCCACCTGTACACGACTCGGCAACTGCCACCGTGTCGTCGGATTCCTCGAGGGCTTTCCCGACTCGCTTCTCGATGGGTGGATCGCCCGCGAACTGGCGCATGGTTAAGGATCCGATGTGAGAAAGCAAATATTCGGCGCCATCCGGTCGCGCTCAGGATAGTGCTACCGAGACTGGGCCTCCCGGAGTGGTCCCGGGTAGGACCTGCGGGTGAGGACGGACCCAGACCACGGAATCCGACGAAGGCGCTGTGCTGGAAGTCATGTTCGGACGTGGGGTAGTTGAGAGACGACGGGTCCCACGAAGAACGGTAGCGTGTGATATCGCTCGGTGATCCGTACCCGGTCTTGCTCACCAGCGCCTGTGATCGTGGACGGGCGTTGCTCCGCGAATCAGAAGCCGCCGGACCGAGGGTCCTCGTCGAGTGTCTCGCGGACACGCGTCCATGCCCTTCGACCGATCCCGCCACTTGCCGTCCGAATTCGGTCGGCAGTTCGAATACCGCCTTTGGCGAGTCCGACCACGAAGGCGGACGCGAGGTGGGCAACGAGGGCGCCGACCTCGTAGCTAGGAGGTGGCGCGGCATCGTCCGCCGGTCGGTCGTGGTCGGCGGCCATCGGTTCGTATTCGGGTGGGGTCTCCTCCGACGGAGTATCGGGACGATCTCGGGGAACGCCGCCAGCGGGATTCATCCGCGTACTGGGGGTCCGTCCGTCGTCTTCGGCCGGCGGCGGTGGTCGGGATGTCCGGTCCACCGGCGGCCCGTTGCCGTCGGTAGCGAGTTCCGCGATGATAGCATCAGGATCGCCCACTCTAGCGTGCTCAAGGGAGGGTCGTGCCCCCTCGGCAGTGGTTCGAGCGCGGCGGAACTGGACCGTTCGGGTCCCCTCCTTCCAGTCTGCCGCCAGGAGGGCTTCCCCGTCCGACAGGTTCTGAACAGTCTCGGCAGCACGAAGGTCGAACAGGCGGCTCACGACGCGTGTGTCGCTTTCCCAAGTGAGCCGATGCCAGACGAACCAATCACACTGAGTGATGAAGTCTTTCCGCACATCCGCC
This sequence comes from uncultured Candidatus Halobonum sp., assembly GCA_964502585.1. Lineage (GTDB taxonomy): Archaea > Halobacteriota > Halobacteria > Halobacteriales > Haloferacaceae > CAZCXJ01. Next base: position 11,922 of record CAZCXJ010000005.1, read on the forward strand.
GGCCGCTGACTGACCCCACACAGTCCCAGCCCTTGCTTGCGGCCCCGCTTGGCGACTCGAATGAGCGCCTCGCCGGTGTCGTCTATTCCGCGGGACTGGGGCAGGTACTCGTGGATCTCCTCCACGAGTAACAGGAACGGGGTCGGGTCCCGCTGTGCCGCGTCGAACAGTCCCCGGGCCACCGCCCCAACGGTTTCCCGAGCGGTCGCCGTGTCGACGTATCCGGAGGTGTCGAGCACGATCGGGACGGGTTCAGCCAGGGCCCGACCGGCAAGCTCGCGTGCGGTTTCGGGACCGACCTGAACATCACAGTCCGACGTCTGGCCAGCCCGGAGGGCATCGAACCGCTCCGCCAGTCCAGCGTGCTCACCGTCGGCATCGATCACGAACACCGGGTATCCTGCCTCGACCAATTCCTCCGCGATGACTCGGGCCGTATTGGATTTTCCTGCTCCACTCTTTCCGGTAATGAAGCCCCGTCCAGTGAGTATCTCGGAGGCCGGAAGCGTCTCGCCGGCCGTTGAGATGACCAGACGATTACCGCTCATTGACTGATGAAGTGCTACGACCGGGTAAGTGTCTTCTGTCCGTCGCGAACGGGCCTGTCGGGAGTGTCCGACGTGAGTCACATCCCCGGGCGTTCCTCAGCGAACTCCCGCCAGTGTCGAACGCCCCAGTATCCGAGCCCGCTTCCAATGAGACCGGCTGCCAAGAGATACAGAAGGAGTTGTGATCCGACGACAGCCTCCGGATTCCGAACTGCATAGGTCAAGCCCTCACCGCCCAAGGTTACTAGCACGAAGGCGGCGACGGCGACCCCGCTGGCCGAGACAATGATCGGACGTCCGTCGTACCCTTCCAGTTCGAGGCGGACGACTGTCGCGACGAACGCGACCGCCATCGCAAGCACGTACGCTGGGAGTCTGCTTCCGACCCCCTCCACTTGGCCCGTGGCAGCTGCCAAGAGGCCGACAAAACACGCAGTCAACGCGAGGGTCGATCCTGCCACAAGCGCCGCCACGCGTTTGATCCGAGCCCGTCCCCGCTCCCGCCCCCGTGATGACGACGATCCCAATCCGCTCATGGTTGCACCATCTGCGGGGACGAACAAAAGGATACCCGACTCAGACGAGGGCCGCGGCCGAGGACCGTCGGTCGGTCATTGAAACTGCCGCAGTATCAACCGGCCAGGTCGTCCGACGGAAGAGGGGAGTTTGTGGTGCTGTCTCGGACGGGGACTACCAGGTGCGCGTTTCCACGCACAAAGGGGGGACGAGTCAGTTCTCCCTAGTGTCTGGAAGCCTGTCGTGATCGACCGCGTAGATCGTGACGTCCCCACTCTCGTGAGCCACGGAAACGCCCGGGATTGCCTCGAAATCCGTGAGGCGGTCATACCGAGCCCGCTCGGCAGGGCCGACCCAGATGTACTGGACCTCGTATTCGTTCAGCACCCGAATGGTGGCCGAGCGGGACGTGTAGGCGGCGTCGACGTCACGGACGCGTTCGAAGTACCGATCCGGTCCCCGGTATCCGACCTCGTGATGCCAGCCGGCGACGGTCGGGACGCCGGTCAGACTCGCTGCCGGGTTGGCATCGAATGTGTACATCCCGGGAGGATTCCCGCCCGGGGAGTCCGAGTCGGGATACCTCCCCGTCCCGGGCGCCGATAATATCGCCGGTTGTCCTTCGCGTGCATCGATCCATTCGATACCCTCCGCCTGGGACGGGTGGAACGTGGCGACGTAGTCGGTCGCGTCAAGCGTCGGGTTCGTGGGGTACTGTCCGGTGAAGTGGTTTGACAGTGCCAGTCCCCCATACACTGAAGTGGAGACGATCAGGACGGCCACGAAGCCACTCACCACGGTGTTCCTGGCGGGGAGACTCGGCCAGGGAGTCCGGCCGGTGGGGGGCGAACGCAACAGTCCAGCGAGTACCGGTCCGACCGCGAGAGCCCACAGGACCCACACCTGGGCGTACACCTTGAACACGGTATTGAACCGCCCTGGTCCGGCGAGTTCCTCGACGAACAGGATCTCGACGAGCGTCACGAGTCCGACGCCTGCGACTATCAGCACGGTCTCGAAGCCGACGCTTTCCTCGGTTCGGAGGAGGACCCAGCCGCCGGCAAGCAACGGTCCTGCGATGACCAGCACCGGGAGGTCGTTCGCGAGGGCCACCATCCCTAGGACCACAAGCGCGACGAGAACCGACGCGGACCGTTCGATCCCTCGCACCCCGGCACGGGCACCGAGATATGCGAGAAACGGCAGGACGAACCCGCCGTGGACGATCAGGAGGCCGCCAAGCGAACTCCGCATGTCGGGTGTGACGATCGCGATCGATCGGGTGCCGACGGCTCCCAAGAAGAACGGCGCCGCGACGAGAACGGCCAGGACCCCCGCGCCACCGACGAGTCCGAGTGCCACGATCGGACGCGCGAGTTCCGCCCGGAGCGAAGGCGGTCCGACCGCGGGCGTGTCGCCGTCCGCCCGCAGTCCGTCCTCCGGCGAGGCCGCGACGGCGCTCTCGATCCGCGTTCGAGCGGTCCGTGGCAAGATGGACCAAGGCGGCGGGTCCGCGAGCGCGACGCCCAACCAAGCCAGACCGAACACGGTCGGGAATCCCCAGGTGTTGACGACGGCCTCCAAGCCTGCAAGTAGGGGGACGGCACCGAAAATGAGGAACTGACGACGGCGACGCTGGTCGGGAGGGGTCCGGTAATACGCGAAGGCGAGCGCTGCGGCGAGCACGAGCAACGGCGTGTCCGTCATGTGGGCATGCAGGTCGCCGTTCAGCCACGCGAACAGAGGGAACTCGTTGATCGTGCCCGGGATGACACGGCTGGCAGTCCAGTACGAGAACTCAGTGTTGGCGAGCACCTCCCCTGTCTCATAGCGGGTCCGGGAAGCCACCTCGCTGGCCAGTGCTCGGAGGAGTGACGGAGGTGCAAACGCGAGGATCGCCTCCCGGAGGGGCGTGAAAAGATTCGACGCGAAGCCGGCAAAGAAGGCCGCGAACCCGGCTCCGAGTCGGCGGTCGTAGCCCTGAGCGGCCGCAATCGAGCCGGCGAGATCCCAGACGGCGGCGACGAGGGTTGCGTAAAAGCCTGCCAGCGCTAGGTTGTACGCGAAGCGGGGGGCGGTTCCGGTCAGCATCGCCAGCAGTGCCGTCAGCATGTGACCCCCGTAGTAGTAGCGAACCGGTTGTCCGGCGAACCACATGTCCTCGGGGGGAAGTTGCGACCCGCGTAGCAGCGACCGCACCAGGCCGAAATCGAGGAACTTCTCCCCACCCGCAGCGAAGACCGCAGGGTCGTGTGCCCGGACCGCGATTACGAGACCGAACGCGATCGTGAACACGGTTGCAGTCTCCATGATGACCTCCCGGTCCGCCGTGACCTCGGGGACGAAGCGCCCGTCGCGAAGCGCCGCTAAATCAAGGCCAGCAGCGAGAGCCAGGAGGGTCAGCGTGAGTAGTCCAGCCAGGAGGGCAACCGGCCCGAACGCAATCCGTCCCACCCAGTAGGCCACGAGCCCGAGGACGACCAGCGCGATCGGGAGGGCGAGCCCTGCTCCGCGGGTCGCGAACTGCGGGAACAGCCGCGCGGCTATGGGATAACCCAGCACCGCAAGCAGAGCGTACGCGACCAGCCACAGCGCCACCAGCCCGTACTCCATCACCCGGTGAAGGCCGCCGGGCGGTCAAGACCCTTTTGCTTCGGGACATGGCTACGCGAGCGGGCGGACACTACAGTACGACAACCGTTAACCGCGAGCGGGTCGCGGAAAGTGGCATGTATATCGACATCGGAAACGCGCTGGACGGGGATCTGGGACTAACTCGGGAGGAACTGGAGAAACTGGACGAGCGGGTCAGCAGTGCACACGACCGAATCAGCCGAGGGCGAGAGGAGCGCGAGCACGGCTATGCGGCTCTCGCACTCCCGGAGACCTGCGACCCCGAGACAATCAGAACGACCGTGGCCGAGTTCGACGATGTCGGCAGCGTCGTGACGATCGGAATCGGGGGGAGTGCACTTGGAGCCGCGACGATCACCGCCGCTCTCGGCGCCGAAGTCCAGACCGTTTTCTTGGACAACGTAGACCCAGACTGGATTACGGGCATGCTGAATCAGGTTGAGCTCTCTCGGGCCGTCATCAACGTTGTTTCTCGGTCGGGGGCGACTGCCGAAACGCTCGCCAACTTCCTCGTCGTTCGGGAGGCGTGTGACAAGGCGGGTATCGACTGGACCGACCGCACGCTCGTTACTACCGGACCTGAGGGGAACCTCCGGCGACTCGCGGAGAAGCATGACCTGCCCGTCCTCGATGTTCCAGAGGGGGTCCCAGGCCGGTTCGCCGCGCTCTCGACGGTCGGACTGGCCTGCGCGGCGCTCCAAGACCACAGCCTCGAGGCACTGCTGGCCGGTGCCGCGGATGAGGCCGATCGGTTGACCGGATCGCTTTTCGAGTCTCCGGCCTACGCGTACGGCGCGATCACGTACGCACTCGCCGAACGTGGAGCGGCCGCAAACGTGATGATGCCGTACGCGGAATCTTTGGAGCGGTTCGCCGAGTGGTTCGCACAACTGTGGGCCGAATCGCTCGGCAAGGCTGGACGCGGCCAGACGCCCGTCCGGGCACTTGGCGCCACGGACCAACATTCACAGCTCCAGCTTTACCGGGCAGGACCGGCTGACAAGCTCGTCACGTTTGTCCGTCCGCGGGAGCACGACGGTCCCGAGGCTGAAGCGCGACCGGACGGGTCAGGCAGGAATACCGATCGGACCATCCCGGAGACCGAGTTGGACGGGCTCGCGTATCTCGGCGGATCATCGCTCGAACAGCTTCTGGACGCGGAGTTCAGAGCGACCGAGGCGAGTCTCGCCGCCACGGGTCGGGAGAGCGTCCGGATCGAGGTTGAGCGGGTGGACGAGCGTGGCCTCGGTGAACTGTTGTACGGGATGGAGGCGGCTTGTATCCTCCACGGTGAACTCGCGGACGTGGAGACGTTCACACAGCCGGCTGTCGAGTGGGCCAAACGAGCGACCCGGGGGCTACTCGGTGGCGGTGAGTTCGAAGAGGCCGCTGCCGTCAGAGGAAAACGACGACTAGAGATCGGATAGCGAAGTGACGGCGAGGAAACTCGGCAATCCGTGTGACTTCCGGCCGGGGACCAAACTCCAGAGAGTCGACGCCGGTGCTCCGAATCGAGGCATCCTTGACCCTGGGTCCACAATGGAGGAGTATGACGACGGCCGAACGAAAGCGTGCCGTCAGCTCCCTCGGTAACCGCCTTCTTCGACTCGCAGAGGCGCTTTTCGTGGTCCTCCTTGCATTCCTCGCAGCCGGCGCGACTGTCAGTATCGCCGGAACCGTGTTCTCGACCGGAGGGGTAGAACGGGGAACCATTCCGTTCACCGTCGGCCGAACCATCGCGCAGTTCGTCGGGTTCGCGCTCGCGGCGGTCGGGCTCGTGGCCGTAACTGACGCGTGGGGACTGTTGCAAGCCCGGTCTCCAACCCGACGGGAGGCCGGTCTCATCGTCGCCGGTGTCGTCTGCCTGCTAGCCGCGCAGTTCGGAGCTCTGGCCGTGCTCGAGGCCGTCGGAATCGAGGTCGGACAGAACCGAGCGGTCACCGTCGGTGAAGGGGAACCGCTCTACTACCTGGCGATGATTCCAGTGTCCGTTCTGGTGGTCGGCCCCGTCGAAGAACTCCTCTTCCGTGGAACGGTTCAGGGTGGACTGCGGCGCGTGTTTGATGCAGGCCCGGCGATCGTCATCGCCTCGGTAATCTTCGGTGCCGTACACGTGTCCGGTGTCGAAGGGTCCGCCCTCGCAGTCGTCGCGTACATTGGGATAGCGACGCTGCTTGCGCTTCCGCTCGGATACCTCTACGAGCTAACCGGGAACCTCGTCGTACCGGCGCTGGCTCACGGTTTTTACAACGCCTCGTTGTTCGCGATCCAGTACGGGATCGCAGTCGGGGCCATATGATCGCAGGTCAAATCCGTGGTACTGCATCCTGATTCAAGCCGACCGCCGCGTAGGCCAATTCAGAGGGAGTTCGGGGAACACCTGTCGGCCTGGGGAACGTGCCGAAATCCGGTGATCTGACCCTGTATTTGCCAGCTCCTTCGCGCCAACCCGGGAGGAAAGCGGGAGATTACCGCCGTCAGAGAGACTGGAGTCACGGGTCCGCGCAAGTATATCCCGGGACCGCCCGGTTTATCATCCCCGCCGTCCGAGTGGCCTCACCGTGTCAGCCGCGGATCTTGATCCCGATGATTTCGACTTCGATCATCGCGTGAGTACCGACCAGTCGTTCGAGAACGCGTTGGCAAACGCCCGGAACGGCCGGCGGCTGACGGTCGCGGACGGCGTCGAACTCATCACTACGGGAACGGACGTCGACGGGATCGATCCGGTCCGCAAGGAACAGGTACTGGAGATCGCCGATCGGCGGCGAGCGGAGGTAGTCGGCGACGGCGTTACGTTCGTCGCGAACCTGAACAACAACATTACCACCGCGTGTAATACCGGGTGTCTGTTCTGTAACTTCAAGGACACTGCGGCGGCGTTCGAAAAGGGAACGGAGATAGACCATCCCGGATTCACGAAAACCCCGACCGAATCGAGAGAAATCGTCGAAGACGCCGTCGAACGAGGGATCTACGAGGTTTGTTCAGTCTCCGGGCTGCATCCTGCGTTCGCGCTTGATACCGAGCATCGGGAGATCCTCGACGGAATCGAGGAAGCCGAGCGGGTAGTCAATTACAAACCTCCCGAGAAGTATGAGACATCGCCTGGCACATACGTGGAACAGATCCGGGCGATGAGCGTCGCCGGGGTTCACGTACATTCGATGACTCCGGAAGAAGCCTACCACGCCCGGCGAGGCACCGATTGGAGCTACCGCCAGGTGTACGATCGGCTCGCGGCGGCCGGCCTCGATTCCGCCCCCGGGACGGCCGCGGAAATCCTCGTCGACGAGGTCCGAGACGTGATCTGTCCCGGGAAGATCGATACCCAAGGCTGGCTGGACGCGATGGAGGGCGCCATCGCCGCTGGGTTGGACGTCACAGCGACGATCATGTACGGCCACGTCGAAAACGCCAAACACCGGGTTCTGCATCTAAAAGAGGTCAGAGCCCTCCAAGATCGGACGGGAGGAATCACGGAATTCGTTCCGCTTTCCTTCATACACGAGCAGACCCCGCTGTACAGGCACGGCATCGTCTCGGGAGGGGCGAGCAACGCCGCGGACGAGCTGATGATCGCCGTCTCTCGGCTGTTCCTCGACAACATCGAGAACATCCAGACCTCGTGGGTGAAGTTCGGCGACGAAAAGGCGTTGAAGACGCTGTCGTGTGGGGCAAACGATTTCATGGGCACAATCCTCTCGGAAGAGATCACAAAGCGAGCGGGAGGCAGCTACGGCGAATACCGGACGTTCGATGATTACGTCGAACTCATAACGGGGATTGGGCGTCAGCCGGTAGAACGGTCGACCGACTACCGCGAACGGCGACGCATCAAGGTCGGTGATCGACCCTACGGCCCGCGACTGGGACCGGAAGCCGACGGAACGCCCCTGCTCACAGCCACAGAGCAGGAGGATCAAGCGGGTTCCCCCGAGGGCTGACCGCGATCGGGCCTGGGGCCGCGGATCACGATGGAACGACGCCCCAACGACCGGGATGGCCAGCTGTAGACACGACGCAAAGGCGGGGACCGGCGACGGGGTCGATCGGAGCCGAACCGTCATCGGTATATTCGCCAGGGCGCGAGCGTTGCCCGATGACAGACCCAGTCGACAAGGACCTCTACCAGCGCGCGAAGCAACTTCTCGAACCCGGGGAGATCGAACTCGTCGGCTGTATCGTTCACACCGACCTCGGTGGGGACGAGGACCTGGAAATGCAGGAGCTCACGGTCGAACTCAACGATATTATAGCCGGCCATGTCGACAAGGGAGAGGCGTACATCTATGCTGGCAACGACGACCCCGAGTTCGCCTCCAATCAGTTCCAAGGCCGAACGCTTGATGGGGATGAGTTCGTCTGGGAGTGTCAACAACTGTTGCGTGAGGGTACATTCGACCTAGTGTTCTATTATGAGACAACGGCCGATCAGGACGCGATCATCCGGACTCTACGGGAACGTGGACACTCGGTCACACCCGTCCCGTGAGGGACGAGCAGTCCGGTGCCGGACACACCGGGATACCCGGTCCCCGGCGGGCCGGTGCGGGTTTGGAAGGGTTTACAAACGATAGCGGCCAAGCGCCGGGAAGGGACCGGCGCGACGCCGGAGCCTACGTGGAGCACACTATGACCGACACGGGCGTCATTACGGGGGTAAGCGTCGCACACTCACATGCAGACGTGGGGGAAATCGAAGCAGCGACTGTGGAGAGCGAACAAGCGGCGGTGAAGGGACTGCTCGCCCGCGACGGCGTCACGGAAGCGTTCGCGCTGGAGACCTGCAACAGAGTAGAGGCTTACGTGGTGACCGACAGCCCGAACCGCGGACGGACCGTCCTGGAGCAGTTCATCCCCGAGATTCGTGATGGCGCACTCGTCTATATGGACCACGAGGAGAGTCTGCGCCATTTGATGCGAGTGGCCGCCGGTCTGGAATCGCTCGTATTGGGCGAAGACCAGATCCTCGGTCAGTTCAAGCAGGCGGTCGCGGAAGCGCGTGCGGTTGGAGGTATCGGTCAACTCCTCGATGAGACACTGACCAAGGCCGTCCATGTTGGTGAGCGGGCCCGGGAGGAGACGGCGATCAACGAAGGCGCGACCTCGCTCGGATCGGCGGCGGTCGATCTCGCAGCGGAGGCCATGGAGGGTCTCAACGGCGCTACGGCGATGGTCATCGGTGCCGGGGAGATGGGGACTCTCGCGACTCGGACCCTCGAGGACGGCGGCGTCGAGCGGATCGTCGTCGCCAATCGGACGGTCCCACACGCGGAGCATGTGGCAGCAGAACTCGACATCGCGGCAGAGCCGATCGGCCTCGATGCCGCACCCGGGGTGGTCCCGGAGGTCGACGTCATCGTTTCAGCGACGGGAGCTCCTGAACCGATCTTCGATGCCGAGACGTTCGAGACCGCCGGAGAGACGGTCATAATCGACATCGGCCAGCCGCGTGATATCCCCCCGGAAGTGGGGCAACGTCAGGGGGTCCAACTGCATGACATCGATGCCCTGGAGTCAGTGACTGCCGAGACGAGAGAGCAGCGTCGGTCGGAGGCGAAGACTGTCGAGGCTATGATCGATACGGAGTTCGACCGGTTGCTGGAGGCGTTCAAACGGAGCCAGGCGGACGATGCGATCGCCACGATGTACGAGGCGGCCGAGCGGACGAAGCAGCGCGAGCTGGACGAAGCGCTCGAGAAGCTCGAAGCGCAGGGAGGGCTCACGACGGATCAGCGTGAGACGGTCGAAGCCCTGGCCGACGCACTGGTCGGCCAACTCCTAGCAGCTCCGACCAAAAGCCTTCGCGAGGCGGCTGTCGAGGATGACTGGACGACTATCCAGACCGCGATGCAACTGTTCAACCCCGAATTCGACGCGCCGCCCGAACGGCCACCCACCGGGGACGCTCCCGACGGGCTCCCCGAGGAACCGCCCGAGGGAATGCCAGACTCCGTCTACGACAAACTGTCGGACGGGTAGCCGACAACCCCGGAGACGGGAGCTACCAATTCCCCTTCTCGGTCCGACAGGTCGGCTGACGGACCTGTCTGTCCTGTGAGGGACAGAGGATTGATGTATGTGCCTTATCCACACAGTATTGATGACACGACCCTCAGACGGGATCGGACGACTGGGCACCGGTCCGATCGAAGGGAGCCTCGAAGGTCTGTGTGCAGCGACCGGCTGCGGTGCACCCGAGGTAGCCGTTGCTGTCGGCCTGTTCCTTCTGACAGCGGCGCTGTTCTTGCTGGGTGGGTCCGTCCTTTCACAGTTGCGTGAGGCACGGGACGCCGTCTCCATCGAACGTTCGCGCGCTCGCGCGGAGCGGAACGCGTTCGAACAGTTCCGGCAGCGCGTCATTCAACTCGACGCTGGACGCCCGCAGCCCGCTGGTCCCCGGCCTGAGAAATCAGCCATGGCTGCCGGGGGTGGTCGCCCTCCAGCTTCGTCAGCCTCGGCCGAGACGCGTTCGGCTCCCGGATCCGACCTCGCGACCGTCAGACGAGCGTACCGTGAGACGGTGATGGAAATCCCGCACTTCGAGGCGGAGTACGATGAGACGCTTGCGGAGCACGTAGCCGAGGAGTTCACCCCGAGCGTAGCGGCTGCCGTTACCGGAAGCGGAACGCTCACGCCGGAATTACGAACGACCTTGGCTAACGGGGCGGCCACCGCACGGGACCGGCGGGCGAAGCTCCTCGCCGACCTGGACCAGGAGCAAGCGGCACTATCCGCTGCAGAGGACGTTCTCGATTCCGCACTCGGAGCGGCCAGGGAAGTGGAGGCCGACGACCTAGAGACGGCCGACTACGCCGATTTGGAAGCAGATTGGGAGCGACTCGGATGGCACGAGGAGCAGGTCGAATCGCTTCTTTTGGACCGTCAAGAGTCAGTCCGCGAGCGCGCGACAGGGGATGGGGAGGATCCAGGCCGGTGGTTCGATTACCTATACGCTCCCCTCAACGTCCGATATCCTGTACTCGCTACGGGGACCGACGTGCTCGAACGTCTCTCAAGGATCAAGTCCACGATCGCGGGTGCTCTCGGACGTGCCTGACACCGACCGGGAAATCTCGGAAAGCCATCGGAGAAGAACTGTTTTCTGAGTGCCGGTCGTTGCGTCACCCATGGCCGACGAACTGCTCAGTGACACGGAAATCGCGGATGGATTGCCGGCCGGATGGGAGCGAGAGGGTGACGAGATTGTCCGGACCTACGAGTTTGATTCCTACCTCGGTGGAGTGGGGTTTGCTGCCGGGGCTGGCGGCGTTGCTGAGGACGCGTTCCATCATCCGGAACTAACGATCCGATGGCGTGAGGTGGAGGTGAAGCTCACCACACACGACGCCGGTGGCATCACTGAGAAGGATCTTGAGCTGGCCGCGAGGTTCAATGACCTCGCCGACTCCTGATTCAAACGGTGGACGCGGCGTACGTGTTTCGAGTGCGGTTTACCATCACCCCCCGACAGGTCCGGCTGGATCCCGAAGAGTTCGAGACGACGCTCCGGATTCCAGCACCTCGGCCTGGTGAAGAGGGCTGGCTCCTGTTTCGGAACGCGTTGTGGCGGGGCGAGACGGGCGACACTGATCACGCACGGAAACTGGTAGCCGAGCGTCTGCCGACCGGAGTCGAGGTCCTCTCGGCCGACTTCCGCGAGTTCGAGACGGACGAGAAGTACTGGAACGCACTTCAGGAGGCGGTCGCGTCGGACCTCGAGCAATTCAATGCGCCGTCGGCCCGTGACGCTCTCCACAAGTATTTCGGGTCGGCGGTGCGGATGCAGTGATGGGAGGACCCTCATTTCGGGAGAAAGGGCTGTTGGGACGAAGGTTATCATCGAGGTGAAACAAAGTATTTACCGGCTGAGAACCTAGCCTTACGGCCCGAATGGTTCTCGACCAGTACGATGTATGGTTGTTCGACCTAGACGGCACCCTGGTCGATGCCGAATGGAGGTACATCCGCGATACGTTCGATCGAGTCGGCGAACGACTTGGCCGTCGCTTCACTGACCGGCAAGCGACCGAACTCTGGTACGGGCTGGATGGGCGGCGGGACCACAAACTCCGTGAGTGGGGGGTCGACCCCGACGAATTCTGGCCCGAGTTTCATGCGGTGGAGGACCCGGAGACGCGGGCAGCCGCCTCGTTTCTTCATCAGGATGCCGGCCAACTGATCCGGGAGGTGAACGCCAGCGGTCGACGAACAGGGATCGTTACTCACTGTGCTGGGTTCCTGGCAGATCCCGTCATCGATCAGCTTGGGATCCGGAGCTGGTTTGACGTCATCCTCCCGTGTTCGACCGAGACGGGGTGGAAACCGGACCCGGAGCCGGTCTACCGTGCGCTGACTGCGCTCAATGTCGCGATCGACTCTGATGCCCTGGACGGGAACGATCCGGCTGCGACGGATGTGAACGGTGTTCTCGTGGGGGACGGAACCAACGACGTTGGTGCTGCCTGGAATGCCGGCTTGGACGCTGTTCACGTAGAGCGTCACGGCCACGAACGCCGGGGCCGGTGTGTCCTCGCGGACTATCGTGTCGAAGCCCTCGACACATTGTCTCGCTCCACAGAGACAGTTGGTATCACTCCAGACGGTCAGAGTCCCAGCCAGGGGGACGACAGCTCTTACCCGAAAGGCCAAGCGGAGAGGTGACAAGCGAGGACTCCTCTGTCACCATCATGCCATTCGAAAAGTAACCGGACGGGGTCCGCCCGGGGGGTACCGCGGGCGAAGGCCCGCAGGACGGGGACGTTCGTGTTTGGGTGTGGGTATGGCGAACACGGCGTCGGCGGGGCCGACTTGCGTCCCCAATCTTGAACTCTACGAGGTGCTAATATATGTTTTATGGTCAGGGCGGGGACCTGCGTCGATCCGACCGTCTCCCGATTGCTTCCGGCGGAGATTATATCCCAGCCAGAACCGACCGGGTCAGGGGGTGTCGTGGAGGAACGTCTGGAACTCGGCGGTGCGTCCGTCGGGGTCATCGGCGAAGAACTGGTAGATCTGATACGTGTCGTTGACGTGAGGAGTCTCGCGTGCCGCGTCCCCAATCCGGGTGTACATCGCGTCAACTTCCTCCCGGCCAGGGTAGACGAAAGTAATGATTCCGCAGTCGTCCGTGGTTCCCCGGTCACAGAACCCGAACCGGAATCCTTCGTAGTCGAGGATTGTGCAGTCGGGTTGCTCAAGCCAGATTCCAGCCCCGACCGTACCGGTGTACCAGTCGATGATCTCGTCATGTGACTCGGTCCGAAAGAAGACGATGCCTGACACAAGGCTCATCTCGAAGACGGGGCTGAAAAGAGTTCCCGGCGAACCAGTGGCAAGAACCCTGTCAATTGCGGGTTTCAGCAATCGCCTCCTGGAACGCTTCAGCGCGGTCGGTAACAGTGGCGAACTCCCCTTCAACGAGGGCGGCATCGGGGACGAGAGCACTTCCCGCCCCCACCGCGATCGCACCTGCCGCCAGGAAATCGGGCGCGTTCTCGGGCGTGATCCCCCCTGTCGGGAGCAGGTCGATCTGTGGGAGGGGACCGGACAACGCGGCGACGTGGTCGGGACCCACAGTCGACGCAGGAAACACCTTTACAACGTCGGCCCCCGCCTCTGTTGCCTCGACGGCCTCGGTCGGAGTCATGATCCCGGGGACGGCGAGCACCCCGTAGCGATTACACGTCTCGACCACAGTCGGATTGAGAGCCGGGGAAACGACGAACGTAGCACCCGCAGCGATCACTTCCTGTGCGGTCATCGCATCAAGTACCGTCCCCGCACCGACGACCATCTCATCACCGACAGTATCGGAGAGAAGCCGAATCATCCGGGCCGGCTTCCGTGCGTCCGCGGTCACCTCCACGACCGTCACGCCGCCCTCAAGCAGCGCCTCCGCCGTCTCGACGACGGTCTCAGGGTCGGCCCCACGCAGGACAGCGACAACGCCGCACTCCCGGATGCGCTCGAGCGTATTCATACTGACGGAGAATCAGGCGCGGGAAAATTAAATCCCGAGGCTGCTGTCCGCGCCGGGTCGGGAAGGCCAATGGGCCGGTCCAAATCGGGGCGTGCGGTGACGGGTCTTGAGCGACAGTGGCGGTCCCCAGAGACTTATTTGGAGTCGTCCCGAAGCCCGTCACGTGGACGACGAGTTCCTCCTCCTCAATCCTGGTCCAGTCCCGGTCCGCGATGACGCGCTCGAAGCGATGGCCGAACCGATGGTATCACACCGGTCTGCGGCCTTCGAGGCCGTTTACCAGCGAGTTCAGGACGGGCTCACCTACGTTTTCGAACGGTCCGCCGCGGACGGGAGCCGCACGGCCCGCGGTGGAACGTCTCTCGTGCTTAACGGAACTGCGACGCTCGGGATGGAAGCCGCCATCGCCAACCTGATCGGGCCCGAAGACGAGGTCGTCGCGCTCGTCAACGGGAAGTTCGGCCGCCGGTTTGCACGGATCGCGGCACGATACGCTGGGACAGTGACGCGAGTGGAAGCGGAGTGGGGAAGCGCTATCCCGATCGACGCGGTGGAGACCGCCGTAACCGACGAGACCGCACTGGTAACCATGGTCCACAACGAAACTTCGACCGGCCTCCAGAATCCGGTATGGGGGGTCGGACGGATCGCCGCCGAGCACGATGCGCGATTCGTCGTAGACGGCGTCACGAGCATCGGCGGCGACGTCTTCCATATCGGCGAGTGGAACGTTGATATCGCGATCACGGACGCCCAGAAAGCCCTGGAAACCCCGCCCGGAATCTCAGCAGTGTACGTCACCGATGAGATCGAATCCCAGCTCGATGGTGACAGCGCGCCGTTTTACGCGGACCTGGAGTGGCACCTCCGCAAGGCCGAGCAACATCAGACACCGTTTACCTCCGCCATTCCCCTGTTCCGTGCGATGGCCGAGGCAGTCGAATCGATCAAACAAGAAGGGATGGCCGACCGGATCCAGCGCCACCACGAGCAGGCACGTGCATTCCGTGACGGGTTCACCGGCATGGGATTGGAACTGTTCGGGCAGCCGGCGGACACGACCGTCCGATCGAATACGGTCACCGCGGTCAAACTCCCGTCGGCGATTCGAGGGTCACCAGCCGGCTTTTTCGATGCCGTCGCAGAGCGGAACGTCTCGATCTCAGGGGGGCAGGCCCATCTCGGAGGCGACATCTTCCGCGTCTCAAATATGGGGTCCCTAGCACCGGAACAGATCGTCCGTGGCGTTCGGGTCGTCGGCGAAGCGATGCGGGACGTTGGAGTCGAACTCGACGTCGCGACCGGCGTCGAGGCCGCCGAGGCTCGGCTCGAATGATCGACAGGGTCACCGCTTGTTCCACCCGGTCGTCCCTGAGTCGACCGGTCGACCGCTGACAAGGGGTTCCAGGGGCGCTGACTTTGTGAGGTGAATAGCTCCGGGTTCAGGCCATCGGTACGTCGTGTCGTTCGAGGACACTCATCAGTTCCGTCATCGAGGTCACGACAACGTCGGCTGCCGGTTCGACGGCAGGGTTCGGGGCGTACCCGACCGCGAGTCCCGCCGCCTCAAGCATCGGAAGGTCGTTTGCTCCATCCCCGACCGCAGTCGTCCGTTCGAGCGGGATTTGCTCGTCGGCGACGAGCCGAGCGAGCGCAGTATCTTTCGTACCTTCCACCAATGGTCCGTCAACCGTTCCACGGAGCTGGCCATCCTGGACCGGTAGCCGGTTTGCAACGATCGCGTCGACGGTGACATCCGCCTCTTCGAGGGCGTGTTCGACACCCCGCTCGAACCCCCCAGTAAGTATTGCCACAACCGTGCCAGCAGCCCGGAGACGACCGATGATCTCTGCCGCGCCGGGGCGCAAACGGACCTCCGAATACGCCGTTTCGGCGTCACTCTCGGGGAGACCCTCAAGCAGACTCGCCCGCTCCCGAAGGCTCTCCGCGTATCCAATTTCGTCGTTCATGGCACGTTCGGTGACCCGTCGTATCCTGTCTGCGACACCGAACTGGGCCCCGAGGAGGACGGTCATCTCCGAGTCAGAAAGTGTCCCGTCGAAATCGAACGCAACCAGGTGGTCCATGGTGATCCCAGGGTATACACCGGTTTGAATTCGTTCCTCGACAGCCGTCGCTGACGGGCGGACCTCGCCGGTGTGGAAACGCTTAACGCCGTCCCGGAGTTCTCCGGAGCTGTGAAGGTACTCGTTACCGATCCCATCGATGACGTTGGGATCGAGCTCTTGGAAGACGCCGGGCACGAGGTAGAGACGGGCTACGATCTCGCTGGCGAGGAACTACTCAATGCCGTCAGGGACGTCCACGCGCTGATCGTCCGCTCCGGGACGGACGTCACCGCGTCAGTATTCCGGGCGGCGGCGGAGCTCGTCATCGTGGCACGGGCCGGAATCGGGGTCGACAACATCGACATCGACGCGGCGACCGAACACGGCGTGGTCGTCGCCAACGCCCCCGAAGGCAACGTGCGGGCTGCCGCCGAACACACGGTGGCGATGACGTTCGCAGTGGCACGGTCGATTCCACAGGCGCACGTCCGGCTAAAGGGCGGCGACTGGGCTAAGAGCGACTATCTCGGACGCGAACTGAAGGACAAGACGCTCGGTGTCGTCGGACTCGGTCGAGTCGGTCGGGAAGTAGCCAAGCGACTGGACGGTCTCGGTATGAACCTCGTCGTCTATGATCCATATATCAACGAGGAACGGGCAGCACAGCTCGGGGCCGACTTGGTCGACGACCTCGATGACTGCTTGGAACGGGCAGAGTTCCTGACGATTCATACCCCGTTACTCCCGGAGACGGAAGGGATGATCGGTCCCACGGAGCTCCGGACTCTGGGCGAGGGATACCTGATCAACTGTGCCCGCGGTGGGATCGTCGATGAGGAAGCACTCGCCGCGGCGGTCGCTGACGGGCCGGTCCAGGGGGCGGCCCTGGACGTGTTCAAACAGGAGCCGCTTTCCCCCGACTCCCCCCTGCTGGAGGTTGACGACGTCATCGTCACACCCCATCTTGGAGCGAGCACGGAAGCCGCACAGGAGAACGTTGCGCTCGACGCCGCACAGGCTGTTCGGGCGGCCTTCGAGGGCGAACCGGTCGCCAACGCGCTCAACGCCCCGAGCGTCGACGAATCGGCGTTTCCCCGAATCGAACCGTATCTGGATATTGCCGAAACCGCCGGACGAATCGCCATCCAATTGTTCGGCGAACGGCTGTCCGCGGTCGAAGTACATTACCAGGGCGAAGTGGCCGAGGAGGACGTAGAACTGGTCACCGCGTCAGCCCTGAAGGGGGTGTTTTCCCCCTTGGAGTACGAAGTCAACGCAGTGAATGCACCTCAGCTCGCGGCTGACCGGGGCGTCGAGGTGACCGAAAGCCGAACCCGTCAGGCGGAGGACTTTCAGAGCCTGGTCACAGTCACGGTCCGTGACAGTGATCAGGAACTGTCAGTCAGCGGTACATTGTTTGCGGGCGAAGATCCTCGAGTCGTGCGGATCGACGGGTACCGGGTCGACGCCAGGCCGTACGGACAGATGCTCATTGCCCGGAACCGAGACGAACCAGGCGTAATCGGGCTCATCGGGACGGTACTCGGGGACGCAGGAGTGAATATCGCCGGAATGTTCAACGGCCGGGGGACAATCGGCGGGGAAGCGCTGACAGTCTACAACCTCGACGACCCGGTCCCGGAGGCCGCAGTGGAGCAGCTGCTCCAAGACGAGCGGATAATCGACGTCACACGCATAACCCTGGAAGAGGAGTCCGCGATGAGTGCGTGACGAGCGGCGTTTGGACTCCTTTTTGAGGCCCGCAGGTTACTGTGCTAACCGAACGACAGTCTCTCCTTCGCCGTCGCCCTCCTCGACCTCGACCAAGCCGTCGGCGGCAAGGTCGGTGAGGAGTTCGCGAAGCCATTCCCGTCCATGGTCACCGCCGTAATCGACCCGGACTCTCGGTCCGAGGTCGTCGAGTGGTAGTTCTCCGTATTCTCCCAGGACACGAACCACTCGGCCCCGAAACTGGCGGCGCGACCCCTCGAACTCTGGCTGGGACGGGACATCTGGAGCAGTGAAATCGCCGGTTTCGTACGCCTGACACCAGCGGCGCCACGGGCAGGCAGCCCCGTCACAGTCGGGCGTCGGCGTACAGGCGACCCCTCCCAGTTCCATGATCGCGTTGTTCCAGACCCGGGATTCGCCCGCAGGCATCAGTGTTGCCGCCGCGGTTTCGAACGCGTCATCGTCGTCGGGGACGCCGAATGCCCGATACAGGACGCGCCTGACGTTGGTATCCACGACGGCTTCGCCGGAGTTGAACGCAAAGGAGGCGACCGCGTTGGCGGTATACGGACCGACACCCATCAACTCCTCCAGCGTCTCCGGCTCCCTCGGAAAGACCCCGTCATACTCCTCGACGATCTGGCGGGCTGCCTCGTGGAGATACCGGGCACGGTTGTTGTAGCCGAGGGCGTGGTCGGACCAGAAGGCCACTACGGCCGCTCTATCAGCGTCTGCGAGCGACTCTGGCGTCGGCCAGCGTCCGATGAAGTCTTCGTAAGCATCGACGACCCGGTTCAACTGAGTCTGTTGACTCATGACTTCCGAAACGAGGATCTGATACGGATCGGTCGTCTCGCGCCAGGGGAACGCGCGGTGGTCCGTCTCGTACCACTCCACGAGCGCCTCCCGAGTCGCCTTGAGGTCTTCTGGGAGGGTGTCACTCATTCAGCCCTCGCTTCGGTGGGGATTGTCAAAGCGATGGCGTTTCCCGCCATCGGGACGAGTACCGAAGGCTTACTTCTCCCCGTCGCTGACGGTCGTCCGTGCCCTCCGATTCAGTCCTTCCGGTAATCCGGGGTCTATCCGTCGGTGCACTCGCTGTCATTCCGGCAGTCATCGCTTTCCGTACGCTGGGATTCGTCGGGCTCTGTCTCGTCGCCGGCTTCACCTCCCTGTTCGGCTGGCTCGTCACCCCGAGGAAACACTGACTCGAGCGAAACGAGTATGCCGGTCCCGGTTCGTCAAGCTGTATGGGACTCGACGACCTCGATGACGAAATACGAACGGAATACGCAAACCTCGATGACAGTATTGAGCTCGATCTCGACCGGCAGTCACGGAACGAGCTCGCGGTACTGTTGGCAGCGCTCGACAGTGCCCCTGACGAATTGGTGCGCCGCGGGATCCATACGCTGTTCCGCTCGACGGTCGATACGGGCGATCTCGACTTTCATCTTCGGCGGCAGTTCGACGTCACGTACGACGAGTACCTATCCGGGATGACGTACGACGAAATGACCGGGGGCGGCCAGTACGGACAACGCGACGACGAACGTCGATACCAGATGTGAGCGGACGTGCATCCCGGGGGGCGCCGTGGGGCGATTGCCACTGAACCCGAAGCCTTCCTGCGACGCTGGCAGGCGCGGCCTTGCCCAGGGAGACCTGTCGGGGCCGGCAGGACGTCCAGACAGAGTCTGGGATCAGACCGCCAGTGTGTCGAAAACGATGGCGAGCAACACGGCTCCCAAGTACGCGTTTGAGGCATGAAAGGCACGGAACGCTGCCTGTGTGGTCTGTTCGTAGTGGAGCCGGACGACAGCCCAGAGGAAGACCGCCCCGACCGCGACACCGGTAAGCGCGAACAACCAGTCGAGGGCGGAGGATGAGGCAAGGATGGCGGTCGCGGCCAGGGTCGCACCGAGATACCACAACACGTGCCGACGGGTCGCCGTTTCCCCCCGTATGACCGGCATCATCGGGAACCCGGCGCGTTCGTAGTCGTCCCGGTAGGCGAGCGCGAGGTTGTAAAAATGGGCGGGCGTCCACAGGAATACGAGGAGTGCAAGGGCTAGACCACCGAACCCGATCGTTCCGGTAACGGCCGCCCAGCCGATGAGTGCCGGGAGTGCTCCCGCAGCCCCTCCGATGACGGTGTTCTGGACAGTGTGTGGTTTCAAAACGAGGGTGTAAATCAGGCTGTAAAAGACGATGGCAACCAGCCCGAGCCCTGCTGTAAGGAGGTTGATAGACGCGAACAAGCCCAGCGCTGCCGCCGCGAGAACAAAGCCGAAAACAGTCGCATTCCGGACGGAAACTTGATCGACTGCGAGTGGCCGATCGCTCGTCCGGTTCATTCGACGGTCGACGTCCCGCTCAAGGACATGATTGAAAGTTCCTGAAGCGCCAATCGCGAGCGAACCTCCCACAAGGGTCAGGCCGACGACACGCGGCGTGAAATTCGGCCCTCCGGCCAGCGCCATCGCCGCCGCCGCGACGAGAGAGAGTAACCACATCAATCGTGGTTTCATCAGCCGGAAATATGCCATGAGCGTCTGTCGTCCCCGAGCGATCAAGGAGCCGGATTCTTCGCGATGAGAGAGATCTTCAGGAGCCGTTGTCGGTCCGCTCGACGACATGGTCCCCTCCTGCCCCGCGGACGAGTCGGTGGTCTCCCCAGTTTCGGATTCGAGCGTCCAAGCTAGTGCAGCCAGCAGGCTCCCGAAAATGGCGAGTCCGGTGACAAGGTGTATCTCGGAGAGGCTCACAACTAGGTCAGGCGCGAGACTCAGCCTCCGGAGCGGAGGCCGATCGGCTGAGGCAGCGACGGCGGCTCCGACGAATGCCTGGAGCGGATAGAGGAGAGCAGCTGTAGCGACGGCGAAACCGACACGTCGAGTCGGACGCGCTCGGATCGCGGCTCCGACCGTCGCTGCAAGCAGCAGACCGACTGCCAGCGCGGTAGCGCGGTGACCGAGAGCGATCCAGCCTGCACGCGAACTCGGAGCACCGAATGCCTCGCCACATCCCGGCCAGGCGGCACAGGCCGCGGCCCCGTCCATCACGGCTGTCGTTGCCCCAACGATGACCAGCAGATACACGCCCATGGTCGCTGTGGCGAGTAGTGCCGGGAACCGAGAAGGGAGGAGCCGTCGGTCCATCGGCCTGGAAGTTGCGTCCCAGGGCATATATGCCCCGCGCTTTGTCGACCCTGCCCCCACAACAGCAGGTATTTACGCGGCAGTATCCAAGCGACGGCGTGATGAAGCGAACGCGTCTCGGGACATGCCTTCTCTTCGCTATAACCGGGATTGCACTCGTGGCTATGCCGGCCGCCGCTCAAACATCAACCACTTCAGGACTGATCAACAGTCTGAACGAGCGACTGCTAATCATCGCCATTCCCATCACGCTGCTGGTAGAGGGGATCCTCATTTACACCGTGGTGAAGTACAAGGACAACGACGAGCCCGAACCGACGAAGGAGAACCGTCGGCTGGAGATCACATGGACGATCGCCACGGCCGTCATCTTGCTTTTCGTCGGTGTCGCCTCGTACGGAGTGCTGGCGAACGAAGACGTCACCTACACCAGCGCGGAGCCCGCGCCGGAGGGTGAGGCCGTCGAAGTCGAGGTGATCGCCTACCAGTGGGGGTGGGAAATGAATTACCCGAACCAGAATATCACGAACCTCCAAGGGAGTGATACGTCGGTGACTGAGGCAGCCGGGCCCGTGATCGTTGTTCCGACGGACCGTCCGGTGTACTTCAGCATCACCTCCGAGGATGTCATCCACGCGTTCCACGTTCCGAAGCTCGGCCTGAAGCAAGACGCGATCCCGGGACAGCGAAACACGATTCGGACGACCCCGCTGGAACCCGGTACGTATCAAGGCTACTGTGCGGAATACTGCGGGGTCAGTCACTCCCAGATGCTGTTCAAAGTCATCGTCGTGCCGGGTGACGACTACGAGAGTTTCCTCTCGGAGCAGACAGCCGAGCCCACTACAAACAGCAGCAGCACGAGGACCAGCGCGGTACGAACCGGCGGCGTAATCGTACCGGGGTGAAACGGCCGGTCGTTTCAAACCAGTGAGCCACGTAGGGACAGCCATGCGTGACGAAGCGGAGATTCGCGAGCAGTACGAGTTCCTACGAGAGCAGCTGGAGGACGATGACATGCGTCACGAGGGGGTTCGCAAGATGTTCACCCATTACAAGCGGGCTTTGGGATGGGTTCTTGAGGAGGAACACATCTGATCGATATCCCGACGAAGCCTGCGACCCGGGGTCGTGGGGCGATTATATTCTGTCCTTTCGGGTGACTCAGTACATTTAAGTCGTATCCGCCGATACCTGCTGGCGACGCTTCGCTTGGAGGGCCGAAGCGTCAGCGGGGACCAACTCAGGGCGGCAACCCGCGCGGTTGCGCGGGTTCGCTTCCTTTCACTTTCGAACGTCCAAGTTCCTAGTGCCGTCAGAACCATCGGACCTCTGTCGCGTGTCCGCTCATTCCGACAATCGGGTAACCGCACGGGGATAGGAAGCGGGCAGGGATCGGATTGGGCTTCTACGTGTCATTCAAGCGACCTCATGGAGGCATCATATACAGTTACAAATACATCTGCCGCGGAGATATTGTCAATATTTATACCAACACACAACGACCGATAACACCATTTAGAGGCCGACTCAGACCACGAAACCGACCTGTCGCCGAAATGTTTATTTTTGCTCAACAATAAGCTCATGATAGATATTACCGATGTACGACCTAACAGGATTCCAGCGTGACTTGTTGTACGTCATCGCGGGCCTGGAGGAACCTCACGGACTAGCGATCAAAGAGGAACTCGAGGAGTACTACGAGAAAGAGATTCACCATGGTCGACTCTATCCGAACCTCGATACGCTCGTTGACAAGGGGCTTGTCGAAAAAGGACAACGAGACCGTCGGACGAACTATTACACGTTGACCCGGCGGGGACGTCGCGAGATCGAGGCACGCTCCGAGTGGGAGGGCCAGTACGTTGATGTCGGGGCGGATCAGGGCGCCGAAGCGTAACAGGGGTCAGTTCTCCGCGGACCCGACCGCCGGGTCCGAGTCGGAGTCGGGGACTGTTCCCGGACTTCCGCTGGTCGATTCCCCCACATAGTATGGTGGATCGACCGCGTATGGACGTACCGACCGGGTGCCAAGGAGTTCAGGGAGGACGAGACGGGCGAAATGGACTACGAGGATCAGCAACATCGGCATCAGGAACAGTCCATACCAGCCGAATAGGAGCGGGCCAAGCGTGTAGGCAAGCATCAGGGTTCCGACGTGAAGTGACCGGCCGGAGACGTACGGTCGCAGCACCAGGTCGGGGATCGTATCGACCACGACGAACGACACCAGGGCAAAGGCCAAGACGAACCAGAGCGTCCCGGTCGCATCGGTGACGATCGCCTGAACGGTCATCAGACCCGCCACGGGTATGTAGATGAGTTTCATTCCAACAACCGGAATCAAGCTTGCAACACCCGCAAGCAGCCCAATTAGTGCGGCAGCCGGGATTCGGGTCCCCGACGGTGCGATGGCGTTCAGTGCCGTGAATGCGACCACGGCGATCGTCCCAGTGAGGACGGCATTGAGGATGTTTCCGAAAAAGACTGCTTTGAAGTCCGCGTCGACTGCCACCGCGTAGGCCTCGAATATCCCACCCTCGCTGCCGAAGCGACTCCGTCCCCATCTGGCGAGCTTGTGGTCATCACGGAGGAGATAAAAAGCGAGCGCGAGCACCACGAACAGGTGGACGATCCCGACACCGAACACTGCGAGGACCTCACCGAGGGACCCGACCGACCCCAGGGCCGAACGAATGGTATCAGCTGTAATGTACCGACTGAAGTCGAGTGTGGCTAACCTCGTGGGGTCGGAAAGCATTCGCACGAGCTCCGCGTCGATACCCGGGTACTGTGTGAGATCGAAGGACTCCGCGATGGTCAGATCCAACTGCCTGAGCTCTTGGATGACGATAACCAGCGCGTAGGCGGCGAGGGCGAGTGCCGGCAGCGCTAGGACAACCAGGGCGATACCGGCAGCGAGACTCCGGTTGTCGACCTTCCGCTGAACCCGGCGGTGAATCGGTCGCGTGGCATAGTAGAGGAACGCCCCGAGCACGAAGGTTCCAATGAAAGAGTGGAGGACATAGACGACGACCGTTCCGAGCGCGAGGCCGCCGACCCACCAGGCGGCCCGAGAGCGGTCAACCGGGGATTCGCCGAGGAGGGCCATATATGCCCCCGGGCGGGCGCGGGTAAAAGTATTAGTAGTCCACCCCCGCGGGGGGTTGGGAGGTCCCGGGCCGCCGGTTTTAAATATCTCTATTTAGCAGTATATATACTATGGAGATGAGGCTGTTGCAGGCTGACACCCTCGTCGTCGCCCCCCTCTCCGAGCCCGTGGTCCGGCTGGTTCTGGCGGCCATGTTGGGACTGTTTCTCGGGCTGGAGCGCGAGTGGTCTGAAAAGTCGGCCGGGATTCGAACGTTCTCTCTGATAGCGCTTGTCGGGGCCGTCTTTACGCTCGTGGCCGACAGTCAGGGACAGATCGGAGTTGCACTGGCCTCAATCGGGGGACTCCTGGTCGTTGTCCAAGGAGTGTTGCTCGCTGTCCGGGGACTTCAGACTGAGGAGGGGTCATCACTCTCGTTGACGACATCGGTATCGATGCTGGCAGCCTACGGGGTCGGAGTACTCGTTGCCGCCGGCTTCGTCTTCGAAGGGGTCACGGTCGCAGTCGTCTCCTCAGTACTGCTCGTTCTCAAGCGGGAACTCCATTCGTTCGCAGGCGACCTGTCGCGGGCAGAGCTCCGATCGGCGACCGAGTTCGCGGTGTTGGCATTCGTCGTGTATCCGCTGCTACCGGCGGGGCGCCGGACCGTGTTAGGCGTTCCGTTGGAACCCCGAGTCGCCTGGCTCATGGTCGTTACTGTCGCCGGGATCGGGATGGCGAACTACGTACTCGTCCGGACGTACGGTGGTCGGGGAATCGCCGTGACTGGCTTCCTCGGCGGGTTAGCCTCTTCGACCGCAGTCGTGGGGACGATGATCGACCACGTCTCGGAACGCGCCGAGTCGGTAAAGTACGCTGCCGCCGCGGTCCTGCTCGCGGACGCTGCGATGGCACTCCGGAACCTCTTCATCGCGCTCGCGTTCACCGTTACGTCCCCGGGACGGGTCCTGATAGGAGCCGTCATCCCGCTGGGGCTTGTCGTCGTTGGGAGCGTGGCCATCGCTGCAACGACTGCGGACTGGCATGCGGAGGTGGATCTACAACTCGAGTCGCCGTTCTCTCTCCGGAACGCGCTCGCGTTCGGCGTAGCGTTTCTGGTCATCCTTGCGGTCAGCGGTCTTGCACAGGCAGAGTACGGGACTGCAGGGCTGTACCTGAGCGCGCTCGCATCGGGACTGGTTTCGTCGGCTGGCGCGACCACCTCTGCAGTTCTCCTGTACCGGGGCGGGACGATCGGTGCTAACGCCGCCGTCGTGGCGATCCTACTGGCAACCGCAGCGAGCATCGCGGTGAAAGCTGGATTGGCTATAGCCGGGCCACGGGCCTTCGGTCGGCGGGTCGCGGGATACAGCGTCGGACTGCTGGTGGCCGCACTTGCCGCTACGGTCCTTGCCGCGGCGCTCGGGTGACTCGGACACCCGACCCGAGGCCGGAAACCCCATTCACCCTCCGTGCTCGGCCGGTGCCCTCGAATTTATACCCGTGCCTCGGATGTCTGGAATATGGACCGGGAGACCGCTCGACCGGCCGTACAGGAGATGCCTGGGGAGCGCGCTCGGGAGTGGGCTCAGTATCACCGCGACGTCGCGGCAACATCCACGTACGTGTACGATTTCGTTTGGGATCTCTCGGAGCCCGCTGAAGGGCCGTTCTGTACCGACGTCGACGGGAACGTCCTTCTCGATTTTACGTGCCATGTCGCGGCAGCGCCGCTCGGTTACAACAATCCGAAGGTGATGGACCGACTCCGGGAGTTCGACCTCACCGACCCGACCAAGATCGCGGGACAGGATTTCTACGTCTCGGACGGGGATGATCCCGGCGAGTCGGAATTTCCTGGGCCCGCGGACCTCATGTATACACTCACGGAGCTAACGGATCACTACGGGATGGATACCGTATTCCTCTCGAATTCAGGGGCCGAGGCGGTGGAGAACGCGATCAAGATCTGCTACGACTCGACCGGGGGCGGCAAGTACGGGGTCTGTTTCGACGGGGCGTTTCACGGACGAACTCTCGGAACGCTCTCCCTGAATCGCTCGAAGGCAGTTTACCGACGCGGATTTCCAGAGATACCCGGGGTGCATGATCTGCCTTTTTGTGCCGACCGCGGCTGTACGCCCGAGACGTGCTCGTGTGGGTTCTTCACCGAGGGAGGCGATACGTCCCTCCTGCGAGAGAAGCTCGATCCCGATCAAGGGCACATCGATCCGGACGAACTGTCATACGTGATTCTGGAACCCATCCAAGGTGAGGGGGGGTATCAGTTCCCGAGCGACGCGTTCACCGACGAGCTCGCGTCACTCGTTGATGAACACGACCTGAATCTGGTCGCCGACGAGATTCAATCGGGATTGGGACGGACCGGTAAATGGTGGGGAGCCGACCACTACGCCATCGAGCCGGACGTCCTCACTTCGGCCAAAGGGCTCCGTGTGGGGGCGACTGTCGGACGTGGAGAACTCTTCCCCGACGAACGCTCTCGACTGTCCTCGACCTGGGGTGCAGGTGATGTTCTCTCCGCACTCCAGGGGAACCTGACGATCGAAGCGATCCAGGAACATGATCTGCTCGCGAACGCGACTGCACGAGGGCGACAGTTCAAGGAGACCCTTCGGGACCACGAACTGGAAAGTGTTACCGATATTCGGGGGAAGGGGCTGATGCTCGCACTCGATTTGGAGACGAAACAGTTACGCGAGGAAGTGCTGAGAGCGGCGCTGAAGCGAGGGCTGCTGCTCTTGGCGTGTGGCTACCGTACCCTTCGAGTGTTGCCCCCTCTCGACGTTACCGAGCGAGAGATCGATATCGGAGCGTCGGTGCTCGTGGAGGCCATCGAGGCAGTGGCATAACCGGACGACGCGAGACCGGGCTGAGTTTCACCTCCGATCCAAGCCTTCCGGGAAAACAGACCTTACTCGGGGGCTGCGGCGCTCTGGACGCGCCACCCACCTTCAACTGTGCCGGATCGCTCAACGAGCTCGATTGCCGTATCATCGGTCACTCGAGTGCCGTCCCGGACCTCCTCGATCCGGAACGTCACATCGAGCGTGTTTCCGCAGCATCCGACATCAACGAACTCCTCGAACTCGTCGCCTACTGACGGCGTTTCCAGGACCCGGCGCAGGTAACCGCGATAGCGGTCGGTCGCGATTTGATCTCGCCCCCAGTCGGAGAGCTCGTCCGGGAATGAAAGGACAACCTGGGAAATACTCTTCTCGGTCTCGGCGGCCGCGATATCGGAACTCATGGGATGAACTTCGAGCGCCACGCCTATTGAAGTATCGCTCGTGTGAAACGGAGCTACATCGCCCGTGGGCGTGAACGCGAGCCGTTGGCCGATGAGCGATGAAACGAGAAGGCTTATTCGGACCGGGGAGGGACGAGCGTGCATGGCTCGGGCGCGTTTCGAAGTACCGGAGGTGGATTACACTCGGTACTCGAACCGGCAACTCGCGGCGGTTCCGCTCGCGGTTCTTCTGGTGGCGCTTCTCGTCATCGGTGCCACGTTCGCCACGACCGGGACACCGGTCGAACAGGGCGTTGCATTCACCGGCGGAACGGAACTCCGGCTCGGAATCGATGCCCC
Organism: uncultured Candidatus Halobonum sp.; assembly: GCA_964502585.1. Taxonomy (GTDB): domain Archaea; phylum Halobacteriota; class Halobacteria; order Halobacteriales; family Haloferacaceae; genus CAZCXJ01. Next base: position 39,270 of record CAZCXJ010000005.1, read on the forward strand.
GCCGGAGGAAGCCAGGACAGAGATCGCTGAGGCCTTCTCCGCCGAACCGGCGACGATCCGGAACGTGCCTGATTCGAACGCGTACATCGTGACGTTTCGTCAAGACGATGTCAGCACGACACAACTGGAGCAGGAGGCAGAAGCTGCTGGGTTCGAGGTACGATCGATCGACTCCGTGTCCGAGAGCTTTGGACAGGAGAGTCAGGTGTTAGCCCTCGGCGGAGTCGGGGTCGCGTTCGTCGGAATGAGCGTACTTGTATTCATCCTATTCCGGACGTTTGTTCCGTCGATCGCGGTCGTCGTCTCCGCTTTCTCCGATATCGTGATTCCGGTCGCGCTCATGAACATCTTCGGAATCGAACTGACTCTCGGAACGGTGGCCGCACTCCTCATGCTCATCGGGTATTCCGTCGACTCCGATATCCTGCTGAACAACCACATCCTCCGTCGATCGGGCGACTTCTACGAGTCGACGTACCGTGCGATGCGAACGGGTGTGACCATGACCCTGACGTCGCTATCGGCAATGGTGGTGATGACGGTGGTCGCATTCCTGTTCGGGATCCAGCTACTGACATCGATCGGGATCGTGCTCGTGTTCGGGCTCTCCGCGGATCTGATGAACACCTATATGCTCAATCTCAGCCTGCTCCGGTGGTACAAATACGAAGGGGTGGCTCGGTAGATGCTTGGTACCGTTCGCGAGAACTGGCGAATCGGACTCCTCGTCGTTGTACTCGTAATCTCGTCGATTTTCCTGTTTGCCCCCGATATCGGTGGCTCGACAGCGGAGGAGGCGGCCGCACAAGAGCGTGTCACGAACCTCCGGTACGGGCTGGAGCTATCGGGGGGAACACGCGTCCGGGCACCCCTCGTGGGGATCACCGCTGAAGCCGTTGCGTTCAGCGGCGACGATCCCGCAACCGTCGAACAGAACGTCGCAGCTGAACTCGAGACCGCTTCAGCGACCGACCTGACAGCTCGGGTTCAGCAGGGCGCCGGCGAGAACGCTACCGGAACCGTCGAAGTGACCGTCGAAAACGTGTCGCAGGATGAACTCGAAGCGGCACTCGATGCCGCCGGCTACGACTACGATCGGGTCCGTGATGGGGTCACGGCAACGACTCGGGAGGAGACCGTTCGGGTCCTTCGGTCGAAGATCAACGAGGCAGGGCTCTCAGGCGGGAGCGTCCAGCAGGTGACGACCGCTGCCGGTGACCGATTCATCCTGATCGAGGTCCCGAACCGGGATCGGTCCGAAGTCCTCGATCTCGTGAGCTCTCGGGGAAGCGTCCGGGTCGACGTTTACTACCCAGTCGAAGCGAACGGCAGCCGGGAGTACCGGACGCGGGAAGGCGTGATCACGCGTGACGACTTCCAGCGGATTGGTACCGCTCAGCAGGCAACCGAGCGCATCGGTCCGCACGTCCCGGTGGCTATCGCTCCGGACGAGGCAGAGCGGATCCAACAGGCGTTCGTTGAGACCGGCGTTGCGAGCCAAGGCGGATCGGTGTGTCGGTACGAGGAAGCCCGAAACAGTACGGACCCTTGTATTCTGATCGTCGTCGACGATGAAGTGGTATCATCCTTCGGCATGGATCCGGACCTCGCAGCCGATATGCAGGCGGGTGAATGGGCGGAGGACCCGCAATTCGTACTCACCACACGGAACTTCTCCGACGCGCAGGATGTTGCAGTGAACCTGCGGGCTGGAGCGCTCCCAGCGCCGCTGGACGTGGGTGCGGGCGGCGAGGGGACCTCCTCATTCGTTTCGCCCGCTCAAGGCGAAGGGTTCCGGCAAAACTCCCTCATCACTGGAATCATCGCCGTGTTTGCCGTGAGCGGGGTCGTGTTCTTCAGATACGGCGAGACGCGAGTCGCACTACCCATGATCCTCACGGCTCTGTCAGAGGTGTATGCGATGCTCGGGTTTGCTGCCTTCGTTCAGTACCCCCTTGATCTGGCGGTGATCGCCGGATTCCTCGCCGTGATCGGGACTGGTGTGGACGACCTCATCATCATTGCCGACGAAGTGATGAGCCAGGGGGAGGTCAACTCTCGACGCGTGTTCCAGTCCCGATTCCGGAAGGCGTTCTGGGTCATCGGGGCCGCTGCCGCCACGACGATCATCGCGATGTCTCCCCTAGCCGTGTTGTCATTGGGAGACCTCCAGGGATTCGCTATCTTCACGATCATCGGCGTCCTTGTGGGCGTTCTCATAACCCGACCGGCATACGGCGATATTCTCCGAGCACTCCTCACCGAAAAATAACCAACAAGAAGGGGGCGCCGAGCATTCGCCATTGGTGACCGGAGGGATGAGAGGGCGAGAACGATCTGGATATCGATAGGCCCTGCGTCGAGTCGTGCCCCAGGACCGTTATCCGACGCCGTGTGGCGGACGTCCGTCTTGCGTTTCCCACAAACGCTTTGAGGACCCACGCCCTCATTTTCACCCCCATGCCCGCGGAAGTAACGGTGGCGTTTACCGACGAAGAGTACCGTCGGTTGCGCGCGCTGGCGAATGAGCGTGGTGAACCGATCGACGACGTCGTCTCTGCGGCTCTTCGCTTTCGTCATCGGTGATCCAGAGACCGGGACGGGGAGAAAGCGGGGGACGAGACTCCCGAATCCACGCACCGATCAGAACTCGTGGAGCTCGGACTGATGGGCAGCGGTAAGTGCCTCCCGACAGGTCGCCCAGGAGGCTCGGGCTTCGTCGGGGAGCACGCCATGCTCGTGGACGTAGGTCTGCAAGAACTCCCGGGTTACCGGGTCCGAGGGATAGCCACTGCCGACAGCTTCATCGTATCTGGCGTCGATCACAGCCATCCTGCGGTCTCGCTCGACTTTCGCGATGATGCTGGCTGCAGCCACTGCGGGGTCGGAAGCGTCGGCCCCGTGTTCAGCGTGGATCTCGATCTGCGGCCCGCACTCGGCTACTGCCCGGTGAACGCGTCGCTCGAACCTCTCCGCGTCGACGTCGCTCGCATCGACGACAGCTCGATCCCCGTCAACCGCCACCGCGGCGAGTGCTTCGGCCTGACCGTCGACGGTCAGGGTGTTCATGTTCGATTCGTCCTCATCGATTCGTCCAGCAGTGATGACTGCAGTACCGACAGATATGTCCGCACGTTTTCGGATCAGATCCGCGAGTTCCCGGCGCCGGGATTCCGACAGCCGTTTTGAATCATCTATCTCGTCGGGAAGAGCCGACAGTTCTGCCCGGACAGCAGCAACAACCATCGGACCGATCGCTGGGCCCTTTCCAGCTTCGTCGGCTCCCAAGCGCACACCGCGAACCTAGCCGGGCGTCCACTAACTGGTTCCGGTCAAGGAAGATCGCACCGGACCGATGGCGACTCAGTCGTCGGCAGTAGCCGGACGAACCTCAACTAGGTCGTCCGCCTCCTCGGTTTCCTCTGTTTCGTCCTTGATTTCCTCACGAAGCGTCTCCCAGTCCAAGGCTGACTCATAGTGGTGACACATGACGGGCCACACGAATGATGTGCCCGAGGCATGTTAACGATTTGCTTGGGCTGGATGAGAATGGACGAATACCCAGCGAGTCCCAAACGATCCTTACGTTCCGTCAGATAAGTGGTTCTGGGTGGCGGAACCCAGACAAAGTCGCTCGAGCGTCATCGTCGTCAGTCGGAGTCGGTCGTGTCAGTCGACTCGGGCGAGTTTGCCTCCGGTTCGGTACGGAGATATGCGGTATCTTCGAACGACCCTTCCTCTGCCTCAACCGCCAGTACATCCAACCCGGTTACTTCGGCGTCAACATCGAGCAAGCCCGCGAGGCTCGGGTCAGTTCGGCCCTCGTCACCCGATATGAGCTCTTTCACGTACAGCCCCCCTTGACCGTGGACTTCAATCCTCGCCGACCGTGGCCCCACGAGAGAGCCTGACGTCTCGTAGACGCGTCGGGCACGGGTTTTTGCCGCTCGTCGATGGTCGACTCTGCGCGGAGTATACTGTTCGATCAGCGCACCCTCCAGAGTTTCAAGTGCGTTTTTTAGTTCAGCGGCATCTATCTCCGTCCCGAACTGGACCTCGACACGGTACCGCTTGCTCGCCTCAAGCCGTTTGACCCGTTCGACCATCTCGTAGCTGGCGAGACGTAAGCCCTCAACCTCGACAGCTCCGTCCGCGAAGGCGTTGATGTCCTCTTCGAGGCGGTCGACGTCGACGGTCCGACGGCGAGGCTCGTCGATTTCGACGACAAACGGCCGCCCCGTCCCGAGCATGCGAGCGTCCACGTCCTCGCGTCCCGCTCCATGAAACGTCGCGTCGGTGCCTCGCATCACGTCCTCGATGACTGGAGCTACCAACTGCTCGACGCTACGGTCGTACCGATAGCCCGAACCCTCACAGGTCGGGCAAGCCTTCGCCCCCCGTCGGCCCGACCCATTGCAGTCGGAGCAGGGCCATTCTGTCTGTGGGATACCACGCTCCAGTTTCCGATACCGACCGTAAACGAACGACGAGTTGACGGTGGCCTCTACCTCCTCAGCTTCCAACTCGATGAGGAATTGTACGTCGGGTCGGTCGAAGTCGACTTCGGTGCCGGTCCTCCGGCCGATCCGTTTTCCGACTTCACGATTGATCTCCTTCTTCAGTCGTTCTCCGGCGTCGGGATCGAGGCCAGCCTCTTCCCGAAACAGCCGCTCGTTCTCCTCCAGCAGCGGGGGGGTCCGGGTTCCGACCTGGTAAGTCACGAACTCGTAACCCTCGATTTCCCGTATCGCGCGGGCGGCGAGGGTATCGAATCGGTCACAGATCCCTTCACAGACCCAGCAGTCGTTCGGATCCGGGGGTGTGAAGTCCTCGTCGTCGGCAAGCGCGATCGTCGTTCGGAGTCCCCGACCCCGTTCGGCGTTTGACAGGCCAAACGAGCGAGCGGCGAACGGGCGGCCGAGACAGTTGTCACAGACTGTCCCCGTTTCGAGAAGGGCTCTCGTCTCCACCAAGATCGTCATAGGCGGGTTCAGTCCCGGCGGGGGTAATTGCCTTATCATCATTCTGGACCTCCCCGGTCGAAACTGGGTCCAGAGACCCTCAACGTGTCACGGGACATCTCCGTTCCGGTCTATGTCTTCTGTACACCAATTTTCAAATCTAGGAAATGCCCGGTGAAATTTATTTGCCGGACTTTCGTCACCGGTCTCACCGATGGGCGACGTTCTCACCCTCAGCCACGGTGACCCTGGCGGATCCATCCAGTTACGGGTCCTCACAGTGGTCACCGTTCTTCTGTTGCTCGCGGCTGCGGGGATTCCGGGCACGGCAGTTTCCACCGGAGCATCCAAGGCTCCCGATGGGGCACCCGAGGTCGATGCGCCAGTATCGTCGCTTGCAGAGAGTCCCTCAAAACCGGACCCACGAGACGGGGGTCTCAGGACTGGGTCAACCGTCTTGGACCGCACAAACGTGACGCTGATCACGGGGCAAACGGTGACGGTCGTGGAGACGACCGAGGACACGAAGTACCGGGTCGACGCGGACCTCCCGATGCGGGTCGTCGAAACGGACCGAGCCACGTACGTTTATCCAGCTTACGTCGATTTCGAGACGTTCGATCGTGGCCTTTTCAATATCGACTTGCTCGTCCAGCAGGGGCTTGCGGATTCGGAATCGGACTCGCTCCCCGTAATCGTCGAAACGCGTGGGGACGCGGAATCCGCCGATGGTTCCCGACCGGGTCACGTTGAGCCGCTCGATGACTCAGTAGGGGTGTCGAAACAGCGTTCCCTGGCCGAGATCTCCGCGGTCGCCGCTCGCGTCGACAAGAGAGAAACCAAGACAGTTGCTCGAAACTTCGCACAGAGTGACGAGGTAGCCTCGGTGCATCTGGATGTGAAGTACAGTCTGGCACTGGACGATGTCGAAGACATCGTCAGAGTCGGGACTGCACGTGAACAGTACGACGTGAGTGGTCAGGGTGTGAACGTCTCCGTCATTGATTCCGGCATCAATGAGTCCCATCCCGATATATCCGGGGTGGTTCTCGACGAGGACTTCACGGACGACGGAACGCCGAACGAAACCGAGGACAAAATCGGGCACGGGACCCATGTCGCCGGCATCGTGGCCGGTGACGGAAACGCGAGTAATGGCACCTACGTGGGCGTTGCACCGAACGCCTCGCTCTTCGACGCGAAGGTGTTCGACGAGGGCGGGGCATACACGTCGACCATCGTCGACGCGATGGGGTGGTCCGTGGACAACGGTGCCGACGTGCTCACTATGAGTCTCGGCGGGGATGCAAAGTACGAGCGATCGAACGATCCCTACACGGACGCAGTGAACTACGCCGTCCGCCACGACGTCACCGTCGTGGTCGCAGCCGGGAATAGCGGGTCCGAGTACGAAACGATGCAGTCGCCAGGAATCGTGAAGAACGCCATCACGGTGGGCGCGAGCGACAAGACCGGGGACGTCACCGGATTCTCGTCCAGGGGTCCGACACCGTATGGTAAGTACGTGAAGCCGGATCTCGTCGCTCCGGGGCGGAACGTCGTCAGTGCCTGCGCCGAGGGAAGCTCGTACGAGGACTACTGTACCGGGCCGAACGATGCCTACGTTTCCCTCTCCGGAACCAGCATGGCGGCCCCGGTCGTCAGCGGGGTCGCTGCGTTGCTCGAGCAAAAGCACGGCTGGGGGCCAGTCCGTGAAAAGAATGTTATCACGGCCACCGCACATCCCTTGGGTTCGGACGACGTGTACACGCAAGGAGCCGGCCGAGTCGACGCCCTCGATGCACTCTCGGCCGACATCGTCGTCCGGAACGCGACGACCGATTTCGGCCAAGTGGAGGGCTTGACGACAGCGTCCCAAACCATCGAACTCACCAACATCGGGAACGAGACCGAGACGCTCTCGCTGACGGTGAACGCGTCACGGATCAGCGACGGGGAAGGAGGAAACGTATCACTGAATCGTTCATCAGTATCGCTTGCCCCCGGAGAATCGGCGACGGTGAAACTCAGCGTTACGACCGACACGGGAAACGGGACATATTCGGGGCGGATTCAAATCGGCAACAACTATACGGCGATCTTCGGGTACAACACAAGCTACGTCGACACGGCGGTAAACGTCAGTGGGACTCTGGTGACCACGGACGGGACTCCTGCGGCGGGTGACGAGGTATACGTGGGAACGTCTGGGAACACGGACAACCTCACGGACACGGATGGGAATTTCGAGGTCGACGTTGTGCCGGAGAACCGGACGCGATTGTCATACGCTCAGACGCCCACGAGAGACGACGGATCGGCAGACGTCTGGCTGTTTGACCGGGTGAACGTATCGAGCAATACCGATCTGGGGACTCTCGAGGTTCCGGCGGCACATAACCTCACGGTAACGGTGGTAAACGAGAGCGGCGCACCGGTCGAGAACGCGACCGTCCGGGTTACCGATCATAACGCTAGCCTTGGATCGAACAGCACCACACTCGACTTCGATACTGATATCGATGGGAACGTGAGTGGGGTCGAACTCCATCAAGAGGCCGTCATCGAGGTCGTCCCCCCTTCGAACGGGGAGTACCTGGACACGACGTACGTCCGGGAAGTGAACGTCACGAACGGGACGACGATTCAAGTAAAACTCGAAGAGGCACTGGAGCCACCGAAGGCAGAGGTATCGGCAAACCGAACCACGCTTACCGCCGGAGGGACGGTGAAGTTCGACGCGAGCAATTCCACCGACGATACGGGCATCGTCGAGTACCGCTGGGACGTCGACGGCGACGGCTCTCCGGACACCATCACCACCGATGCAAAGACCGCGCATACATACACCACGGCAGGGAACTACACCGCAACGGTCACCGTGATTGATGAGGACGGTAAAGCCGACACCGCGACGGTCAACATCACCGTCGAAGGGACGAATTCCCCTCCGACGGCTAATCTGACTGTGAACCAAACGACCGTCCAAGCCGGCGAGTCCGTCACGTTCGACGCGAGCGATTCCAGCGACGATTCCGGTATCGCCGAGTATCGCTGGGATTTCGACGCCGACGGCTCTACCGATGCCACGACAACAAGTCCGGTGGTAACACATTCGTTTGCGACATCGGGAACCTACACGACGCTCGTTAGGGTCGCCGATGCGGAGGGAGAAACCGACGCCGCGACTGTCGACATCACCGTCGAGCAGGACGACGGTCGTGATGGTGATACCGGAGATGAAGGCGGCAACGAGGACGGGTCGGACCGAGGCGGCGGAGGCGGCGCCCAAGGCTCTGATCGATCAGCCGAAACAGAGGTGACTGATCTCGCGGATGGGGCGACTGTCTGGATCCGAGATCCGGCGACCGGAACCCACGTCACAGCCGATCTCAGGGGTGCCACCACGGGAACGAACCTGAGTTTCACCAGACTCGAAGTCGAGATGACGTTCGACAATCCGGACTTCCGGGTCGAGTTCTCCGAGATACGCTCTGGACCGTCTGATGCACCACCGCTCCTCGACGGAACCGCGATCGCGTACCTCGACATCGACTCGTACGGCCTTGACATGAGGAACGTTGACGAGATTTCAGTAAGGTTCGAAGTCGACAAATCCGCACTCCCGGAGGGAGCCTCCTGGTCAGACATTCGGATGTATCGGTATCACGACGGACGCTGGCGAGCGCTTGATACTCGCTACTTGGGGAACGGGAGCTATGAAGCGACCGTCCCCGGATTCTCCGAGTTCGCTATCGGGGTGGTCGCCGACGATCCACAGAACACCAACCAGACGGTGACTACGACTAGTACACCGACCCAGACGAGTTCGACATCCTGGCCGAGTCGAGCGACGAGTGCTACGCACACCTCCCCGGGCAGAGAAACGACTGCTCGGGGATCGGCCGGTGGGAGTCTCCCGAACGCTACCGATATCGAGACTCCCGGGTTCGGAGGGGTGATAGCACTTCTCGCAATCCTTCTTACCGGCCTGCTCGCTCGACGACGAGAATAACTCAGAGAGTTTTGAGTGTGCGTGACCGGTCAGCCCTGGTCTTCGGCGCGCATCGATACCAGCGGGAGGGCGGTCGCCCCGAACAGGTGTTTGACAAACTCAGGGACCGGGAGCACCCCGAAGAGGTCGCTCAAGAAATCCGGGACCAGATCGCTTACGCCACCGAGCGGGGCGTCACCCGGGCCAGTATCGTCCGCGGGTGCATCGCCGGGACCTACCGCTGCTGCTGTCGCTGGGACGAACGGCAGTCCCGAAACGACCGTCACGATAAGCCAGAGTTTGACACGGGTCATACAGGAAGAGTTTCGAGGGCTAGCATCATAAGAGGGGAAGAGCTAGAAGTCCACTTTCCCCCGATTAAGCCGGATTTATGCCGACCCGACCGAGGGCTGTAAATCCGGACAGATCACCACCCCGGAAGGGGTCAGTCGACACTCAGACGGGCCATCAAGGGAACCACACCAACAGGCGCGCGCATGAGTCTCGCTATCTGAGAGACCGAGTGGAACGCGTCTCGTGAACCGTGACAGCAGAGACACCGAACGCGTCCTCGAGATGGGACTCCAGGGCGTCGGGACGACCGGCGTCGGAGAGGTCCGGGGCCAACTCCAGCGTGACCGAGACTGTGACCGTGAGATCGTTCAGCCGGGGCCGGACGTCCTCGAGGGCGAGCGAACTGACCTCTTCGACCCCCTCGACCCGCCGGAGTCGCTCTTGAACGCCGTCGACGAGGTCGCCCGGCGCGGCTCGCGAAACGGCGACGGTCAGGTTGGCGTCAGCCGTCCGAAGCTGGACTGACATAGACTCCCGGCGCGACTCGAACGCGCCTGCAGGCCCACTGGGGAGCGAGACCGGTGCGCCGGAACCTGGCGAGAAAACGTGACCGTTCCCGCCCGGGAGGTCCCGGCGTGCCGGCAGTCGTCCGGAGCGGTTATCCCGGATTCACGCGGCGACGGGAACGGACCGTACATCGGAGGTGACACGGATCCCCGGGAGCGGTTCCGGGGAGCTAGTAGACTGGGTCCCGTCCGGATAGCCGGACGCGCCGCTACCCAAGAGAGCGGGCGCGGCAGGGCGCATGTGGACGGGCATCAGTGTACCTCCGGGTGCTTCAGACGTGATTCGCGTGTGATGTCACTTAATTCTTCACGGTGTATGCGGGTCGGTAACACGTCGCTATCTGGTGGTTCGGCGGGAGATTCTGCCGATCGAGCGGATGCCAGTACCGGAGAACCTGGGTTCCCTCCCGTCAATCTCCGCCGTCAGCTGTTTTTCGAACCGAAATACTTTGTTGAGGAACGTCCAACGGAGGTGGCATGAGCGATAGCGAAGCGACGGTGATCCGAGGGGGAACAATCCATACACAGACCGAGCGCGGGTCGATCGAGGGGGATGTCCTGGTCGAGAACGGGAAGATTTCTGACATCGGTGACGTGGACGTGCCGGACACCGCTCGGGAAATAGACGCGACGGGGCGACACGTCACTCCGGGGTTGATCGATGCACACTCCCATGCGGGGATGGCGGAGTGGGGTGAACCGGAGGACGGCGATTTCAATGAGGGGACGAGTGCAACGACCCCACATGTCAATGCTCTCGACGGCTTTCATCCCCGTGACGAAGAACTCAAACACGCGTTCCAGAACGGGGTGACGACCGTTTCCGCACGGATGGGGTCAGGGAACGTAATCGGTGGCGTCATCGTGTCGATGAAAACCTACGGGAAGGTCGCCGACGAGATGCTCCTCCGAGAGGACGGAATGAAGGCGGCAATGGGGGAGAACCCCAAACGGTTCCATGGGGAACGCGAGGGCCGACAGCCGTCCACCCGGCCGGGCGTAGCAGCGACCCTCAGACAGTCGTTCATGGAGGCGGAAGACTACCTCGAGCGTCGTGAGAACGCTCGAACGGAGGACGAGCCGTTCGACCGGGACCTCGGAAAGGAAAACCTGGCACGTGTACTGGAGGGCGACCTCCCGCTCCGCGTTCACGCGCACCGGGCGGACGATATCATGACAGTGTTCCGTATCGCCGAGGAGTTCGGCATCGACGAACTGAGTATCGAACACGCGACCGAAGGCCATCTGATCGCCGAGGAGTTTACGAAACGAGACGTTCCGGCCATATGTGGGCCGTCGATCTCATCGGCGACGAAATACGAACTCCGGAACATCACCTTCGAAACGCCCGGGATTCTCCATGAAGCCGGCGTGACTGTCGCCATCCAGACCGACGCACCGGTGCTGCCCCAGAAACATCTCGACGCGTGCGTCGGATTGGCAGTCAGAGAGGGACTGCCAGAGGCGGCTGCGCTAGAGACCGTCACCCGAAACCCGGCCGAGATCCTCGGGATCAGCGACCGTGTCGGGACCCTTGACCCGGGGACGGATGCAGACATCGTCGTGTGGGACGGACCGTTCCACCACTTCGAGACACAGTCGCGACACGTCCTCATCGGTGGCGAACACGTGTTCGACCGAGCAGAGGACTCCCTGGACCCTCGTCAGGAGTACGCCTGGTAGCGGACGATATCGAACCGCGTGGGGGGGTGAAGGGACTAGGCGGGCCGAAGCCTGATGACAACCAATCGCCGACAGTAGTGGCAACCGCGGGAGAATCCCCCCGGTGTGCTCAGTGCCCTCCCGTGTTCGCCAGGCCACCGCTGAGTCGGTCTGTATCTCCGTAGCGTTGATGCTGGTAGCTCTCCATGCCTGCGTGTGACCGACCGCGACATCCCGCGTGTGATGAGTACCCAGCACCCTGACAACGCCACGTTACCGTTTTTCGCGACCGGAGACGTCATCAAGGGAGATGACGAGATCCAGGAAGCATACTACGTGTATTCACATCTCGGTTGTGACGAGCAGATGTGGGATTTCGAAGGCAAGGAGGGTGACGAGTACGCGGTCAAAAAGCTCCTGTCTCGGTACGACGATTTTTTCGTTGACCATCCCCTCGGGAGTGAGGCTCGATTGACCATTCGCGGCCCCAACCCGGACGTCGAACGGTCGGAGGCAAAGATACTGCTGGAGATTCTGGAGTCGATTCCTCGGTCGTTCGACGCGGCAGCACTGTTCTACGGGAACCAGAATCTGCCGATCCGGCCCCCCATATTCGAGGTGATCATCCCGATGGTTACAGGGGCGGAACAGCTCAATCTCGTTCATAAGTACTACCAACAGTTCGTCACCGGCAAGGGCGACAAGACCGTCTGGGGTGACCGGACAGTCGCGCAATGGGTCGGGGAATTCAAACCTGACGACATCGGGGTAATCCCGCTTATTGAAGACCGGGAACATCTGCTGGACGCGGCGGGCATCGTTCGCGGGTACGTGACCGCTCAAGGGGTCGAGAGCCAACGGGTATTCCTCGCAAGGTCCGACCCCGCACTCAATTATGGGTCATTGTCTGCCGATCTGATCAACCGGGTGGCGCTCCAGCGACTGTACCGAATGGGAAAGGAAACCGGGGTGGACATCTACCCCATTCTGGGGGCAGGACCGTCTCCGTTCAGGGGAGGCCTCACTCCGGAGACTGCATCCGAAACCGTGGGGGCGTATCCCTGGGTAGAGACCTTCACGGTCCAATCCGGATTCAAGTACGATTATCCGGTGGAGACCGTCAGGGAGGGGGTAGAGACGTTGCGGGAGACTGAACGGGACGCCCGGCCGCCACGAGTCGATGCCGACCGGGCGCTGGAAATCGTCGACCGCGTCGCGGAAGCATACGGACGCCAGGTCGCCGCCGTGGCACCGCTGGTGAACAGAATCGCCGAGTACGTCCCCGCACGACGGGCACGGAAGCTTCACGTCGGGTTGTTCGGATACTCGAGAGAGGTGAGCGACACCCAGTTGCCCAGAGCAATCGGGTTCACCGCAGCCCTGTACAGTATCGGGTTCCCCCCGATGCTGATGGGCCTATCGGGGCTGTCGGGCGGGGACACGGACTTCGTCGCCGAAACCTTCCCTCGCTTTTTTGACCTCCTTCGAACGGCTGCCCGGTATTACAACCCGCGGTCGCTCGAACTCGTCGAGATCCCCCGGTCGGAAGCCGAGGCCGGTCTCGAGCTCGTCGATGTCGAGCCGGATACCGAGCATCGGGCAGCAACGGACGATGCGATCGAGGCGATCGAAAGGGGAGATGCAGATGCGGCGCGCACCGCCGTGAAAGACGCCGCTCGGACACGACGGTTCCTCGGTTGAGGGACGCGGGAACAACGGAGCGCGGCGCCTACTGGAGGGCCTGTCCGCAGTTTACGACGCCGAGATCACGTCGTCGATACGGGCGAGCATCGTAGCCGATTCCGTCGCGGACGCGATCGCTTCTCGCTTCACGGCGGCGGGGTCGACGACGCCGTGCTCGGCAGGATCGGCGATTTCGGCGGTCTCGCCCACCTGGACTAGTCCTGCAGGTCCGTCCTCGTTCGCGGCACGAAGATCCACGAGCGCGTCGATCGGATCCACGCCCGCGTTCTGCGCGAGCGTCCGAGGCACCACGTCGATCGCATCGGCAAACGCTTCGACGGCCAGCTGTTCGCGTCCTTCCACGCCGGCAGCCGTTTCGCGCAGGTGTGACGCGATGGCCAGTTCCGTGGCGCCGGCTCCGGGGACCACCTCTCCGGTATCGACCGCAGCCGTGACCGCGTCGACACCGTCGGTGACTGCCCGCTCGAGTTCGTCGGTAACATGACCGGTTCCACCCCGGACGAACAGCGTCACGGCTGCAGCGGCACCGCCGCCCTCGACGAAGACGAGGTCCTCGTCGAACGTCTCGACACGAACCGAGTCTGCTGAGCCGAGGTCCTCATCCGAAAGGTCGTCGGGGTCACCCACCTGGCGGGCACCGGTCGCACGGGCAACTGCGCCTGCGTCGTCGGAGCCGACGTCCTCGAACACGAGGACCCCCTCACGGGCCAGCTGGGTCGCGGCCCGGTCGTTGACATCGCCCGTCACGAACGCCGCGCCGACCTCGGCCTCCAGAAGTGTCTCGGCAAACTCGCTTGCCCGCTGCTCTTCGGCTTCGACCGCCTGGTTGAGCTGGTCGGTCGAAGTGATGTCCCACTCGGCGTCGATCTCCGGCTCCCGTTGGTCGAGGTCGGTATCGATCACCGCGACCGCAGCGTCGGTCACGCCACGCGGCCCGGCCTCGACGACCGGTTCGAGTTCGGTCACGATTCCCTCGATCAGTTCCGTCGCACCGGAAGACCGTCCTGGCTGTGTCACGATAGAAATCGAGTCACGGTCGACCCCGTCGTCAGTCTCAACAGCCCGCACCGCCCGAACGATGTCGTCCGCGAGCACGGCGGGCTCGACACCGCCTGTCCCCTTGCCGGTCATCGCGGCTGTCGCCACCTGTTCGAGTAGGTCATCGTCCAAGTCAACGTCCAGACGAATCGCGTCGATAGCCTCTTGGGCCGCCTCGGCAGCACGTTTGTATCCCTGTACGACGGTCGTCGGATGAATGTCGTCCTCGAGGAGGTCCTCGAACTGTGAGAGGAGTTCCCCCGCAAGCGTGACCGCGGTCGTCGTCCCATCACCGACGTCTTCAGCCTGTGACTCGGCGACCTCGACGAGCATCTCCGCAGCGGGGTGTTCGATATCCATCTCGTCGAGGATTGTCGCGCCGTCGTTAGTGATGACGACGTCACCGGAGTCGGAGACGAGCATCTTGTCCATCCCTCGGGGGCCGAGCGTGGTACGGACCGACTCGGCGACGGCCTTTCCCGCCTGGATGTTCGCCGACTGGGCGTCCTCTCCAGACGTGCGTTCGGAGTCCTCGGAGAGGATAAAGAGCGGTTGTCCACCATGTCGGCGCAGTCGCTGTGCGGAGTCTGATTCTGCCATAGTCACTTTCTACTCCGCAGTCACGGCGCATAAAGCTTTATGATGAAGGGCTTTCCGTCAGGGGGAATTCAGGCCGGAGAATCTCGGACGGAACGAACCGCCGCATCCCCGACACTCTTGACGATTCGGTCGAAGGCTCCCGCATGAGTCTCGTACTTCCCGAGGCCGTCATCGGCGATGCGCGCACGAGCTCGTTCGGGTGGGAAACGTTGGTCGAACTCGTCGACGTGGGGAATCGGATGGCTGGCCAGACGGGCGAGCGTGCGGGGGCGGAGATCATTCGAGACGCATTTGCCGAGGCAGGGCTGGACGATCCTCGCATCGAATCGTTCGAAGTGCCCGGGTGGTGGCGTGGATCATCCCGGCTTGATGTCCACCAGCCACACGAACGCGTCCACGAGGGGCAACAGGAGGTCATCGCATTACCCGGCTGTCCTTCGGGTGAGGTGACGGGTCATCTGGTGGACGTCGGGGACGGTACTTATGACGAGTTCGAGGAGCGGGCCGACGAAATCGACGGAGCGATTGTCATCGCCTCGTCCGAGACGCCAGACGACTACGATCGGTGGATCCATCGCATGGAAAAGTATGTGAACGCTGCTGAACAGGGGGCAACCGCGTTCGTGTTCCGGAATCACATCGAGGGTGCACTTCCCCCGACCGGTGAGGTCGGGTACCACGAGCGTCCCGGACCGATCCCGGCAGTCGGAGTCTCGGCGGAAGTCGGCAGACGATTGACGCGGTATGCCGCACAGGACTGCGAACTCACGGTCCGCGTTCAGTGTCGCAACGAGCCCAGCGAATCACGCAACGTCGAGGCCGAAGTCGGGCCGAGCACGGACGAGGCGGTCCTGGTTACCGCACACGTCGATGCCCACGATATCGCAGAGGGTGCCAACGACAACGGTGCGGGATCAGCACTCGTCGCAGAGGTGGGGCGATTGTTGAAACGGGCGGAATCAAATCTGGACACTCGTGTCCGTCTCGTCACCTTCGGTGCCGAGGAGATGGGGCTGTGGGGCGCCTACCACTGGGCCGAGACACACGATTTGAACAACGTGAAATGTGTCGTCAACCTCGACGGCGCTGGCAACTCCCGGACCTTGCGTGTGGGGACGAACGGGTTCGACGCGATCGAGTCAGTGTTCTCGGACGTGACGAACGATCTGGATGCTCCGTTACACACGAGCGACACGATCTCGCCACACGGTGACCAGTGGGCGTTCGTCCAGGAGGGCATCCCGGCAGTCATGGCGTCTTCGACTTCGGAGAAGTCGGGACGTGGCTGGGGGCACACTCATGCCGACACCCTGGACAAACTCGATTCGAGAGATCTCCGTGACATGGCCATCCAGGTCGCTGAGGCCGTCGGACGGCTCGCGAGCGCCGAAACAGAGACACCGCACAAGTCTCGCGAGACGATCCGGGACGCAATCGACGAGGGATACGTTCAGGAACTAAAAACTGGTGGTCGCTGGCCCTACCGGGATCTTGAGTGACACCCATCCGGGTCATCTAAAGCCGGGAACGATATATCGGAAGGGAAAATCGCAGACAGCGCTAACAGCTCCTCCCGACCGGAGGGGATCAGGAGATAGCTGTCTCGAGGCGGTCGATCAGTTTGCGGTTTCCCACGTACACCGGCGTTCGGTCATGGAGAGTCTCTGGAGTCACGTCCAACAACGATTCCCGACCGTCCGAGGACCGGCCGCCAGCCGCCTCGACGATATAGCCGATCGGTGCCCCCTCGAACAGCATTCTAAGCTTTCCGGATGGGTTGGATGACAGCCCGGGATACGCGAAGATGCCACCGTACGTCAGTACCTGGCTCACGTCGGCGATCATCGCCCCGCCGTATCTGAGTTTGAGCTCCGACTCGATTTCCCGGGCGTAGCGTTCGAAATCGGCCGGCCAGTCCGGTACCCGACCGCCAAACCCGTACACGGTCGGATCCTCGGGCAGAGCGACATCCCGCAGGTGGTCACGGTCGCCCTGGTCAGTCACGAGTTCCTCCCGGACCGTCGCTTCGGCTGGAACTCCGGACGTTTCGGCTCCATACGCGAGCATCATCGTCGTCACGGGACCGTAGAGAACGTAGCCGGCCGCGAGCAAGTCGTCCCCGTCGGTCGGCAGGGCACCGTCGTAGATTCCCACGATAGTGCCCATCGGGTTGTTGGACCGAAGGTTGGAGGACCCATCGAGGGGGTCTACCGCGACCGCGACTCCAGTTCCAGCGTCGACAACGCTTTGCCGTTCTTCGCTCGCGTACGCGCCGACCCCGTCGATCTCGGTGAGTCGGTCGGCCAGGAGATCGTCAGCGTATGCATCCGCAGCCAGCTGAGTCTCGCCGGATGGGTTCTCGTCGTCCAGGTGAGACCGACGCTCGGGGAGGATATCACGGACCTCGGGAGCCGCCTTTGCAACCACGTCGAAGATCGACGAGACCACTTCCGGACCGGAGCCGATAGCCGGATCGGTTCGATCACTTCCAGTCATCCGCTCAGTCGTCCGCGACCGCGGTGGCTGACGTGTGCTCGAGCGCCTCTTCGACGCTCGACCCATCGAAAATCACTGCCTGGAGGGCGTCGAGGATTTCGACCGGGTTCTCCCTCTGGAAGACGTTCCGGCCGACGGCCAGGCCGGAAGCGCCGGCCTCCATCGCTCCGGCTACAGTCTCCAAGAACGCTCGGTCATCCGTTTTCGAACCTCCAGACATGACGACCTTCGTGGGTGCGGCCGTTTCACACGCGTGAGCCATGTCCTCCTGGGACCCCGGGTGCTTTATTTTCGCGATGTCGGCGCCGAGTTCCAGTCCCATCCGTGCCGCGTAGGAAATAACTCCGGGTTTGGTATCGTTTTTCACTCCCTGTCCCCGGGGATAGGCCCACAGAACCACCCCCATATCGTGGGTACGAGCTGCCTCTTGGGCGTCGCGGAACTCCTCGGCCATTGCCACCTCGTTGTTTGATCCCCCATAGAGCGTGAATCCGATTGCGTCGGCACCGAGATCGGCTGCATACTCGACCGACCAGTTGACGGCGGAATCGGGCTCGCCCATCCAGAGGTTCGAAGTCCCGTTCAGTTTCGCGAGAAGCGTAACCTCGTCAGCGTATGAGGGGTAGAACGCCTCTGCGATCCCTTTCTGCGTCGCGATGGCGGTCACCGCGTCATGGGTGGCGAGGTCGAACACTTCTCCGGGGTCGGCGGTGTCGGGATTGGGCTCGAAGTCGACTGGTCCGTGCTCCAGCCCGTGATCATACGCGAGGATGAGGGCGTTTCCGTTCCGTGTGATGGCGTCGTCCGCGTCTGGAAGCATTTCGAACATAAGCGAGGGCGGTGAATATATAAACGATATGGCGAACCGCCGGAGAGAATTACCCGGAGCCGAGTAATGGGTTGGCTGAGCCGTCCTCCATCACGAAGGTCCGAGAGGTGATCTGAACGTGTGTAATCGAGACGGTCAATCGAGCAAATCCGCAGCATTGTCCCGGAGCCGACGAAGTCGTGCTTCCGAGAGATCCAGCGCCTCGGCGACTTCTTGAGGATCGGCGGCAGCGAGCGCACGTGCTGAGGTGATGCCCGCGTCGGCGAGCGCCTCGGCGGTGACTTCTCCCACCCCGTGAACGTCCGTGACGGGAGTAGGACGAGCTCGTTCGCGCCAAGCTGACTCCGCGGCAACCGCGTCACCACTCCCGTCCGCCTCAGCCGGGTCCGCGCCGCTGTCTGGCTGGGATTGGTCGATCGCTGGAGTGGATGACCCGTCAGTTTCGCCGACATCCTCAGCAGTCCACTCGCCGGAGGAAGCGGCAACCCAGGCTCGCTCCTCGTCTTCGAGGCCTCGAACCTGTGCCGACCGGCGCCGGAGTTCCTCCGAGTCGCGGGGTTCGGCCGTGTCGAACGCCCAGGGGAGGGAGTGTTCCCGCCGGATCCGTCCCGCGACGCCCGGGTTCACCCCGGCCTCCAAGAGTTCACGGAAAGACACTGCCTTCTCTCGGATATCGGCAGCCCCGAATCGCGCGTCCTCCAAGACGGCGGCAGTCGCGGGTCCGACGTACTTCAGGGCTGTCGGATCCTCATCATCGGTCACAGCGGGTCACCGTACCGCGGGGGGTCGCGTTGTCTCCTCTTGAACGTTTCTGCCGGGCTATCACGACTGAATTCTACGCCAAGGAAGCGTAGCGTGGAGGCCGAAATCGCTTCCAGTATGGCTGTGGTACGAACGTGAGGCTTACCTCCCGTGGGTCGGGATGTGGGATATGCGCGGGCTAGAGGAGATACGAACCGTCGGAGTCGTCGGAGCCGGTACGATGGGGAGCGGGATTGCACAGGTCACGGCAACTGCTGGGTACGACGTGGTGATGCGGGACGTCGAGGAACAGTTCGTCGAGCGCGGATTCGAAGCGATCCAGGAGTCACTGGGGAGACTCGAGGACCGCAACCGACTGCCCGACTCGCCCGACACGATACGTCACCGGATCACCGGGACAACGGACATATCGACCCTCTCGGACACGGACCTCGTGATAGAAGCCGTCGTCGAGGACCTTGAGGTGAAACGGGACGTGTTCGAGAGCCTCGATGAGGTGACCGATGATGATGTCGTGCTTGCCACGAACACATCGACGCTATCGATTACGAGCATCGCCGCCGCGACGGAGCGTCCAGGACAAGTGATCGGCCTTCACTTCATGAATCCCGTTCCGATTATGGATGGTGTCGAAGTGGTAGTCGGAGAACGGACCGCTTCCGAAACCGTCGATTTGGCTCACGGTTACGCGCGCGCGCTGGACAAGCGGACTTGGGAGAGCGATGACAAGCCGGGATTCGTCGTCAATCGGATATTGATGCCGTGGATCAATGAGGGGATCAGAGCCTGCGACGAAGGTGTCGCTTCCAAGGAGGATATCGACCAGGGGATGAAACTGGGTACCAACGTCCCGATGGGACCGCTCGAACTCGCGGACCACATCGGACTGGATGTCTGTCTTCGTGCTTCGGAGACCCTTCATGAGGAGCTTGGAGACCGATACAAACCCGCCTACCTTCTCAAACGGAAGGTGGAGGCCGGTCGACTCGGAAAGAAGAGTGGGAAAGGGTTCTACGAGTACTGATCGTTCAGCCCGGAACGGGAGGCGACGGAAGGCGACGGGACCTGAGGGGCGACCCGTCCGTTTGATTCGACAGTCGGGCCGCCGTGGGTTTATGAGCACGAGGGCCGGAAGCGCAAGGCATGCGGGTGCGGGACTTGCCCTTGACCGACGAGCATACCGCGTACTTCGAAGGGCAAGGGATCGACGAACTGTTTCCGCCCCAGGCCGCGGCTGTCGAGGCAGGCGTTTGCGCGGGTAACAACATCGTCGCCGCTGTTCCGACCGCCGCGGGCAAAACCTTCATTGCTGAACTTGGCCTCCTGACAGCTGGCGGGCCTGGCCTGTACATCTGCCCGCTTCGCGCCCTGGCTCGAGAGAAACACGAGGAGTTCGCCGCCATTCCCGGAATCGAAGCCGGAATCGCGACCGGAGATTACGATACGCCAGCCGAGGAACTCGCCACATACGACATCGTCGTCGCGACCTCAGAGAAAGTAGATTCAGCAATCCGGAACGGCGCGTCCTGGGTGGACAATCTCGCGTGCGTGGCCATCGACGAGGTCCATTTGTTGGGTACGACCGACCGCGGGCCGACACTGGAGGTGACGTTAGCCACCCTTCGGCGGCGAACGGACGACGCACAGACCGTGGCGCTGTCAGCGACGGTCGCCAACCCCGAAGAAATCGCCGGATGGCTGAACGCGGAGCTTGTTGAATCCGACTGGCGGCCGGTCGATCTTCGTACTGGGGTGTACGCCGATGGAAGGGTGGAGTTTGACGATGGAACGGAGAGAGGGGTTGCTGTCCAGGACCCCACAACGGGGGAGACAGATGCCGATACCGAAGCAACAGTCGCTCTCGTTAGAGAGGTCATAGACGACGAGGCACAGGCGCTTGCGTTCGTGAGCTCACGGAAGAAGGCGGAAAGGTTGGCGCAACGGCTAGCAGAGGAGCAGCCAGCCGCCAATGCAGGTGTCGGGATGGAGGCTGCCGAGACTGCGGAGGAGATCAGACGCGTCGACGGAAGCGACATGGGACGACGGTTGGCAGAGGGTGCGGCCTGGGGAGTAGCTTTCCATCACGCGGGGCTGCGCTCTGCCCACCGGTCCATCGTCGAGAACGCGTTCCGTGACCAACAGCTCCTCGTCATCTGTGCGACACCCACCTTGGCTGCAGGCGTGAACGTTCCGTCTCGACGGGTCGTAATTCGAGACCAGCATCGATTCACGGAGACGGGATCGGAATGGTTGCCGACTCTCGAGATACACCAGATGTGCGGCCGGGCTGGACGTCCCGGCCTCGATCCGTATGGGGAGGCTGTGCTGGTCGGTGATGTGGACTCCCGCGCGGAGCTCTGGGAGCGGTACGTCGAAACAGAACCGGAGGCCGTCGAATCCCAGCTACGGGACCGTGCCGCACTTCGGACCCATACGCTTGCACTCGTGGCAGCCGGGCTAGCCGACTCTCAGGAGTCCGTGCTCGATCAGTTGAGCGACACGTTTTACGCCGCGCGCACCCCGAACCCAGACCTCGGCGGAGTGGTCGGGGACGCCATCGCCGACCTGATCGATATGGATATGCTCGCGGTAGCCACGGAGGGAGGGGCACTCGCCGCCACTCCTCTGGGTAGGCAAGTTTCCCGACAGTACGTCACGCCGGAAACCGGCCGACTACTCGTCGAGGGGCTCCGTTCAGCAGCCCGTCTGGATTCCGGAGACATCACCCCCCTTACTGTACTTGAGGTGGCTTGCGATACGCCGGATATGCCGGCTACGTATCTCGGGGATCAAGAACGGGCGGCAATGTACCAGTTCGCACGCAAGCGGGCTGACGAACTCACGACTGGGATGACGGAACCGGATGACTTCGAAGGCTGGCTCGAGTCCGTCAAGACCGCCCGGATGCTGGTCGAGTGGCTCGAAGGCGAGGATCTCGAGTCACTGGTGGACCGGTATAGGGTTGGCCCGGGCGATCTAGAGTCACGAATCGATCGCGCACGGTGGTTACTCGGCGCGGCGACCGCAATCGCGGGCGTGACCGACATCGATCTGCCGACCCTCGCCGAAACCCGTGACGCCTTCGAGGGCCGGGCAGAGATGTAGGGAAGTCTGACCGGATCAGCGATGCCGCTCGATCAACCGCGTGAGTTCGTCTTGTCCACGGACGCCGACGACCCGTTCGACCGGGTCCCCATCGGCGAAGAGGAGCAAGGTCGGGACTCCGCGTACCTGATGCTGGGCTGCCAGTTGCTGATTCACGTCGATATCGATCTTGGCGACGGTCGCCGCCGTTTCTTCTGCGAGGGTGTTCACAATCGGGGTCAACTGTTTGCAGGGTCCACACCAGTCGGCGTGGAAATCGACCAGAACGAGCTCGTATGTCGAGATCACCTCCCTGAACTGCTCCTCATTTTCGATCTGAATGGGCGTATCCGGTGACCGGGCCGAGCCTTCGGTCTCGGTATTCTCGACCCTGTCGTCTCCCAATTCTCCTTGTTTCAATTTTCGCTCGAGTTCCTTTCGTTTCCGTCGTCTGATAGCGTCGATATCGTCGGCGTCCTCACTCGTTTCGCTCATGTGAGTAAATATGGCCGGGGAGGGCAAAAACACGCTGGGGCTGTGCACACGAACCGACGTCGCGTGACGAAGCCGAGCCGATTGGCCGTCCCAACTAGTACAGTCGGGGCTCGAACAGCTTACCACACCCCTCAGTCGTCGGCGTCGGATCTGCTCTGACCCCCCTCGGGATTGTCGGCTTGATTGGAGGGAGCTGTCAGATCAACCTCGTATACCCCCCGCCGCCGAAGGTCCCCTGCACGCTCTAGTACGGCCGGCGTACGGCAGACTCCCGCCGCTCCGGTTGCTTGCGGGATCGTACAATTGTTGCAGTTCTCACACAGCGTTTCGGTCTCGGGGTCAACCTTCGGGCCCAGCAGGCGGGCAGGCAGGCGGGGCTCCGCGTAGAATGGCCGACCCATTCCGACAGCGTCACAAGCGTCCCCGAGCAATCTATCGATCGTCTCACGGTCCCGTACCCCGCCTTCGCACAACACCGGTACGTCCACGCTGTCGCGTACCTCCCGGCATAAGTCCGCGTTCCATGCAGGCTCGAAGCTGTAGGCCATGGCTTCGACCCGAGTGGCGGCTGCGACGAGTGCGGCTCGCCAACGGGAACCGAACGCTGCCGCATACCCGGTCTGGAATCGCGCGTCGTCCCATGCTCGACCGGGATACGCACCCTTGATAACACTCATGTCCCAGAACACCGACGACTCGACCGGAACGAGGGCGTCGAACCCTCCCTCGACTAACCGTTGGCAGATTCGCACTGTATCCGACCGGGAGAGCCGCCGTCGGATGAACGGCGGGGCTGCCGTCTCCGCTGGAACCTTCGTCATGAGCGGGACGCCTCCGGCTCGGTCCCGGACCTCCGAGGCCACGAGTTCGAGGAACCGAATCCCGTCCCCGAACTCGTCGTCCCGTGTGTTGTAGTACGGGGAGAGGAACTGATGAACGATGCCCATGTTGGCACCCGCAATGTGGATCACGTCGTAGCCAGCATCGACCGCTCGCGCAGCTGCCCGGCCGAAATCCGCCGCCAGTTCCCGGACCTCGGCAGTCGAGAGTACGTGCGGATTGTACGAGAGGAATCCAGCGCGATCGAGCATCCGAAGAAGTAATGGGGGGGACGATACCGCGAGTTGACGGAGGTTCGGATGGTTCCGGCGATACTCATGATGCCACGTTTCGAGCGATCTGAGGCCCCCGTGTTCCAGTTGTATCGCGATTCGACTGTTGTGCTCGTGAATCACCTCAGTGAGTCGGCTGAGCCGAGCAACAAACTCCGGATCGCTAACACGGGTCATGTTCGGGGCCGCACACCCTCCGGTGGGACGAACGATTGTCGCTCCCTGGCAAACGAGCCCAGCACCGGAAGCCGCCGCTGGTTCCAAGTCGGCGATGAGCGCGTCGACCGCTTCCGGACCTGTCCCAGCGCATTCGAGCAGGGGTGCTCGGTAAAGACGGTTTGGGATCGAAACCCCACTTATTTCCAGGGAGTTCGACAACCGGGTGGACATACGTGCCCGTACGGTCGGTCGGTGGAAAACCCCTCGACGAATCCTGTCACGGAATCCATGAGGGATCGGGTCGAGTCTGTTCTC
Organism: uncultured Candidatus Halobonum sp.; assembly: GCA_964502585.1. Taxonomy (GTDB): domain Archaea; phylum Halobacteriota; class Halobacteria; order Halobacteriales; family Haloferacaceae; genus CAZCXJ01. The sequence goes on from CAZCXJ010000005.1 coordinate 63,341, forward strand.
GGTTCTGAAAACCGATGCGGAGTTGTTCTCTGCCGACGACCCTGCCGGTGACGACCGGATACCGAACTGACCCCGTGTCTGACGTTAGCTTTTTTAATATTGAGAATGGAAATGGTGTCTGAATGGCTGACGACGATCGGGAGATTATCGAGGTGCTGGGAAACAAGTACAACCCCGAGATCCTCGACGCAGCGGGCGAGCCGAAGTCGGCACAGGAACTGTCGGAGGAGTTGGACGTCCCTATCGCGACGTGCTACCGACGTATCGATGAATTGACCGACACCGAGCTGTTGGAACTCCACGACCGTCCCCTGTCTGACGAACGACGGCGTATCAAGGTGTACCGCCGGACGGTCGACGAGGTCGCCGTCTCCTTTCGTGATGGTCTCTCCGTCGACCTCCAAGAGCGGTCCGGAGTGAAAAACCGTCTTGATGATGCCTGGCGGATGATGTCCGAAGGATAGACGCGTGTGACTTGTGGCTAAAACTGGGTGCCCGGACTGTCTCGTCCCATCATGGAGAATCCGCCAGCCCGTTCATGGACCGTGATTCCTCCTTGACCGATCTCCATCGGGAAGATGTCCGTATTGATGTCCTTCTTTCGCATCTTTGCCACCCACACGTACCGGTTCACTCCGGAGTCGGTCGGGGTTTGGATGAGGTAGATGTTCCCGTCGGTGAGGAAGTTCTCGAGACCGATTTCGGTCTCCGGGAAAACGGCCCCTTGCTCGTTGATCATCAGAGAGGTCAGGCCGTTTCGTTTCAGAATATCCGAGAATTTTAGAAGGTACGTTCTCTTTTCACTCTCGTCTTCGAAGAACAACTGGAACATGGTCAGCGAGTCGAGAACGAGCCGGTCGTAGGCCGTGTTGGCAAAGTCTTCCAACAGGTAGTCGATAGCGGCAGTGAAGTCATCCTCCCGGAGCATCTGTCCTTTGTCATAGACTTTGATATCGCCCTGCTCCACGAGGTCACCCCAGTCATCGAAGCCGATCGACTCGGCGGCTTCGCGGATGTCCTCCGCGTTCTCCTCGAAGGAGATGTAGATTCCTCGCTCGTCGTGTGCCGTGACACCGTGATGTAGGAACTGGATACCGAACAGGCTCTTCCCAGTACCGGGGTTTCCACTGACAAGGACGGTGGCGTTTTTCACCAAGCCGCCATTGAGGATAGAATCCAGCCCATCCACACCGGTCGTGACCGTCTCGACCATATTTCGCTAGTGATAGGCCGGGGATATAAATGAGTCGCCTTGATGTCTCGTCATCCACGATAGAGTTATACGTAAGAGGGTCCCAATGGTGGCCATGTCGCTTAACGGCACACTACCGGGGGGTGGGTGCCGATGACGGGGGAAGTTAAGACGGTATTAATCGTTGAGGACGAGCCGCAGGTTGCCCGCCTTTATGAGGGCTATCTGCCGTCGGATTACGAGGTCCGGACGGTCCATACGGGTCAAGACGCGCTATCTGTGGCCGATGAGGACGTGGACGCGGTGTTGCTCGACCGACGCCTTCCAGACATGCAGGGCCGCGAAGTTCTCGCCGAACTCAGGGACCGGGGGCTGGACGCACCCATTGCCGTGGTGACCGCAGTCGATCCGGATCTCGACATCATCGAGATGGGGTTCGACCTCTATGTCGTAAAACCCGTCTCGGAATCAGAGCTCCGAGACGCACTCGACCGACTGTGGACCCGATCACAGTATGATACGAAACTGCGTCGGGCGGCCTCGCTCGTGTCGAAGCGTGCGGTGCTTGAAACACAGCACGACGCTGATGAACTGGCTGAAAGTACCGAATACGCTCGGCTCCTCGATCGGATCGACCAGCTCGAGACGGAACTGGACGATATGGCCGCCGCCTTTTCCGCCGACGATTACCGGCTCCTGTTCCGGGAGATCGGTCAATCAGCCGCGTCGGGGTAGTCGAGTCAACCGGGTAATTGATCGCCAATCAGCCGGTCAGCCAGGTCCAGGAACGCATCCCGCTGGTCCTGGGGAATCGTGGCACCCGCAGCGACGTCGTGGCCACCGCCGTCGCCTCCGACCGCGCGGGCTGCTTCCTGCATCACTGTGGAAAGGTCCAGTCCCTCGTGGACGAGACGGGTGCTCCCTCGGGCTGAGACTTTCAGATCATCCGAACCCTTTGTGGCGAACGCTATGATCGGCTTACGCACTGAAATTCCATCCGCGCCGATGGCCATCCCGGCAACGATTCCTACGATCGTCTCCCGGATGCGGTCCTCCGCGTCGAACCACTGGAGGTTTTCTTCGGTGGTTACGCCCTCGTTCGTGACCCAATTGAGCCCTTCGGAAAGGTTACGCCGGTGAGTTCGTAGTAGCTTACGGGCACGGGTCAAGGCGGCAGACCGATCACCGAGACAAACCGCAAGGCCGACGTCCGCACGGTCGTACCGGGCAGTCGCGTTCAACAGGGTTGAGAACTCGCTGACGTCCCGAAGCTCAGTGCCCGGTTCTTCACGGGTCAGGATGTAGGTCGTCCCGACGAGGTCGTTCACTCGGGATGCCGGAACGCCACGGGAGACCGCCCGTCGAACGAGCGCGCTCACTACGGCTTGCCGCTCCTCGGCTGTGAGGTCGACCCAGCGCCGCCAGTCTCCCTCCGAGTCTTTCAAATCGATGTCGAGGTCGGCGAGAAACTCGACTGTCCCTCCCGGATCGTTCGAGATACCAGGGATCCGTGCCTCGCTTGCGTACTCCAGCAGCTTCGGTAAGGGTCTCGTTTGTCGGCCGTATAGCGTGATATCTGTCTGCTCCTGAATCACCCCTGCAGAAGTCCCTTCAGCGACGATGGACTCGTTCGCCCCGTGGAGGCCAGTAGTCGACGCCTGCATGTCACCCACTGCACCGACGACGGCAAGCGCTGCCAAGTCTCGATTATCCTCATTGTCCTCCAAGGCCCGGGCCAGGAGGTAGGTCGTTCCCGCTCCCGAAAGTTCGTCAGCACCGTCGATTCCCTCCAACAGCGGATTAAGATGATATTCCGTTGACGCGTCCGCGGGTTGATGATGGTCGACGATGACTGGGGTGAATTCGCCCGCAGTTTCGTATTCGTTAATTAGGCCGAGTTGCCCACTTCCGAAGTCGGTGAATAGGACGGTATCGTACGGCGCCGCTGTGATCTTCGCGAGTTCCTTGGCATCAAGCTGCTTGGCAAACTCCACCTCGAAGGGGATCCCGGCGCGTTCCAGAGCCCGGGCCGCAATCGCTGCGCTCGTCAATCCATCGGCATCGATGTGTGACACGAGGAGAACCTCATCGGCGGCCCGGATCCGGTGAGCACAGGAGCGGGCGCGGTCTGCGAGAGTCGGGAGGGGAAGATCTCCGGTGTCTGCTGACCTCGCCATACCTTACATAATGGTGGTGAGACGTTTAATCTCCCGCTCGAGTAGTGCCCCGCATCAACACCAAAGGATCCTCCACCGGGTGGTCGCTCGTCGGATGGGGGGATCCCGCCTGTCAGACTCCGCCATGTTGACCGATGGTAGTGAAAGAATGGCCTGACTCACCGCCGGGGACGATACGTCAGCCGCTTGAAAATCTCAGTAATCGAGGCCCGGATCAAGTCATAAGCGAATGTTCAAGCTAGGACGAGGCTCGGCAGGTCTGGACTACCGCGTCGGTCGGCCGTGTAACGGAAAGGTACGACCCGAGGAGCCTGGCCGCGTAAGCTGATGGACACCTATGGGTACTCGTTGAGGTCTCATCCGCGGCGGTCGAAAGGCGTAGAACGCAGTGGGACCTCCGGCGAAGACATACTACAGATCGACGTCGGTTTCCATGTCTTCCGTCGCTTCGGCTAGGCCGTCCTCACGAGCGTCGCTTGCCAGTCGCTGCTCGAGGTCCGCATCGGAGAGCAGTTCCGCGAACTCGTCCCGAAATCGATCGTTGGCACGCGTCGAATCGAGATCCGCCTCAATCACGCTGGTGTAATGGTCGACGGTGTCCCGGTCGAGAGCCATCTCCGATCCTTTAGCCAGTCGCTCCACTCGAGACTCTGGAGGAACATCGTCCACGATCATCGACCGTAGTTCACTAAGATCGAACGGCGCATCGCGGTCCTCCTCCCGGACGAGTTGAAGATCCAATCGCGCTCTGAAAACGGTCGATGTATCAACATCGAGTTCTGCTGCGATCTCATCATCAGTCACTCCGTCGTGGAACAGTTCCGCGAGGGTAGCCAACTCATCGTCCGCGAGATCAGTTCGGAAATCGTAGCGATCTCGCATCTCCCGGATCAGTTCCCGAACCCGCTCTCCGTCGCCGGCCTCGTCAGCGAGCGAGCCAGGAGATTCCTCCTGTTGCTCGGTCACCTCCTCAGTCCCCGTCGTGTCGATGAATACCTCGCGGAGTTCCTCGGCCTTTTCGGCCGTCTCATCGGCGTCCGCGGCCTCACTACCGTCCTGGCCAGTGGGGTCGGTCCCCTCGTCATCCGCCATGCTTCCGGCGGAGAGGACGTGATGATAAAAGCCTGTTGGGACCTGCCCGGCCACTTCTTTCGAATCCGTTTCGCCAACGTGGCTTCGGGCTCCGATCCGAATTGACCCCACATCTCGGACTGGGCCTCCGTCTCGATTCCTGAGCAATCGACTCGGGATCCCGGTGCTGGTGATGTAACTAGAGTAGCCTCATCCGAAGAGGCTGTCCAAGCCCCACCGGACACGGGTGAAAGGGAGGGTTTTGACCTGTACGGTGCTTCGCCGGTCCCATCCGAGGGCCGTGACGCACTGATCCCGTCGCTCGGACAGGATGATGCGAGTTGAGGAGGCGTTGGTTTGGGAAGCATTTGTAAACGGGCGGGTGCTTCGGGTGTGAACGGGATAGAGGCAGCGAGACAAGATTTAACTCCGCGGTCGAACGCGATACGGTATGTCATCACCCGGCGATCAGGTGACGAGGGAGACCTTCTGGACCATCGGGCCCGTCGGGAAGGCACTGTTCTACTTTCTCGCTGCGGTCGCCCTTGGGATCTTCCTCTACGGAGCCTATCGACGCGTGGCTCGATACGCGGCAGGCACCGAGGACCCGTTCCCGCGCCTCGATGACCTGCCGGAGCGAATTATTACGGCCGCAGGGATCGTCGCGTCCAACCGTAATCAGTTCGACCGGGACGCGTACGCCGGCGTGATGCACGCGTTCATCGTGTGGGGATTTCTCACGCTCCTAATCGGCACCACAATCTTAGGGATCGATATCGATGTCTGGCGGCCGTTGACCGGGGAATCGTTCTTTGTCGGAGAGTTTTATCTGTCGTACTCGTTCGTTATGGACGCGATGGGTTTGTTGTTCGTGACCGGAGTTGGAATGGCTATCGTCCGCCGCTACCGGAACCGTGATGGCCGGTTGTGGGGCAAGCATACTTCGCTCGAGGATGACGCGTTCGTGTGGACCTTGCTCGTCCTCGGCGTCGGAGGATATCTTCTGGAAGCGTTCAGAATCGTTGGTACTGCCAGCGCTACCGAAACCGGCCTCGAATTCATCGCTTTCGAACAGGTCTCGTTCGTCGGGTGGTTCTTGGCAGGGCTTCTTGTCGAGGCGGGACTCAGACCCGCGGACGCGGAGACGCTCTACCACTGGACCTGGTGGTCGCACGCTTTGGTTGCGTTCGGCTTCATCGCGTTGATCCCATACGGGAAGCCGTTTCACATGCTGTCATCGTTTGCGAACGTGATCACCCGTGATGAGAAGGCAGGGAAACGACTCCCCGGCGTTCCGGCGGAGGCAGCTCCTGAGGAAATCGGGTACGGGTCCATCGACGATTTCTCTTGGCGACACCTTCTGGACCACGACGCTTGTACGAAGTGCGGCCGATGTTCGGCAGTCTGTCCGGCTAAAGCCTCCGGACGAAACCTCGACCCGAGGGACGTGATCCTCGATCTGAAACAGTATCGCCAGCGCCTGGATGCCGGCGAGACCGACGAAGTCGAGATAATCGCCGATGGGGGAGAGTCGGTGATCGCCGCCGAGTCGATGGAGGCGTGCATGTCCTGTATGGCCTGCATGGATGCCTGTCCGGTCGACATCGAGCACGTTTCAGAATTCACCCAGATGAATCGGCGGCTGGTGGAGACCGGACAGGCCGATACCGGAATTCAGGAAGCGATGATGAACGTCTTCCAGCAGGGGAACTCGTTCGGGGACCCGGCACGGAGACGTCCCGACTGGACCGAAGAGTTGGATTTCGACGTCCCAGACGCCCGCGATGAGGAGGTCGAGTATCTGTGGTACGTCGGTGAGTACCCCAGCTATGACGAACGCAATCAGCGCGTGGCCCGCTCGCTCGCACGTCTCTTCGAGCGGGCAGACGTCAGTTACGGCATCCTTTATGAGGACGAACAACACGACGGAAACGATGTCCGACGGGTCGGCGAGGAAGGCTTGTTCGAGACACTCGTCGAAGAAAACGTCGAGACCTTCGTCGACTGTGAGTTCGAGAAGATCGTAACGACGGATCCGCATTCGATGAACACCTTCACCCACGAGTATCCAGAGATGAGTGACTTCGACGCTCCGGTTTTCCATTATACCGAGGTGATCGAGAATTTGGTTCAAGCCGGGCGCCTCGGACTCGACGGAGCGGAACTCGATCTGACCGTCACCTACCACGATCCCTGTCACCTCGGTCGGATGAACGATGTGTATGAGGCACCGAGAGAGTTGATCCGCAGGACGGGGGCGGAATTGTACGAGATGCCACGCAACAGGAGCGACTCGTTCTGTTGCGGCGGGGGTGGGGGTGGGATCTGGACTGATATCGATGAGGACGAAAAGCCGAGCGAGGAACGGCTTCGGGAGGCACTCCAAGACACTGACGCAGGGTCCGAGATCGAGCGGTTCATCGTGGCCTGTCCGATGTGCGGGACGATGTACGAGGACGGCCGAAAGACGGGCAATTACGAGGACGACATTGAGGTGACTGACGTCGCGGAGCTACTCGTTGAGGCAACGCGGGCAGCCGGGTGAACGGGTCCCGACAGCATCAAGCGCCCGTCCCGTGATCGCATCCGACGGGAGGCCCAGGCGTGATCCGAGTCCATGGACGACGTCTAGCACGGTCCTGCGGGCAAAAAGCACCCGAACCCCGAGCCACTTTTGACCACGCCTCCCCCAGAGGAACCTATGCTCGATTATCTGGGGTTGGAGGCGGACCTGGGGGAGGAGGAAAAGCTCGTCCGTGACACGGCCCGAGAGTTCGTCGCTGAGGAGGTCCGACCGGTGATCGCTGATCACTATCAAGACGGGACGTTCCCGACCGACCTCATCCCGGAGATGGGCGAACTGGGATTTTACGCGCCGAACCTGGACGGATATGGCTTGCCGGGCGTGACCGAGACGGCATACGGTCTGGTGATGCAGGAGTTGGAGGCGTGTGACTCAGGGCTCAGGTCGATGGCCAGCGTACAGGGCGCCCTCGTGATGTACCCGATTCACAAATACGGGACGGAAAGACAAAAGGAAAACTGGTTGCCAAGGCTAGGTGCCGGTGAGGCCGTCGGGTGTTTCGGCCTGACCGAACCGGACCATGGGTCGAATCCGTCAGCGATGGAGACGTCCGCCGAACGGGATACGAACGGGTACGTCCTCAATGGGACGAAAACGTGGATCACGAACTCACCAATCGCGGACGTAGCAGTCGTGTGGGCCCGGGTCACGACCGCAGGTGACTCCCCGGTCCGTGGATTTCTGGTCGAGACGGACCGAGACGGTGTGACTACCAACGAAATCGACGAGAAGCTCTCGATGCGCGCATCGATCACCGGAGAAATTGACATGAACGACGTCCGCGTGCCTGAAGAAAACATCTTACCCGGTATCGAGGGGATGAAAGGCCCGCTCTCGTGTCTCACACAGGCCCGATATGGGATAGCCTGGGGGGCGGTCGGCGCGGCTCGGGACTGTTTTGAGACCGCCCGGGAGTACGCGTTAGACCGCGAGCAGTTCGGCGGACCAATCGCTCAATTCCAACTCCAGCAGCAGAAACTCGCGGAAATGGCCACTCAGATCACCACGAGCCAACTGCTCGCGTATCGACTTGCTGAACTGAAGGGAGAAGGAGATCTCAGACCACAGCAGGTGTCGATGGCCAAGCGACACAACGTCCGGATGGCCCGTGACCAGGCCCGTGTCGCTCGCGAGATGCTCGGAGGAAACGGTATCACTGCCGATTACTCCCCGATGCGTCACATGGCGAACATGGAAACGGTGTATACCTACGAAGGGACGCACGACATCCATACTCTCATTCTTGGCGAGGACCTCACGGGCTACGCTGCTTTCGTCTAGCTGCCTCCCGGCTATTCTACACGGGGGAACTCCCACGGCTTTGCTCTGGGTCTGGAGCTGCCGGGGGAGGGCACCCCCGTCAGGAAAGCTCCTGGGTCAGAGTGAGTCGCCTGCAGCGTACTAACCGACCCGTCTCGTACGGCGTCCGGGAACGGGTACCCTCTTTCGGATGGCCGAGCAGGTCAGGGCGGGCCCGGAAGTCTGCGGGTAATCCGCGCCGTCAGGGCCTGGACGGAGAGCCATCCGTTCATCACGGACTACCCGGACTTTCGCTGTCTGATTGGTTACGGGATACCCAGAGAGGACCGCCTCGGAGTTCCACGGTCTCAAGTGGCGGTATCGGAACTCAAAAGCTACGTGGGCCGACTTCGAGCGGAAAATCGAACATCCGGAATGACCCCACACATGGATTCACCGGCCGGCAGGCTGGCTGTCGGGGGGTGCACCCGTCGCAGGATCTCGCCAACGGGGCGGGACAGTGTGTTACTGCGAGATGAAACGCTGATTAACGGGATTGTGCCGTCTCTTGTCCTCGGTCGGAGACGTCCGTAGCCCTCGTTTTCATACGACGGGCGTACTGCGTGAAGTTCTCGAAGAGCGCCTTCGCTTCGCAAGCGGCAGCATACGTCTCGGGGGTGATGCCGTCAAGTACGTCCTCGATACGCTCGTCACCAAGCTTTTCCCTTTTTCCCTCCGCAACGGACCGAGCGGTTTCAGTGTCGTACTCGGGGTGGAATTGCACCCCCCAAGTATGACCGCTCCGGAAGGCATGGATCCCGTACTCGTTCTCGGCGAGGCGTTCAGCCCCCGGAGGGAGCTCGACTACCACATCTCCGTGCGTTGTGAACACTGTGAACTCTTCATCGATGCCATCGAAGAGTTCGTCCGGGTTGGTCTGCTCCACCCGTCGGTACCCGATTTCGAACCCACCCATGTCCTCGACCCGTCCACCGAGCGCTTCAGCGAGGACCTGATGGCCGTAACAGACGCCCAGAATTGGCATTTCCCGGTCGGCGGCTTCTCGTGTCCACTCGACGAGCGACTGAATCCATTCCTCGTCCCAGTACACGGACGAACGGGAGCCCGTGATGACTGCTCCATCGAAGTCAAAATCGGGGGGGAGATGACCGGCGGTGGCGTCGTATTCGACGAGGGTTGCGTCCAGTTCTCGGCGAAAGTTCCGAGCGCTTTCCGAACCGTCGTGGGCGGCATTCAACAGCGCGAGCCGGAGCTTTGTCATTGTGCATCACGAGGCCGGCTGAGGGGAAGTGTTTTGTGCCATTGGCGGTTCCGAGCCTTGCTCATCGGTCACCGACGGGGGCGAGGAATCCCACAACCCGGTCGTTTACCGGCCGTGAAGCCTCGATCCCCACGAGATGGCCCGCGTCGGGGATGGCGTGGAACTCTCCCCGGGGAAGCCCTTCCGCAAGTGCCCGCGACTTCGCCGGACGGCAAACGGCGTCCTCGCTACCGCACAGCACAAGCGTGGGGACCGTCACTCGATGCAGCTGGTCGGAAATATCGACGTCCTCAAACGCGTTCAGGCGAGCGGCCAGCGCCGCACTTCCGGCATCCTCCTCGCAGCGCCACCGGACGATGCGGTCGATTTCATCCGGATACGATTCGCGGAACCCTGACGAGAGGAGTTCTTCTAACGAGGCACGTATCGCATCGGGGTCTGCCGGGTCGGCAGTAAGTTTTCCGAGATCAAACGCCTGTGCGGATGCTGCGCCGCCCAGCACGACGAGCGATCGGACACACTCAGTAGTGAGCATGTAACGGAGCGCAACGAGAGCGCCGAGTCCGGCAGCAACGAGGTTGACCGGCCGGAGTCCAACTGTCTCAAGGACCGTGTCGAGATCGTCGACAAGCGTCGATACGGAGTATGAGTCGGGCGGCGCGTCCGACCGTCCACAGCCGCGTCCTTCCGGAACGATAGTCGTGTACGGGCCTACGAGGGCAGGCTGTTGCCAACTCCACTGCCACGCCCCGAACCCCGCGTTCCCGACGAATGCAACGACGCCGTCCCTGCCCTCGCCCGCGGTTTGATAGTGGATTCCAACGTTCCCATTGTATGCGACGGGCATCCTGACCGTCTAGGCGTCGAGCGCACGCCGGAGGACTTCGGGTGCTTGCGCGAGGGCGTCATCAAGTGCCTCTATCTCGGGGCCGCCCCCTTGGGCGAAATCGGGTGGACCACCACCCCCGCCGCCGACGCGTGAAGCGAGTTCCCCGACGACTTCGCCCGCATCGATCGCGGCGGGTTCCGGAACGCCGACGACGAACTGTGCGGATCCGTCTACCCCGGATCCGAGAACAGCGATGTGTCCATCCTCGACGATCGCGTTCGCTTCGGCCCGTAGCCGGTCGATACCGACATCGTTTCGCCGGATGATGACCGGGACTCCATCGAGTTCGATGTCAGGGTCCGAAGCGCCCACTTCGGCCTCAAGATCGGCGAGTTCAGCCTCGAGGCGTTCGATTTCTTTGCCCCGTTCCTTCCACTCCCTAAAGAAGCGCTCGGCTGTCTCCGGAACGTCCAGTGGATCGACGTCCAGCGTGTCGGCGGCTTGGTACAAGGCGTCCTCAGTTTGATGGGTGGCACGCAATGCGGCCTGCCCGGCCGCGAAGACGAGCCGTTCGACGCCGTCCTGAACGGGATCGGTCGAAATCACCTTGATCAGACCGATCTCGCCGGTTTGACTGACGTGGGTCCCACCGCAGGCCTGTACATCCGGCCCGACACCGATGAGTCGAATCCGCTCGCCAGGGGGAACGCCGCCCTGGTACAGATCGAACCCGTGCTCGGCTTCGGCATCATTTCGGTCCGGCCAGGAAGCTTCCACCGACAGGTTCTCACGGACCATCTCGTTGGCGATCCGCTCGATCCGTTTGGTTTCATCCCGGTCCACCCGGTCGTAGTGGGTGACATCCAACCGGGCGGAGTCAAGGCTTTTTTGTGCCCCGGCCTGGCGAACGTGGCTTCCGAGTACTTCCCGTGCAGCGTGCCCGACGATATGGGTTGCGGTGTGGTGTCGCATCAACCGGCGACGGCGGTCGGCGTCGATCCGGCCCCGAACGAGCGCTCCCTTGTCGAGTTTTCGGTCGGTTCGGTGAAGAATCACGCCATCCCGTTCCTGGACATCTGTGACTTCCGCGGTCACATCGTCAGTAGTCAAAGTACCGTGGTCAGCGGGTTGTCCGCCACCCTCGGGATAGAACATGGTTCCATCAAGAACGACGTCGTATCCCTCGTCGCGGTCGAACGTTTCGAGCACCACCGCCTCGAACTCGAAGGCCTCCTGATCCTCGTAATAGAGTTTCTCGGTCTCGGGAAGGTCCGTAAGACGGTCGTTCTCCATGGCTTCCTGCTCCGTCGTCTCGGGAGTGTCGTGGCGACCTGCGACGAGCGCATAAAAGTTATCGGGAATCTCGACGGTGACACCGTGGTCGGCCGCGATCTCCGCCACTGTGTCCGGTTGAATTCCGTGCGAATCGTACAACTCGATCAGTTCCGCGGTGGGGATCGGATCGTCCCGGTCAGCATATTCTTGCGCGAGTGTCTCGACGCGACGGGTCCCCCGTTCCAAGGTCTGTCGGTACTGTTCGACTTCGTTTCGGACCATCTCCCGAATGGTGTCCCGGTTCTCGTAGCCCAGTCGCTCAGCCTGCATGTCCACGAGTTCGTCGAGTGGTGCGTCCACCCCGACGTCGTCACAAAGTCGTTTCGTCCGTCGGAGAACCATCCGGGCCAGATACCCCGTCCCGACGTTCGAGGGGACGATCTCATCACCGAACATATAAGCCAGCGTCCGGCAGTGGTCCGCAATGGCGTAGATACTCTCTAACGGATGGAGCAGTTCACGGAGCCGGTCGGTCGGGACCTCAAGGGTTTCCGCGATATCGTCCCGAGCCGCTTCCAAGTCTTCGACCTCGTCGATGTCCAGATTCCCGGCCAGTTTCGACGCTCGATGAACGAGGTCCGCCTCCTCTTTCGTGTGTTCGATCCCTGCGTTCCCTTTCAAGAAATCGATCGTGTCCGGATACACGGCCTCGTACACCGTCGGTGTCCCCTGGCTCATCCACGTCCAGCGCTCAAGTCCGTATCCCGTGTCGACGACGTAAGTGTCCATCTCCGAGTATCGGTTCCCGTCTTTCAATTCGTATGGCCCCTCGGGGTCCTGCTCGAGTGACATGAAGACCAACGTCGCCAGTTCGAGACCTTTGTAAATCACTTCGAAGGCGGGACCGGCGTTGCCACCGCCCACCCAGGGATCCTCGATATACGTGACGTCCATCAAATCGACCCCCATCCGTTCCAAGAGGCCGTCACAGTACGCGACGGTCTGGTCTTTCCAGTACACCTCGCCCGAGTACGCGTACGTCCCGTCAGCGTCCTCCCGGGCGTTGAAGGCGTGGTGGGCCATCATTTCGAACGCCATCGTATGCCGGCCGGTTTTTCCGACGTTATCGATATCCTGCATCCGAATACAGGGCTGGCTGATCGTCAGCGGGTTCGCCGGCGGCGGGGTCTTCCCTGATGTCACAAGCGGTTGAAAATCGTAAATCGAAGCCTGGGTCAGTAGGACATCGTCCCGCCACCTGTTGGCCGCTACAGGATAAGGGGGGATGCGTTCGTGCCCGTGTTCCTCGAAGTACGAGAGGAACGCTTCTCGCATCTCCTCCAAGGTATACGTATCGTCGAACCCGGGATCGTCGATAAAGCCGTAATCCTCACACGGCGGTTCACCACAGAGCGTGCGGTCGTTATCACGAGTCCAGAAGTGGTCGCCGCAGTCGGAACATTCCTTTCGGACGAACCCCTCCTCCTCGAAATAGTCCAAGCGGTACTCGGCCGTCAGGTCGCTCATCAACTATTCGTGTCCGTGGGCGGGCGAAAAGGGTTCCGGGGTCTGCCCGCTCTGATACGGTGCCGTCAGTCGAGTCCGCTTTGGGAGGGGTCCGATCGGACCGGCACGGGGTCGCGCGCCAGGGGGAATAAGGGGACAACGCTTAATTCCGGTGCAGGCCAAACACCGGCATCGTATGGGCTTGTCCTCCGTGATTGCCCCTGGGGGGCCCTTCGCCGTCGACTCTGTATTCCGCCTAGCCAGGGGTCTTCTCCAATTGGAGCAGACGTCGATCTTGGATCAATACCTCCCGATCAACGACTTCACAATTACCGTTGCGGGCGTACTCGCGATCGTCGTGCTAATCGGCCTCTCAGGGTTCTTTTCCTCGTCAGAGATCGCCCTGTTCTCGCTCGCGACACACCGGATCGATGCGCTTGTCGAGGAGGGACGAAAGGGCGCGCGGATGGTCCAGGAGTTGAAGTCAGACCCGCACCGGCTACTGGTGACCATCCTGGTCGGAAATAACCTTGTAAACATCGCAATGTCCTCGATCGCGACGGGGCTGTTCGGGATATACCTCTCACGCGGGCAGGCCGTCCTAGCCGCGACGTTCGGAATCACGACTGTCGTCCTGCTCTTCGGGGAATCGGTTCCCAAGAGTTACGCGGTGGAGAACACCGAGTCATGGTCACTCCGAATCGCCCGGCCGTTGAAGTACTCCGAGTACGCCCTTTACCCCCTCGTCGTCGTTTTCGACTACCTGACACGGATCGTCAACAAGGTGACTGGTGGTCGGTCGGCGATCGAGACCTCGTACGTGACACGCGACGAGATTCAGGATATGATCCAGACAGGCGAGCGAGAGGGGGTGATCGAAGCCGACGAGCGGGAGATGCTCCAGCGAATCTTCCGATTCAACAATACCATTGCAAAGGAGGTGATGACTCCTCGTCTCGACATGCATGCTGTCCCGAAGGACGCTTCGATCGAGGAGGCGATCGAAACGTGTGTCCACGCCGATCACGAGCGAGTGCCGGTGTATGATGGAAACCTGGATAACGTAATCGGCGTCGTGAACATTCGGGATCTCGTTCGGGCCAAGGACTACGGCGAAGTCGATGTGTCCCTGACGGACCTCGTGCAGCCAACGCTTCACGTCCCCGAGTCGAAGAACGTGGACGAGCTCCTGGAGGAGATGCAGGACTCGAGGATGCAGATGGTTCTGGTCATCGATGAGTTCGGTACGACTGAAGGGCTCATTACGCTCGAGGATATGGTTGAAGAGATCGTTGGGGAGATACTCGAAGGCGATGAAGACGAACCCATCGAGTTTCTCGACGACCGGACGGCCCTCATTCAGGCAGAGGTCAATATCGACGAGGTAAACGAGCAGCTCGACATCGATATTCCGGAGGGCGAGGAGTTCGAAACGCTCGCCGGGTTCATCTTCAACCGTGCCGGCCGCCTCGTCGAAGAAGGCGAGGAGATCGAATATGACGGTCTCCAGATCCGGGTCGAGCGGGTCGACAGCCAACGGATCAAGCGTGCTCGGATTACGGTCCCTGAAGGGTACGAGGCTGCCCCAGAAGAACCGGCGGAGGCCGAGGGGTGACCCACTAGTCCGGTTCCCCGCGCCCGGACAGGTGAACCTGGGAGCAGTCGGAGTGCTCCCAGCGGACCGGTACCGCTCCGAGACGAGGATCTGCCTGCTGAGCTAGATAATAGAGTTGAGGAGCCAAAGCCCTGCGTAGCCGATCAGCAGTGCGAGAACAAACGATCCGGCCCAGGCGAGTACGGTATACACCATCTTCCGACGGCTCACGCCCGCGCCCCCAGCAGCGTATCCGGACCCCACGATCGCCGAGACGATGATCTCATTGAAGGAAACGGGAACTCCGAGACTGACCGCCGTCTGTGCGATGGCGAAGGACGGGATCAGAGCCGCGATGGACCGACGGGGGCCGAGATTCGAGTAATCCTGGGCGAGCGCCTTGATCATCCGTGGCGCGCCCGTCCACGAACCGATGAGTAGACCAATGCCGCCGCCCACGAGAAGTGCGAAGACGGGAAGCTCCAGTCCTTGATCAAGCAGCGGAATGAGTGGACCAATCGCAAGTCCGACCTGCGAACCACCCGCAGAAAACGCGACGAGTCCACCCAATACGAGCAGGAATCGCCGCTGACCGCGGGCGGGGTCGCCAGCCATATCGCGCGCCAGCGCGACAGCAAAGACGACGGCGAACATAAGCGTGACCGCGGCCCATCCGGTCGGGATCCCTACCACGTTCGGAAGACCGAGTTCAGATCCCGCTGTCTCCGCTACTGAGGCCTGGGTATCTGGCGGGCCCAGAAGAGTAAACCCGATGTTGGCGATGAGTGCCCCAACGATGCCGGCAAGGCTGGGGACAAGCAGCCGTTCGGGGACTCGTTCCGCTCGCAGAAGGCGTGCCGTCACATACGCGATGCCGCCTCCAACGAACGGAGTCGCGATCCAGAGGCCCGCGATCTCCTGATATTTCCCCCAAGCCGGGGTTCCACCCAGCCCCAGTCCGACACCGATTACCGCACCCGTGACGGTGAACGCCGTCGCAATCGGATAGCCGGTGAAGACGCCGACTGCAACGAGTGTTGCGGCGGTCAGAAGGCCGACGATAGCAGCTGGAGCCGTGATCGTCACGCCACCGATGAGTTGCGTGCCAACCGCCTCAGTAACGTTGGCTCCCTGGAGGACGGCCCCGGCGAACCCAAGAAGACCGACTACGAGTCCAGCACGCATCACGCCGATCGCGTTAGCGCCGACTGCCGGCGCGAAGGGAGTCGATCCCGACGAACCCGCCCCAATGGCCCACGCCATGAACAGTGACGCGAGTCCGGCCACGACGAACAGCGCCAGCGTCCCGGTGTCGACCATGCTCACCCCCTCATTCTCAGGGTACAAGTGCGTACCGCGATGGTCCTGGCATCTCTCACTTGGGTCACGAGCAGTGGGACGCCAGCACCCTGTTTATTGACGGCCTTCCTCGAACCCGCGTTTCGCGCTCAGAGCCACCTTGCGGATGTAGAAGTACCCGGCGAAAATAGCGATCAGAATGACGGCAACAAGGAGCGACAACACTGGATTAGCGGCTATCCCGGCCGCAATGTCCGAAAGGATGCTCATATAGCCGTAGCCTGGGCGCTGCGGGCAAGTCGTTTTCGGGTCCACCAGCCCGGTGGTCGAGAGGGGGGTCGGACATCGAGAGACGTATCCGGGGTGTCAAAGTAGGTGGCTGGACCGGGAAAGTTTACACCAGCCGCCCACGAACGCCAGTGTGATGGCCGACCTCTTGCCCTCCACTCCCGAGTTTGGGGACTCGGTCGATGAGGCCGAGCCCGGCGATGACCCACGAGTGATCGGCGTCGACGGCGATGAGGCCGACGATGTGCTGGCTGCGCTCTCCTCGGATACCGCCCGGGACGTGCTTACTGCCCTCCATGAGGAACCTGCGCCTCCAAGCGACGTTGCAGAGGAAGTAGATACGACGCTCCAAAACGCCCAGTATCATCTCGAGCAGCTCGCGGATGCCGGACTCATTGAGGTGATCGGAACGGCGTACTCGGCGAAAGGCCGCGAGATGGACGTGTATGCACCGGCTGATAGCGCACTCGTCGTCGTGGCCGGGGACGAAAAAGAGGCTGCCGGGCTTCAGGCGGCCCTGAGTCGGTTACTTGGTGCCGTTGGTCTCCTCGGTATCGCGAGCCTGCTGGTCGACGTGTTGCTCGGAGGCCCGACACGCGACCTCTTGCCCTCTCTCGGGGGGGCTGGAGGGGCCGATGCCGGTGCCGAGCCGATGGGGGCCGAACAGGTGACCGAGACACCGCAAATGACCCCCGTCGCCACCGAAGCCGCATCGGACACGGCTCCAGCCCTGATCGACGCGTGGCTTACCGCTCCCGGGACACTCTTTTTCTTGGGCGGCGTCGTCGCGCTGGCCTTGGCTCTCGGGTACGTCCGGTACGTCCGGTAGTCGCCCGACGGCCGAGGCCCCGTCGGGGACGGAAAGTAAAACGCCTCTTTGAGTTTACCGTGGGTATTTGACACGTCGGGTCCTACGTTCCAGTACCGGTCCCGCTGATACTCGGCCCTCCATCCCCCCACCAGGCCACGCTCGCTAGCGGACCGGTGTTTTATCCGTTCTCGCTTTCTGCATGTGCGACGCTGAATCGCTCGTACGTGTCGCCGTCGGGGGATACGAGTCGTCCCTTGAGCATCCCATCGGTTAACTCGAGTTCCGCGTGTGCGGGACGGTACCGTCTGGGCTCGGCATGACTTCCAGGATTCAACAGCGCTAACTCATCTTCGAGAACGAACTCCGGGCGGTGACTGTGGCCGAACACAACCAAGTCCGCCTCCTGTTCTCGACCGAACAGCGAAAGTTCAGTCGGGGTTTTCCTGGTGCCATGGACGGCGGCGATCGTGACGTCCCCGTACTTGACTGTGATTTCGCGTGGCAGCCGTTCACGAACCTCCGTCTCGTCGTTATTCCCCCAGACGGCGTGGAGGGCGCGGTTTTCGTCGAGGAACGCATCTAGTACCGACTCGGTGTGAAAATCACCCGTATGAATGACCGCCTCGGCCTGCCGGACAGCCTTGAGGGTTCGCCCTCGTAGGCGGTGACCGTCGGTTCCGTGAGTGTCCGAGACGGCAACGAGCATGTTACCTGTTCGTCAGGGGGAAACTGGAAACTTTCGCCTCCGGTAACGGGGTTCGTCCTTTGCTTCGGAAGCGGCGGACTGGGTGACAAAACTCTCTTGCGACCCGGGAGCGTTCGGAAGATATGGCCGGGAGTCGGTCGGTGGTTATCGCTGCCCTGTTCGCCAACGGTGCCATTGCGATACTGAAGTTCCTCGGGTTCCTGGTGACGGGGAGCCCCTCCATGTTGTCCGAAACGTATCATTCGATCTCCGACACCGGAAACCAGGTGTTCCTTCTCATCGGGATCAGGTACTCCGGGAGGAAAGCCAGCCAAACCCACCCGTTCGGTTACGGGAAGGCACAGTTTTTTTACTCGTTTTTAGTGTCCGTGTTGCTCTTCGGTATCGCGGGGTGGGAGTCACTGAAGCATGGGTGGGAGGCGGTTCAACATTCCGGTCACGGAGGGAGTACACAAGACGTAATGATTGCGGGTGTGAACGTTACAGAACTCGTTCCAGTCGAGGTGTTCTGGGTCAACGTGACCGTCCTCGTCGGCGCGATCGTTTTCGAAACCTACGCGTTCATGAAAGCCCGCGCGGAACTTCGCCGGCAGATCGATTCGTACGGCTGGTCGGGGATCGTCCAAGCCTTCCGACAGACAGCCGACGTAACGACACTGACTGCCTTCACCGAGGACGCCATCGCTCTGGGAGGTGCTGCGATCGCCCTGATCGGGGTTACTCTCTCGCGGGTGAGTGGGAACCCGATTTACGACGCGATAACCGCGGTCCTAATCGGTCTGCTCCTGATGGGGTTCGCACTCGCCCTCGCGTGGGAAAACAAACGATTGTTACTCGGTGAGGCAATGCCGCAACAACTGGAACAGGAACTGGAGCAGGTGATCGCTGACCACGAGGGCATCCAACATGTCGACGGGTTTCGGACGATGTTCGTGGGACCCGAAGAAGTCCTCGTGACGGCTGACGTGACGTTCGACCCCGAAATGATGACAGACGATATCGACGAGGAGATTTCGACGATAGAGAACAAACTGCGGAACACCGACGACAGAGTTCAGATCGTATATATCGAACCAGAGACCTAACGCTGCTCGGCAGTCGGAGTCAGGTCCTGACCTACGAATCCACAACCCATCACAGGCCCGTTCGAGGCCTGTGATCGGATTCGAACCCGGAAAGGCCCGACTCCGGGTTCCCGTGCCGTACCACGGGGGGCTTTTCCCATGATTGACGGCCCGGCGATAGGATGGCGGGCTGAGCAAGGAGTGCGGGATTGGGCCCTGACCCCGCCTGAACGCCGGAGCGACAGCACTGACGGGCGGTAGCTGCCACTCCAGTGTCGGGCCTGTTAGCGCCCTTCCTCGTCAAGCGCCAAGGACGCCAGGAGGGCTTCCAGCTGCACTTGTTCGTTCCCCCCTTCGGTGATCCTGTAGTCAGTTTCGCCGATCCGTTCCAACAATCTGACCGTCTCCCTATCGGTTAATTCGAACTCCCAGGCTGACCGGTGGAGCTGGTCTATCACGTCTCCGCCAGCGACACCGGTCTCTTTGAGTAGCCGGTCGAGGCGTGCGCGTGCCTTGGGAAAGTCACCGTCGATTGCGTCCACGACCATCGATTCGATCTCCTCCGGACGGGCGGTAGACGTGATGGTGTACACGGCCTCCTCATCGACAACGTCTCCTGTGGTTGCGGCCGCCTGGAGGGAGTTGATCGCTCGACGCATGTCGCCGTTCGCCGCATACACCAGTGCATCGAGGCCATCCTCGGTAAGTTCGATGCCCTCGGCGTCGGCTATCTCCCGAACTTGAGCCGCGATCGCGTCGTCTGATAACGGGGAGAATCGGAACACGGCACACCGTGACTGGATGGGGTCGATGATTTTCGAGGAATAATTGCAGGAGAGGATGAACCGCGTGTTGTCCGAGAATTGCTCCATCGTTCGTCGAAGGGCCGACTGGGCGTCATCGGTGAGCGAGTCAGCTTCGTCCAAGAAGACGATGCGATGATCGTGGCCTCCGAAGGAGGCGCGTGCGAAGCTCTTGATTCGGTCACGGACGACATCGATCCCACGCTGGTCGCTCGCGTTGAGTTCCAAAAAGTTCGACCGCCAATCGTTACCGTACAGTTCTCGTGCGATCGCCGTGGCGGCCGTCGTTTTTCCGACTCCTGCAGGGCCGGCAAAGAGCAAATGCGGCAGATCGTTTCGCTCGATGTAGCTCCGGAGGCGAGCCACGATCTCCTCTTGCCCATGGATCGCGTCCAACTCGAGCGGACGGTACTTTTCGATCCAGACCTCCCGCCCGGGAGGTTCCGACTGCCCCTCGTCGTCCGTGTCGGGCTCGCTCATGTCGGCTAATCCAGTCGGGACGGTCATAAACGCCCCGAGACGCCGCCGGGGGGTCGGCGAAGTCAACGAAGCTCGGAGGGGTTTAATACCAGTTCCCGATTACCCGGACGCGTGCGACCCGGAATCACGTTGGCGGTCGTGGGGCTTCTTCTGGGTGGGGGGCTCGTTCTTTTCCTCAGTGCCGGTGCTCCCGTTCCCGGGAGCGGGCAAGCCGGGAACTCCCCGATCACGACGGTCATCCAAGAGCAGGAAGTCCGGGACGGACCGCTCGCGATCAGCGGGGGAATCGTGGTGGTCGCAGGAACGATAGACGGGGATCTGGTCGTGTATGGCGGGCGGATACTCCTCACCGACCAAGCAGCCATCAGGGGTGATGTTCAGGCGTACGGCGGGATCGTCAACCTCCGTGGAACCGTAGAGGGTGAGACGATCGCCTATGCTGGTCGTGTCGTCTTGGGAGGGGATCTAGGAACTGTGAACGCGGGAGGATTGCGGGTCACAATCGGCGGCCGGACGGGCTCTGTGACGGTGCTCGGTGGGACGATCGCTCTCTGTCAGGACGGACGGGTCGCTGGCGATCTGGAGTACGACGCAAGGTTGGTCGACCGCGGCGGCCGAGTGGAAGGCGCCCGCCGGCCGACGACCCACCTGTTGGGACCGCTCGGGAGCATCATCAGAGAGGCGAGATGGATTCCAGTCCTCGCACCCGTGGTCGCAGTGACTCTCGGCGGCGCTCTCGCTCGGCACGTCGAGATCGACGCTCTCATTCGAAGCTGTTTGCAAGATCCCAATGGGACGTTCCTCTACGGTCTAGGAACGGTGATGACCACCATCCTGGGGCTGTCGGGGCTCGTGGGGACGATCGTTGGGCTTCCTCTGGCGGCTGTCCTCCTTTCGGTGTGTGCGGCCGGCAGCCTCGTCGCGCTCGCGCTCGGCCAACGTGCCTTCGGGCTCTCAGTTGCCGCCCGGAGTGGGATTTCCCCCCAAACAGGAGCGCTCATCATCGCAGGAGTCACGGCGGTCCTGGCTTTCGAGTCGGTCTCCGGAAGCCTCGGGCTGTCGACCGCCGTCGGGCTCTTCGGGACTGGCGTCGTGACCCGAAGTCTAAAACAGAGCGGCCACGGACCCCCGATATGGAGGTAACGGCAGAAGTTCTCGGGGAGGGAACGGCGGAACTCTCGCTCCCCGAAGACGCGACGTATGCGGAACTCTGTCATGCGCTCGAGTATTCACCACATGAGGTGACGGTCCTGGTGGACGGGTCGCCCGTCCCTTCCGACAAACTGGTCGATGCACGGGAGGTGGAGGTGGTTCGCTTGATTAAGGGGGGGTAACGTTGATATCGGGAGCTCCGAGCGGAACGCCGCAGCCTCCGGAGGACGTCAGGATCAGGTCCGTAACGCAGGATGACACGGTCACGGTCCGGCGGCTCCTCACTGCAGCCCTATTAGAGCCGCCGTCTGATTTGGAGGTGCGCCTGGCTGCAGGCGAGGGTTATTTGGCTGTCGATGGTCGTGACACGTGTGTGGCTCTTGGGGTGCTGGTCCTCGATGAGGGCCACATCGAGGCGATCGCCGTCCGTCGATCTCGACGTAATCGGGGGATCGGTACTGCTCTGGTGAACGCCGCAGCGGAAGGGGAGAGGTCGCTGACGGCCGAGTTCCGACCGGCAGTACGTCCGTTCTACGAGTCCCTGGGGTTCGAGATCAGCCAACAGGACGGGCGGTTGCGGGGTCGTCTTTCCGTCCACTCGGACCGAGCGGGGAACCCGTAATCACTCCGGAGGATCGCCCTCCCGGACCGCACGCCAGATCGACTCCTCAGTGAGCGGCATATCGAGTGACTCAACACCGAGCGGTGCCAGCGCGTCAATGACCGCGTTCACGACGGCCGGCGGGGCACCGATCGCTCCCGCCTCACCGACTCCCTTCACACCCAATGGATTGTGTGGGCATTCCGTCACGGTCGATCCCGTCTCGATCACCGGGATCTGTCTTGCGCGGGGCACGGCGTACTCGTGAAGGCCCGCAGTTTCCAACTGGCCCGCGGCGTCGTAGCGAGCTTCTTCGTAGAGGGCTTGCCCAATCCCCTGAGCGACACCCCCATGGATCTGCCCCTCAACGATCGTCGGATTGATCTGGGTACCGACGTCGTCGATTGCGACGTATCGCTCGAACTCGATTTGACCGGTGCTTGGATCGACTTCGACGAGAGCGACGTGAGTTCCGAAAGGGAAGGTGTAATTTGGCGGATCATAGTAGGAGGTCGCCTCCAATCCGGACTCCATTCCCTCGGGGACCGCCCCATTGTAGGCCGCTTCGGCGACTTCGGTGATCTCTACCGCTCGGGAAGGGACGCCCGAGATATGGAAGGTTCCCTCCTGAAACTCGACGTCCCCCGGACTGGCCTCAAGCCGGTGAGCGGCGATCTCACGGGCTTTTTTAATTATCGTGTCGGCGCTTTCCCGAACGGCGCTCCCGGCGACGGCCATGGCGCGACTGCCCGCCGTTCCTCCTCCGTCGATCACGTGGTCAGTGTCACCCTCAATCACCTCGACGTCGTCGTACGGCACCCCCAACCGGTCTGCGACAATCTGTGCGTAGCTGGTTTGGTGACCGGTTCCGATCTCGGCAGTCCCGGTTTTCACGACCACCGTTCCGGAAGGTTTGATCTGTACAACCCCGCTCTCGTGGAAGTCCGGGCCGGCCCCACAGGCTTCGACGTAACACGAGAGACCGATTCCGAGATAACGGTCCTCGTTCCGGGCAGCGGCCTGCCGCTCACGGAAGGAATCGTACCCGATCGCGTCAAGCGCCGCGTCGAGTGCTTTCTCGTATTCGCCACTGTCGAAAGTGCGCCCGAGGCCCGTGTCGTAGGGGAACTCGTCCGTCGGGATGAAGTTCTGTCGGCGGAACTCAACCGGGTCGACGCCGAGTTCTCGCGCGACTGCACTCACTACCCGCTCGGTGACGTAAGTCGCCTCCGGTCGTCCCGCCCCCCGGTATGCGGCCAAGGGTGCGGTCGTGGTGAAAGCTCCCCTAGTCCTGACATGGACTGCCGGGATTTCGTACTGACCGTTCGCCATCTTTCCGACGTTGGTCGGTACTCCCGCCCCGCCGGGAGCGATGTATCCCCCGACAGGAGCGACCGTCTCCAGCCGGAGTCCGATTAGGTCCGCCCCGTCGTTGACGGCTGCCTCCGCCTCGACGACGTGTTCGCGAGAGTGGACCATCGCAGCGCAGTCCTCGCTTCGGGGCGAGACCCATTTCACCGGCCGGCCCAGTTCCGTCGCCGCCCACGCAGTCAACAGGTGGCCGGTATACGGCTGCAGTTTCGCCCCGAAGCCGCCGCCAACGTCCGGAGGACGGACACGAATACGGTGGTCTGGGAGACCAAGAGCATCGGAGAGGTCCGACTGAACCGAATGGGGGTTTTGAGTCGACATCTCCACGGTCAAGTGTCCGGTCGACGGCTTGTACCGTGCGATGGCCGCCCGTGGCTCCATCGGGGTCGGTAAGACACGATTGATCTCAAGACGCAGTGGGATGGTTTCGTCGGCCGCAGCGAACGCAGCATCGGTCGCTTGCGGGTCCCCGGCCTCCCATTCGAACGCCGTATTACTCGGCGCCTCCGGACGGATTTGCGGGGCATCCGGCTGGAGGGCCGCCTCGGGATCGATGACTGCCTCCAGTGGGTCCAGGTCGATCTCGATCAGTTCAGCCGCCTCGTGTGCAGTGTAGCGATCGGTGGCAAGCACCGCGGCCACTGGCTGCCCCTGATACGTGATACGATCTGTAGCCAGGAATGGTTGTTTGTGGTCCACCGCGTAATCAGCGCCGCTCGTCCGGAGGTGTCCGTCGATCCCCGTGGCCTCGACATCCGACTGTGTGTAGACGGCTTTGACCCCGTCAAGCGCCTCTGCCCGACTCGTGTCGATTCCATCGACCCGCGCGTGAGCCCGGGAACTACGACAGAGCGAGAGATGGAGTGCATTCGGATATCGGATATCGTCCGTATACTCCGCCTCCCCCGTGATGAGTCGGGGGTCTTCCCGGCGTTGAACTGACGAGCCGACGAGATCACTGGGTGCCACATCTCCGGGATCGACAGTGTCCCGTCGCCCAGGTTTCTCGGCCGCTCTCGAGTTCCGCGACATTCCTGTCCGCCCCACGGCCGACGGGTGCAAAAACCCTCGCTCTTTTCAGCCGTTCGGCAGCCGGGCCGTGTGAGGCGGAGGGACCGGTCAATCGAGTAGGTCCGCGACCAGTTCGGCGCCGTCCGTGAGTATCGCCTTGACTCGCTCCTCGTCGCCTGCTTCGGCGTACACGCGCATTTTCGGTTCTGTCCCAGACGGACGCACGAGGAGCCACGACCCATCGGTAAGCAAGAGCTTGAACCCGTCAACGGTTACCACGTCATCGACGTCGCGTCCAGCCAACCGATCCGGAATCTGTTCGCCCAGTTCCTGAATGACCCGGGATTTCTCCGCATCCGGGCAGTCCAGGCTGGTCTTGTCGGCGACAATCCGACCGTACTCCCGCTCCAAACGGTCGACCCGAGCGTCGTACCCTTCATCCGCGTGCAGCACGCTCGCTAAGAGTGCTCCGAACACGCCGTCCTTCTCGCGGACGTGGCCTCGGACGGCGAACCCTCCCGATTCCTCACCCCCCATCAGAGCGTCGTGCTCGCGCATCGCCGCGGCAACCCATTTGAACCCAACTGCCGTCTCGATCGCCTCTTGGCCCTTGGCCCGCGCGATCCTGTCGATCAGGAAGGTCGTCGAGACGGTCCGGACAGCCGGACCCGGGTCGGACGCCACCAGGGAGCCCTCAAGCAGGGCGTCGTAAGTTGCTGCGAACAGAAGGTTCGCATCGAGCGGGCCTCTCTCCGGAGTAACGATAGCCAGCCGGTCAGCATCGCCATCGTTGGCGACGCCGATGTCCGCCGGCCCATCGCGGACGAGTCCGGTCAACTCGGTAAGGTTCTCGGGAGCCGGTTCGGGTGATACGCCGCCGAAATCGGTGTTTCGGTCACAACGGAGCCGGATTACGTCAGCGCCTGCTGCCGCCAGCAGCTCGTCGGTCACCCCTCGTCCACTACCGTGGATCGCGTCGTACGCCACGGTTAGCCCGTCGAGGTTTCCTCGGACGAGGTCGCGGCACCCGGAAGCATGCCGGGAGATGAGGTCCACCCGGCTGAACGTGCCTGGATTGGAGGCAGTAGGGTCCGGTGGCCGCAGGTTTGCTTCGATTTCCTGCGTGACTTCGGGGAGTGCTGGGGCACCGTCCGCAGGGATGAATTTCACGCCATTATACTCCGGCGGGTTATGTGAAGCAGTCACCATCAACGCCCCCGCCGCACCACGGTCGACGACGGCGTACGCGACCAACGGCGTAGGAATGTCCCGTTCCGGAAGCGTCGCGTCAAACCCGTTTCCGGTAAGTACGTCCGCGAGCGAAGTTGCAAATCCCTCGGACGTGCGGCGAGCGTCATATCCAACGATCACCTCCCCACCAGGTTCCCCTTCGTTCCGGAGATAATCCGCGACGGCCTGACCGACCGCTCGAACGCGTGCGTCGGTAAAGATGTCGAGAGTTGCACGCCACCCGTCCGTCCCGAACGAAACTGGAGCTAGGTCCGTATCGTCAGTCATCGTGGGAGCAACGAACCCGTATAACTAAAACTCCGCCGGCCGTGGCGGGCTGGGCAAGGTCTTCGAGCTATATCCCCTCTGTAGGTGGTCTGAGATCAGGAGTCGTCACAGGTCCTCTTCCGTCCGTGTCACTTCCAAATCGTCGAGTTCTCCTTCATAGAGTTTGGCGCCGTCCTGAGCAACCTGACGGGCCAGCACTGCACATTTGATCCGCATCGGTGAAATGTCGACCCCGAGCATCTCCGTGATGTCCTCGGTGTCCATCTCGTCTAGTTCGGTGAGAGTCGTCCCTGGCAGGCGTTCGGAAAGCATCGAGGCAGCCGCCTGGGAGATTGCACAGCCTTCACCGGAGAAGCTAACGCGATCTATCGTTTCGCCGTCGTCTGCCAGTCGAACGTCGACCTTGATAGTATCCCCGCAGGAGGGGTTTTCCCCCTCGTGTGAGAACGTCGCGTCTTGAAGTTCACCGTAGTTTCGGGGGTTTTTGTAATGGTCGAGGATCTGCTGGCGGTACATGTCGGAGCCGCCGATACCCATTGGTGTCGGATATACGAGAAACCTCGGTATAAGCGTTCCGTGCCGAGAGCAGGGGATGAATCGGGAAGCCAGCCTGAGCGGTGGGGTCTCCGTGCCGCTCTGGCGGGGGAGGTTCAAGCGGAGAAATCTTCAGGAGACCGCTAGGTTGGCGCCCAAGCTGTCCATCCCGATTGTTTCAACCGCTTGTGAAGTGGTCCTTGTTGAATCGACGGTTCCGCGACCAGTCGCCACGAGGACAACGCTCTCGTCGGGGTGGAACGCATCCTGAGCAGCGAATCGACGAGCCCCAGCAAGGACGGTCGCTGAGCTGGGTTCGACCGCGATCCCGGCCCGATGTGCAAGCGTCCGTTGAGCCTCCAGGATCGAGGCATCCGGGACGGCAACTGCTGCACCCCCAGTCGCTCGAACCGCGGCCAGGGCGCGCGACCCGCTGGGCGGATCGGCGTTTGCGATCGAGTACGCGACCGTGTCATCCGCATTACTCACTGGGTCGACTCGGTCGAACCCGGCATCGAAAGCGTCGACGATCGGGGAACAGGCAGCCGTCTGGGTGAGATATAAGCGAGGAAGCTCCTCAAGAACGTCGGCCGCCAAGAGCTCTCGAAACCCCTTCCAGATTGCGCTCGCATTGCCACCGCTGCTCGCCGGGAGAACGACTGCGTCAGGGCCGTCAGGGGCGAGGCTTTCGCAGATCTCCAAGGCGACGGTCTTCTGACCTGCTATCCGGAGTGGAACGTCAGAGTTGAGCACAGCGACATCGCGCTGACGGCCAGCATCGAGCGCGGCGTAATAGAGACGCCCGTAGTCCCCCTTGACCCGAAGGATTCGGGGATCGAACTGAGCGATCGGAGCAAGCCGTTCATCAGGAATGTCATCGGGAACAAGTACGGTACAGGACAGATCTACCGCCGTCGCGTGCGCGGCGACGCTCCGTGCCATGTTTCCGTGTGAGACGGTTGCCACCGCCTCGATCCCCTCCCGTTTCGCGTACGCGATTCCGACGGCAGTCCCCCGGTCTTTGAAGGTTCCCGTTGGATGGGAGCCCTCGTGTTTGAGATGGACGCGTGCGCCGAGATCGTCATCCAGTTCGGGAGCTCGCAGTAGTGGCGTTCCGCCCGCGGCATCCGAGATACCTCCGAACGATCCGCTCGGGAGCAGACTCCGGTAGCGCCACAGACCCGGGTTGTTCACCACACTGTTCCAGTCGAAATCAGCCGCAGTCGAGGAGATCCAGCGAGGTTCCCCGCAGCCACAGCGAGCCGTCAGTGGGTTCGTCCCCGTTGCTCCACAGGCGTAGCACACCGTTTGCACGGTCACACGGAGACCGAGGCAGCATATAAACCCGTTTGGGAATTTTCAACCCGGAGGGATCGCTCAAGCGTGCCGGATCGGGGCCTCAATCACGCACGGTGGCTCGATCAGGCGAACAGTTGGCGTGCGTCTTCGACGGCGTCGACCAACATGTCCACTTCCTCCTTCGTGTTATAAATATAGAAGCTGGCACGAGCCGACGCTGGAACGCCGAGTTTGTCGTGGAGCGGTTGAGTACAGTGGTCACCGGCTCGGACAGCGACCGCGTGATCGTTTAAGATGCTGGAGAGGTCGTGTGCATGGACGCCATCGAGATTGAACGCGACGAGCCCTGCCCGTTCGTCCCCCGGTGGTCCGTACACATCGACATCGTTCTGTTCTGTCAAGCGGTCATAGGCGTATTGGGCGAGGAGGCTTTCGTGACGCTCGATGGCGTCCATTCCGATATCCTCAAGATAATCAATTGCCGCCTCAAGCGCGATCCCTTGGGCGATAACCGGCGTCCCCGCTTCGAATTTCCAGGGGAGATCCTCCCACTTGGAATCCTCGAAGGTCACTTTTCGAATCATTTCTCCTCCGTACAGATACGGATCCATCTCTTCGAGGATGTGTTGTTTCCCGTACAGTACTCCGATCCCTGTTGGCCCACACATCTTGTGCCCGGAGAAAGCGAGGAAGTCCGCATCGATCGACTGTACGTCGACCGGCCGGTTGGGAACCGACTGGGCAGCATCAACGAAGATGTAGGCGTCGCTGCCGTGTGCGATGTCAGCGAGTTCTCCCACCGGGTTGATGGTTCCGAGCGCGTTTGATACGTGGACGACCGACACCATCCGGGTGTCGGTGTCAATCAGGTCTTGGGCGTGATCGAGATCCAGCCGACCCTGGTCATCGATTCGGATGTAGCGTACCTCTGCCCCCGTCCGTTTACAGATCTGTTGCCACGTTACCAGCGAGGCGTGGTGTTCCATCTCGGTGAGAACGACGTTGTCGTCGGGGCCGAGCTCGTTTAACCCCCAGGCATAGGCGACGAGGTTTTCGGCCTCAGTGGTGTTCTTTGTGAAGACGATCTCCTCACGACCGTTCGCCCCGATGAACTCCGCAACGCGGTCGTGGGCGTTCTCGTAGGCAATCGAGGCCTCCTGACTGAGATGATGGATTCCACGGTGGACGTTCGAGTTGTACGAACGATAGTAGTCGGCAATCACATCCACGACCGGTTCGGGAGTGTGGCTGGTTGCGGCGTTGTCAAGGTAGACCAGCAGTTGATCATCCCCTTCCCCTTCGCCGGGTACTGTGACGTCTCCCCCGACGCGCCGCTGTAGGATCGGGAAGTCCCGGCGGATGTTCTCGACGTCGATCGGGTACCGTTCCTGGATTCCCATTAGTGTGTACAAGGGACCGAAGGGTCAACACCCCTTCGGTCTACCGCCCGGATGTAACTCTTGATGGTTACTGACTGCCGAGTACGGAACCGTCAGTGTGGTGAGCCGCGTCGTTTAAACGGCGCCACGCGTGAGGGCAAGACGGGATGAGCGAGTCGCGTGACACAAGGGGATTCTGTCCACGGTGCGGCGACCCTGTCGATCGAAGCCGGACCCTCACCGATGAGTCCCGTGGGCGGAAGACTGCCCTCTGTGATGCCTGTTATCTTGATGACTTCGACCTTGTCGACGCTCCGGAACGGGTGGAAATCACCGTCTGTGCGAATTGCGGTGCGGTTCGAAAAGGCAACCGCTGGGTCGATGTCGGCGCACGCGACTACACTGACGTTGCGGTGGACGCAGTTACGGAGGCGTTAGGCGTTCACGTCGATGCTGAGGAAGTTCGGTGGGGAGTGGATCCTGAACAGGTCGATGAGACGACGATCAGGATGCACTGCGTCT
Organism: uncultured Candidatus Halobonum sp.; assembly: GCA_964502585.1. Taxonomy (GTDB): domain Archaea; phylum Halobacteriota; class Halobacteria; order Halobacteriales; family Haloferacaceae; genus CAZCXJ01. The sequence continues at coordinate 92,928 of CAZCXJ010000005.1, forward strand.
TCTCGGGGACAGTCCGTGGGACAGCAGTCGAGGAGACTGTTCAGGTGCCAGTGAAAATCGGTCGAGGAACATGTGAACGGTGTGGACGGATCGCCGGGGGATCCTATGCAGCCACGATTCAGCTTCGGGCGGTCGGACGGATTCCCGACCAGGACGAACGGAGGAAGGCGGTCGAGATCGCTCGTGAAACCGTCGCGAGTCGCGAAGCAAAGGGGGACCGCGAAGCGTATGTCTCGGAGGTCAGGGACACCGATGAAGGGCTGGACATACGGCTCTCAAGGACCGACCTCGGACGCGCCGTCGCGACGCAAATCGTCGACTCGTTTGGAGGCGACTTCACCGAATCGGAGACGCTGGTGACGCAAGACGGTGACGGGAATGATGTCTATCGTGTGGCGTTCGCGATCAGGTTACCCCCCTTCCGGCCGGGGGACGTTATCGACCTCGGGGACGGAGGTGAACCGGTGATCGTGCGGAGCGTTCAGGGCAACCTCAAGGGGGTGCGCGTAGTCAGCGGCAGCCCTTACGAAACAGCCACGGATGACGAAATCCTGCTGGAAGCCCGGAAGCTCGGATCCCGGACGGATGCGGTCGTAACGACGGTGGTCGCCATCGAAGACGAGCATGCAGTCCAGGTGCTGGACCCAGAAACGTTCGAATCCAAAACCGTTGCGCGGCCGGACTATCTCGACCATCGGGCGGACGAAGTCACCGTATTGAAGCATCGGGAAGGGATGCACATCCTTCCCGAGGCCGAGTGAGCGGACGAGAACCAACCCAGTTAGCCGCCGCGTTTCGAGAGCGGTCCCCGACCTACGAGTCGAATCAGGACTCGTGGACGTGACCGCACTCCGGGCATTTGACTTCTTCACCTCGTACCTCCGCACTCGCCTCGCGGACCTCCCGCATTACCGACGAGATCCGATCTTCAGCCTCGAGTTCCTCCTCGACGGCGAGATCGACGCCCTCGACCTCAAGTAGGAACTTGGCCACTTCGCTCGACTCGTACATCATATCGTCGAGTTGTTCGGCAGTGAAGAAACCCGACATGGCGCCGTAGAGAAATGTCGCCCCAGCCTTCCGGACCTTTTCTTCGAAGGATGCTCGTGCCTGGTTGACGGCCTGTGGCGAATACGTATCTGTCATGAACGGAACCAGACGAGGGAGGTTCTCTCCGATCTTCGTCATTTCGACACCCGTCTCTGTCCGGAAGTCTGCACACAAACGGGCGATCGCCCACTCTCGAGCCGTGATGTATGTCCTGTCTCGGAGGAACTCATTGACGCGGTCGTACTCCGCGCGCTCGGTCTTCTGGAACCGGTCGTAGGTCCGTACGTCCTCAGGGACGTCAGAGGAGCGGCCTACGTCCGGACCGGGAACCCCGTCGGGAGACTGCCCTTCGCCGTTCGTCCATGTTTCCTCATCACTTGGTGGCACGTTCTCGGAAGTCTCGTCGTTGTCGGCGGTGTCTCCCGGCTTCGAGTCCTGCCGCGTCCCCCCACTCTCGACCATGGGTTCGTTACTGGTGCCCGTCGCAAAAGCGTTTATTCCCGTGTCGGCCACGCGTCAGACAGGGACGGAAAGCCGGACTCGGTCACTGGTCAGCCAGCCATTTTTCGACGGCGTCGGCATCTTGACCACGGCGGTGTATCCGTTCTCGGTCCGGGTCGACGACGGTGCTTCCGCCACCGGGCGTTCGACCACCGTCGACGACGACCCGGACGCGGTCACGGATTCCGGGTGACAGGGCTGCGACAGTCCGAACGCTTCCGGATCCCGAACGGTTCGCGCTCGTGGCGGTTACCGGAACCTCGGCCTCGGCGAACAGTCGTCTGGTCAGTTCCAGGTCCGGCACTCGAACGCCAACCCGCTCGCGGCCAGCAGTCAGGACGTCTGGGATTTCCGGACCCCGATTGACCACGACCGTCACTGGTCCCGGGAGGAAGTCCCGCATGAAGGCTTTCGCCCGGTCGGTCGGCCTGACGTACTCCAAGGCGGTATCGACATCGGAGACACCCATGGAGATGGGTTTGTTCCGGGATCTACCCTTGATCTCGAACACACGTTCGACGGCTGCAGGGCTGGTAGCGTCCGCCCCGAGTCCGTAGACGGTCTCCGTAGGATAGACGATGGTCTCCCCCCGCTGAATAGCCTCCGCGGCGGCTCTTAGCACGGTCGAATCGACGCCGTATTCGGAGGGTGAATCAGTACCTCGGTCTGACATGTCAGGGGCGGAGGGTCATTCGGTGAGGGTGCGGATTTCCCGCTCCACGTCATCGTAGGGAGGAAAGTCAGGCCACTCCGAAGCGACCCAATCGTACTCAACCGTCCGGTCACTTTCGAGTAGGAACACTGCTGGTCGTGGTTCGCTGATCCCGGCCATCCCGTCCAAGTCGTTGACGACACCGTAGGACTCTGCTACCTGGTTTTGTGGATCACTAAACAGGTCATAATCCATTCCTCGCTCGTTGATGAACGTCTTATGCTCGTAGGGTGTGGATACGGAGATCCCGGCCACAGTCAGCTGGTCGCCCCACTCCCTGTCACGGATTTCGTTCCAGATGTAGGTTGCGGGGAATGCACCGTCCATGGGATAGAACACGAGCGCGGCCGGACCCTGAGTCGTGAGGTCTGAAAGGGCGACGTCACCCCAGTATTCCTCGTTAACGAGCGGTCGTGTGAAATCAGGTGCCGTCTCCCCCGCCGAAACGTGGTCCGTGGGCGGAAGGTCGACGACCTCGAAATCGACCATCTTCACTCACCTGCGGCAGCCTCGGCCTGCTCGGCGTCCGACTGGGGGCCGTATGTCCGGTCCAGGTACTCCACGATGTTACCCGATTCCGACATCGTCACGCCAGTGCTCCGATCCACGATTGCCGGAACCGTCCGCTTCCCTGTGAGTCGTGCGACGATGTTCCGGTCCGAGTGCATGGGTTCGACAAACCGCGACTCGTACTCGAGGTCATGAGCTTTGAGCCTTCGCACCACTCGTTCACAGTACGGACACGCCTGCAACCTGTAGAGCGTGATCGAGGGGGTCGAGTCGTTGTCGGGGTCCTCAGTAGTGACAGTGTCTGACGCCATAGACGGGGATAAGAGCGCAGGCGGCCTAACCTCTTCGCTCGCGGTGATGAGTAATCGATTTTACTGAAAGAGGTCATCTCGGTGGTCCGGATACCCCAGACGGCGAGCACGGCTCGAGTTAGACTATCGGGTCGCCCAGTAATTACGCCGACGGGGCGACTGCCTCGGCTGCCAGTTCGATTCGTGAGATAGCCGACTCGACATCCTGCCGGTCTACGTCCAGATGGGTACACAACCGGCACTGGTACTCGTCGACCGCATGGAACGCCACGTCTCGATCTTTACATGCAGCAGACAACTCTTCGCCAGTCAGTCCCGCGTCATGTGTGTCGACCATCACGATGTTCGTGTCGGGGATCGAGGCAGACAGCCCCGGAATGGCGTTCAGACCTTCGGCAAGCAGGGTGGCATTCTCGTGGTCCGTCCCCAACGCCTCGATGTTATCCAAGGCGAGTAGACCCGGTGCCGCTATCATCCCTGCCTGCCGCATTCCGCCACCGAATAGCTTCCGGGTCCGTCGGGCCTCCTCGATGAACCCCTCCGAACCAGCGAGTATCGAACCGACTGGAGCGCCGAGGCCTTTCGAGAGACAGAACATGACACTATCAACTTTCTCAACCATCGCCTCGGGCTCAGTATCGAGCGCAACGCATGCATTGAACACGCGGGCACCGTCGAGGTGGACGGGCACGCCGAAATCGTGTGCCGTCTCTGCAGCCGCATCGATATCTGACTTCTGAACCGCGATTCCGCCACGGGAGTTGTGGGTATTCTCCAAGGTGACTAGCCCGGTTCCTGGTCGGTGCAGGTCTTCAGTAACGTGGCCAGACTCGATCTGTTGAGGCGAGGGAACACCGCGATCGCCAGCATTTACCGTTCGTGCCTGGAGGGAGGACAACTGAGCGATACCCCCGAGCTCCCATTTATAGATGTGCGACTGCTCATCACACAACAACTCCTGTCCCCGCTCCGTGTGGGTCCGGACGGCAACCTGGTTGCCCATCGTCCCGGATGGAACGTACAGGGCCGACTCCATGCCGACGAGCTCGGCTGCTCGACCTTCCAGCTCGTTGACCGTCGGATCGTCACGGTACACGTCGTCCCCAACCTCGGCATCGGCAGCCGCCTGGCGCATTTCTGCGGAAGGACTTGTCACCGTATCTGAGCGTAGGTCGATCATTAATCCCCACCTCGAACTACGCGGACAAATAAGACGCGATACCCGAAGGATATCCAACCCGGCGGTTATATCCTGGGAAGCTCGGAGACGACCCGCTCACAAGAGCTCAGTCGCCCCGTCCCTCTCCACGTTCAGCGCGGTGTTCGGAGATAATCTCGTCGACCATCTCCGCTTTCCGTTCCCGCTTCCAGGCTGCCAGTCGATCCTCCCAGTCCTCGACGAGCGTTTCAACGTCACTTTCACGAGCGACGGCGAGATCGTCTACTTCCTGCATATCGACCGTACTCGCCGGACCGATCGGAACCTCCCGCTCAAACAGTAGTTCTCGGGCGACGTCGGAGAGCCCGCCGGATTTCAACACTGCACGCGGCTCCGTATCGGCGAGCAGTTCCGCCGTGGATCGTCCCGCACCGGAGGCGTCACGAAGATATATCACGTCCCCGGCGGCCAGTCCATACCGCTCATCGGCCTGTTCGATGGCATCAACGGTGAACTGTTCGACCACTTTCACGGGAACCAAATCGCGGCCCTGGGCGACGTCCGCGAAGTCGGAATGATCCAGTTTCCAGAGCGTTTTCAGTCGGTCCAGTTTTTGTTCGAGGGCTTGGGCCCTCTCTCGTGCCTCGTCCCGCTCTCGCTCAAGACGGTCCGTCTCGCGACGAAGACGCGTCACCTCACGGTCCCTGCGAGCCTCGCGACGCTCCTCGCGACGCGCCTCTGTCAGCTTCTCTTCGTACTCGGAGATCGTCTCGTCTTTCTGTTCGAGTTGGTCGCGCAGATCCGAGACATGATCCTGTAGCCGGTCAACCTGTCGCTCGAGATCCCGGATGCGTTCTTCCTCTTCAGTGAGTACACGTGGGTCGTGGTCTTCGTCGTCATCGCCCTCATCTTCCTTGCCGTCCAGATCCGCAAGGACTGCCTCGACGGATTCTTCGGACGCAACGACCCGCGAGATCACCTCTCCTCGCTCCACCCCAGCCGGGATCTTACGGCCGATCCGGGCAAACTGATCAGCATGATCGTCGTACGCGGAGAGCGCCGCCGCCAACGCGTCCCGTTCGTGATCGTTTTCGTATGCGACCGACTCCGTTCGGTGTAACTTCTCGTCGACGGGTAGGTCGGACTCGGGCGTCCAACCGGCCGCATCGAACGAGCGGCGGAATTGGTCTACGGTTTCGGGCATCGGCGTCACGTCTGCGGCTATGATCACTGGACGCCCGCGCTCTACCAGCCATTCGATAACATCCGCCGTGTCGGCCGTGCGAGTCGAGTACACGTCCAAGGGGGTTCCGTCGAGATCGAGGACCGCGACTGCCGTCGTAGTGCCCGGGTCGATGCCGACGATGACGTGATCCCGTCGTTCGGCTAACGGTTCGAACTCGATTCCGTCTTTCCGCTGGCGCTCGATCTCAACTCGAGTGTCTCCGTTGCGTCCCCCACTGATGGGCAATTCGGCAGGAGGAGCCTCCACTTCGAAGGTGGCGTTGGCAAAGCCGCCGTATTTTTTTGTCACGTCACGCTCGTATTCGAGGCCTGCATCCTCCAGTGCCGACTCGACCTCCCTGGCCCGCCGTTTCACGTTGCCATGGATACGACGCGTATAGCGGTCTTGACTCCAGCCACCGCCACCGGTCGAGCGACCACGGGACACCTTCACTGTCGTCGTATTCTCGAAGGCCGTTATCGCATATCCGACATTTGCGGCCGCCAGCCGGGCAGCGGCCTCGGCTTCCTTCATTGGCTCTTTCCCGTAGGGGACTCCGTGGCGGTCAGCTACTCGAGAAAGCGACTCGGGATTCTCGTCTCCCGTTACCTGAACGAGCCTGGTACCGGCGGGGAGCCACCGGAGGAACCGGACGAGCGCGTCCTTGTCGGCCGCGAGCTCGTACATGTTATCCGTCCCGACGAGCGCCGGGTTCTCGTCCGCGATCCGACGACGGAGTTTCCTGTGGGAAACGACGTCACGCTCGATTGACTCGCCATCAAACACGACCAACGCGTAGGAAGGGGCATCGCCTCGGATATCCCCGCTCTGCACGTCGACACCGAACACGACCGAGTCCAGCGCGCTCGTCCGGGCGTTCACGGAGCAAGGTTAGTCGGTCCCGGATAAAAACTCCGCGCCGATCAGCCCCGTGACCCTCGGACACTTCCGGCGTCGGGAGACGGGTTCAGTTGGGTTCCCCGAGGACCGAGACGTCGGATCTTTGCGGCAGTCACTCTTGCTCGGAATCGGGAAACGGAATCTCGATCCGATCGCCGTCATCCGGGAGAAACACGTCACCCTCGAAGGTCTCCTTGGCCTCCCGTTCCAGCCGGCTGGCCTGGCCAGCGTATCGGGAAGAGACGTGGGTGAGTGCGAGCCGCCTGACCTCGGCTCGGGTCGCAACCTCCCCAGCCTCGGCAGCCGTCGAGTGGGCAGTTTGACGAGCGCGATCCTGCGCCTCCCGTCCGAACGTGGCATCGTGGACGAGGAGGTCCGCGTTCGAGGCGATGTCGACGGTCGTCTCGACCGGTCGAGTGTCACCCGTGTACACGACGCGACGTCCTGGACGGGGCGGGCCGACGACTTCTTCTGGGTGGATGACACGGCCGTCCTCGAGTTCGACTGGATTCCCGGCGTGAAGCTGACCGTATTTCGGGCCGGGCGGAATTCCAAGGTCGTTCTCGGCTTTCTCGCGGTCAAACCGACCGGGGCGGTCGTCCTCAACGAGCGCATACCCGACCGAGGTCGTCCGATGGTCCGTCTCGAACGCCTTGATCTGGTACTCCGGACGGTCCAGTGCGACCCCGCCCGGCGAAACTTCGTTGATCCGGACTGGAAATCCGGGATCGTGGCCGGCCGCATGAACCAACGAGCGCAGATGCCGGCGTGTCCCCGGCGGTCCGTGGACCGCCAGGGGCGCATCTCGGCCGTTGAACCCGAGCGATTGTACGAGGCCAGGAATGCCAAAAACGTGGTCCCCGTGGAGGTGGGTGACGAAGACATGGGACACCCCGAATCCGGTATTGAACCGCATCATCTGACGTTGGGTTCCTTCCCCGCAGTCCCACAGGATCTCGTCGCCTTCGCGATTGAGATGGATGGCGCTTGGCGCTCGTTCGACCGTCGGGACGGCCCCACTGGTCCCGAGGAACGTCACGCGCAACGTCATCGTCCGCGACTGTGACTGGGAGCCCTAAACGGCTGTCGATGGACCGGCCGCGCCTGGATGCGTCGGCTCTTGATCCGTTTGGTCGGCTATTTTCACCCGTTCAGACCGTTCATCGGACCGAACCCGGACAAACGATTGGTAGCGTATATGCACCGGAGGCGCGTGTCCGTTCACTACGATACCGGGCCGTAATGTCATCGGAATCGTTCTCGTAGCGGTCACGCTGGTCCTTGCCGGGTGTAGCAGCGGAGTCACCTCACCGACGCCGTCGGGAAGCGAGGGTGTGATGGCCGAGACTGGCGAGGCAACCGGGACAGTCAACTTCTACCTGAGCGATCAGCCTACCGCCATCGGGAGATTTCAACCACCTCAACGTCACGGCCACGAAAATCGTCCTCGTGAAAACTGAGCAGGAGGACGAAGGATCCACCTCCGAGAGCGGCACAGACACTCCCGAAACGGAGACCACCATTGACACTAACGAGGAAACCGAGGACGACGAGGAGCGTATCGTTCGCGAGGTGGACGTCACGCTTGATTTGACCGAGCTCCAAGGGGCGAACGCCAGCCTTGTCGACTCGTTTGAGGTGCCGAACGGGACCTACACCAAAGTGTTTCTCGAAGTGAGCCGGGTGAACGCTACGCTGAAGAACGGGGAGT